>DATJYZ010000087.1:0-58195 GCA_035499355.1 Burkholderiaceae bacterium | reverse complement strand
CGAGCTTGATCGGCTTCTGTTGCTACGACACCACCGCGCGCGGCTTCGTCGGGCCCGTCGGCGTGTTGCCGGAGGCGCGCCGCACAGGCATCGGCGCCGCACTGCTGCACGCCTGCCTGGCCGACATGCGTTCGCTCGGCTACGCCTATGCGGTGGCCGGCTACGTGGGCGAGCCCGAGTTCTTCCGCCGCACCGCGGGCGCGACCGAAATCGAGGGGTCGACGCCCGGCGTGTATCGCGGCATGCTGCGGCCGTGACCTTCGGTCATTGCCGCGGCCCGCGGGCCGGCTTCACCATGGGCGGGTTTCGGCCCGCTGAGCGGCGCCTTCCGGCAGCCACGAGAAAGCGACGGCTTCCCGCATGAGTGCAAACGATGACGGTCGACCCGGCGTGCCTGGCGCGCGTCCCACCACCCAGCCCGATGCCCGCAAGCCCGAACCCGACGAGCGCACGCGATTGATGACCCCACCGCCCAGGCCAGGCAAGGGCGACGGTGACGACGGCTTCGAGCCGACGCGGTTCATGCCGCGCCAGACCCCCGAGCCCGAGGCCGAAGATGGCACGGTGGTCATCCCGGCCGGTTCGCCGCTGCGCTCGCAACTCTCGCGCGCACCTGCGCCGCCGCAGGCGCCGCCGCTGCGCCCGCTGCCGCCGTTGCCCACGCCCGGCACGGCGCCTGAGGAACCGGGCGACGCCGAGGCGACGCAACTGCGTCCGCGCACACCCGTGGCACCGCCGCGGCCGCCGACGCAGCCGAGGGCCGACACCGACCCCGGATTCGGCCGCCCGAGCACGTTTTCGAGCGGACTGCCCGGCCACACGCTGACCGGCAAGGACAACGAGGGCACGGGTCCGATCGTCGGCGACTCCCCGGTGCGCCAGGTGGGCCGCTACCTGATCCAGTCGCGCCTCGGGCGCGGCGGCATGGCCACCGTCTACAAGGCGCACGACCCGCAGATCAACCGCTCGGTGGCGATCAAGTTCCTGCACGCGTCGCTGGCCGAGGACGCCGAGTTCCACGCGCGCTTTCTGCGCGAGGCGCGCGCCGCCGGCGGTCTGTCGCATCCGAACATCGTGGTCGTGCATGACGTCGGCGAGATCGAAGGCCGCCCGTACATGGCGATGGAGCTGGTCGACGGCGTGCCGCTGTCCGATCAGCTCGACAAGGGCAAGCCGCTGCCGATCCGCGACGCGGTGGTGGTGGGTCTGCAGCTGGCGCGCGCGCTCGACTATGCGCACGCGCACGGCATCGTGCACCGCGACATCAAGCCGGGCAACATCCTGATGCTGGCCGACCAGAAGACGGTGAAGGTCACCGACTTCGGCATCGCGCACATGGACGATGCCGGCCAGCAGCACACGCAAGTCGGTGCCGTGATGGGGACGCCGCAGTACATGTCGCCCGAACAGACGCGCGGCGAGAAGCTCGATGGCCGCTCCGACCTCTTCTCCGCCGGCATCGTGCTGTACCAGATGGTCACCGGCGAGCGCCCGTTCAAGGGCGAGAGCCTGGTCGCGGTGGCCACGCGCATCGCCAACGATCCGCCACCGCCGCTGGCGCAGCGGCGCCCCGACGCACCGGCGTCGCTGCGCCGGGTGGTCGAGCGCTGCCTGGCCAAGCAGCCTTCGCAGCGCTTCCAGAGCGGCAAGGAAATGGCCGACGGCCTGCTCAAGGTGCTGGCCGAGCTCGACGAAGCCGCGCGCGAGAAGGCCAAGCCGCGCATCGTGCCGCTGCGCGTCAAGTGGGCGCTTTCGATGGCAGCGATCGTCGCGGTGGTGATGGGCATCACCGCGGCCATCATCACGCAGCGCCAGTACGCCGCGCTGATGGGCCAGGCCATCGAGTACGGCTCTTCGCTGGCGCGCTTCATCGCGCGGCAGAATGCCGCCCCTGCGCTGGCCGAGGAGTGGGAGGTGGTCGACGTCGCCGTGCAGGAGATGATGAAGACCGGCAACTTCGAGCGCATCGTGGTGATGGATCCTTCGGGCGTGGTGCGCGCATCGAGCCAGACCGCGCTGGTGGGCAAGCCCTACACGCCGGCCGGCACCGAGCCGTTGAGCAAGCTCGCCGGCGGCGCCGCCGCATTCCGCTACCACGTCAACGACGAGTCGATTCTCGGCTTCGAGGCTCCGGCCACGTTCCAGGACAAGCTGGTCGGCCGCGTCGCGCTCGGCGTCGCCGAGAAGCCGCTGACGCAGGTGGCGCAGCTGTCGATCACGCTGATGACGGTGCTGCTGCTGATCACGGTGGCCGCGGTGGCGCTGGCGATGTACTTCCTCGCCGATTGGTTCGCCAAGCCGATCCGCCTGGTCGGCGAGTCGATGCGCGAGATCGCCAAGGGCAACTACACGCACCGCATCGCCGAGAGCCGCAAGGACGAGTTCGGCCTGCTGTTCGCCGATTTCGATGCCATGGCGCAGTCGCTGCAGGACCGCGACTCGACGCGCGCGCCGTCGTCGCCCGTCACGCTCGCCAACATGAGCAGGCCGCCCACGATCACCCCTGCGACGAAATCATGACGGCGCACTCTTGGTGTGCGGGCTGGCGTACGGGCGTGGCATGCGCCGTCCTCGGCTCCGGCCTGCTCGCCTGCAGCACGCCGACCTCGTTGCCGCCCACTGCACGGCCCGCCGAGGCCGCACCGCTGCCGCCCCCGGCGCCGTCGTCGCAGGGCACGGTGGTCGGACGCAGTGATCGCCTGCTGGTCTACGTGTGGCGCGACGGCGATACGCTGGCGGCCGTGGCCGAGCGCTTTCTCGGCTCGGCCTCGCGCGCCTGGCAGATCGGCGAGATCAATCGCCTGACCCAGCCCGCGCCTGGACAGCCGGTGGTGCTGCCGCTGCAGTGGCCCAACCCGCTCGGCATCGCCGCCGACGGCAGCGCGCAGGCGATCCCGATCCTGTGCTACCACCGTGTCGGCTCGGGCAGCTCGAAGATGGACATCTCGCCGGCCAGGCTCGAGGCGCAGCTCGAGTGGCTGCGCGACAACGGGCGGCCGGTGGTGCGCCTGTCGGACCTGGCGGCGTTCCTCGCCGGCAAGCGGGCGCTGCCGCAGCGCGCGGTGGTGATCACGTTCGACGACGGCTACGAGTCGGTGTACCGCAACGCGCTGCCGCTGCTGCGCAAGTACGACGTACCGGCCACGCTGTTCGTCTACACCGACTTCATCGGCTCGCGCGACGGCCTGAGCTGGGCCCAGCTCGACGAGTTGCAGCGCTCCGGCCTGGTGGACATCCAGTCGCACACCAAGAGCCACGTCAATCTGTCGGACATCGACACCAACCGCACGCGGCTCGACACCGAGCTGCGCCAGCCGCGGCAATTGATCGAGCGCTCGCTGGCCGCGGCCGGTGCCAAGGTGCGCTTCCTCGCCTACCCCTACGGCGACGCGACCGAGACGGTGCTCGATGCCACGCAGAAGGCCGGCTACGAGCTCGCGGTCACGGTCAACCCGGGCGGCAATCCGTTCTACGCCTCGCCGCTGTTGCTCAAGCGCGTGATGATCTTCGGCGACACCGACCTCGAGCAGTTCAAGGCCCGTCTCAATTGGAGCCGCGGCACCGCCGCTGCGGGGCGGCCCTGATGCGCGCGGCGCTGCCGTTGACCGGCGTGCTCACCGTCGCGCTCATCGGCTGCGCCTCCGTGAGCGAACCCGCACGCGACGCCGCGCCGACCGTGGTGTCGGCACCCTCGCCCGCCCCCTCGAGCGCCGAGGCGACGCTCGGCGCGTTCGAGCAGCGCCAGCGCGAGGCCGCGCGGGCGGCGGCACAGCAGGGCCGCTGGGCCGATGCGGCCTGGGCCTGGGACGTGGTGCTCGCGCTGCGCCCCAACGACGACGCCGCGCACAAGGAGCGCGATGCCGCGCTGGCGTCCGCCGCAAGCGTCTCCGCCGATCGCCAGGCCCGGGCGCGCGCGGCGCGCCAGCGCGGCGACCTCGATGGAGCCGTCAAGCTCTACCTCGAGGCGCTCGCCGTTGCACCGGACGACACCGCGGCCGCCGATGCGCTGCGGGAGATCGAGCGCGTGCGCACGCGGCGCGGCAACTTGGCCGGGCCGCGCTGGGCGCAGCCGATCGGCCGCACGACGCCGAGCGCCGACCGCAACGATCTCGAGCACGCCAGTCTGCTGGCGTCGCAGGGCGAGTACGAATCCGCGATCGCGCTGCTCGCGCCGCTGGCAGCGGGCGACGCGCGCGCACGCGCGCAACTGGCCGACATCTACTGGCAGCAGGCCCAGCGCCTGGAGTCGCGCGATCGCGCCGCCGCCATCGGCGCGCTGCGTCGCTGCCTGCAGTTCGACCCCAACCACAAGGCCGCGGCCCAGAAGCTCAAGGCGCTGAGCGCCGCCCCGGGCTGACGACGGCCCTCAGCACTTCGCCGCAGGCAGGCGCTTCTTCAGCTCGAGCGCCTTCTCGCGCTCGAGGATGGCGGTGCGGTTGTTCGGGTCGACCTTCAACACCGAATCCCAGGCGCCGATCGCGCCGCACACGTCCTGGCGCGCCATGTAGGCGCGGGCCTGCCGACTGAGGCGCTCGACCTCGGCCTTGCGCTCGACCTCGGGGTCGGGCGGCGGCGGTGGTGGTGGAGGCGCCGGGGTCGGGGGCGGCGCGGGTGTCGGTGCCGGCGGCGGACTCGGCGCAGGCGGCGGTGGTGCGGGCGCCGGTACCGGCGCCGGGGTGCGCGCCTTGCCCGGGATGCGAATGTTCGCGCCCAGCGGCAACTGGCGCGGCACCCGGATGTTGTTGTAGCGCGCCAGGCCGTAGAACTGGTCGCGGTCGTTGAGGTAACGCGCGGCGATCAGCGCCAGCGTGTCGCCCTGACTCACCCGGTACTGGAACGACTCGCGCCCGTACAGCGAGGCCGGGTCTTCGCGGATCGAGCGCATCAAGGTGGTGGCCGTCTTCTGACTCGGGTCGGACGTCAGCACCTTGTCGAGCTCGGCCGCTGCCGCCTCCTCCTGGCCCTGGTCGAGCAGATTGCGCGCGCTGTCGAGCAGCTGCCGGACCTCGCTATCGGTGAGCGGCGGTGGCGGGGGTGGCGGCGGCGCCGGCACCGGCTGCGGCGCAGGTTGCGGTGGCTGCGGACTCGGCTTGCCGCCGGTGGTGGGCTCGCCCGGCGTACCGGAGCCGGGTGGCGTCTGGCATGCGCTCAGCAACGCGGCGCTGCAAAACAACGCGAGCGCTGCGCGAGCCGTCAGGGTCTTCCTCACGCGGGCGATCGTGGCGCCTGCAATCGTGCTGGCGCACGCGCGGCGCTCGGGTTGGTGGGAGGGGTGACTTTGGGCCATTGGCGCTGCGGCATCGAATCGCGAGCATCGGGACGCGCCGCGCCGCTTCGCAGGCTGTGCCGGGCCCGTCATGGTCGCTTCATCTCCTGCCCAACCGGTTGTCGAACGCCCGATCGTACACGTGGTGGTGCAGCAGCACGCCGAAGAAGCGGCAATGTTGCGACATGTGCGCAGCGTGTTGGTACGCGCGCCACACGTGCGCCTGTTGCAGCTGGGGCGGCTCGACGAGCGAATCGCGGCCCACCTCGACGGCTTGGCGGTCGCAGGCAAGCAAGGCACTGCGTTGTGCGTCGCAGCGCTCGAGCGCCCCGGGGTCGGCGAGGTGTTCGCGCTCGCGGTGCGAGCCATCGAGTCGCGCGACCACACGCTGCTGCAGCGCGCGCTGGCGCTGGTGGAGCCGCTGCCCGACGCCGCGCGCGGCGTCGCCTCGGCGCTCGGTTGGGTCTCGGCCACCGACCTGCAAGGCGTGGTGCGCGAGCTGCTGACCTCGAAGTCGGCCGCTCAACAGGCGCTCGGCTTCGCCGCCTGTCGCATGCACGGCGTCGACCCCGGGCCGTCGCTGCTTGCCGCGCTGCGCACCGATCGGCCGGAACTGCGCGCCGCCGCGCTGCGCGCCGCGGCCGAGCTGGGGCGCGTCGATCTACTGCCGCAGGCGCGCGGCTCGATCACCGACGACAACCCAGAGCTGGTGTTCTGGGCCGCCTGGGCGGCGTGCCTGCTCGGCGACCGCCAGGCGTCGCTGCAGGTGCTGGCGGTCGCGGCCGCCGCATCGAACGACACCGCGCCGTGGGCAGAACGCGCACTGGCGCTGGCCATGCTCGCCAGCCCGTTCGAGCAGGCCAGCGAGCTCGCGCGGTCGCTGTCGCAGGCGGCGCAGGCTGACCCGGCGCGGCAGCGGCGATTGATCCGCGCGCTCGGCCTGCTCGGCGATGTGCGCTTCATCCCGTGGCTGATCGACCGCATGGCCGACCCGGCCTTGACGCGGCTGGCCGGCGAGTCCTTCTCCTGGATCACCGGCGCCGACCTCGCGCGTGCCGATCTCGAGACGCTCGAGGCACCTGTGCGAGCCGAACATCCGTCGGACGATCCGGACGACGAGGATGTGTCGCTCGACGAAGACGAAAGCCTGCCGTGGCCCGACGTCGCCAAGGTCCGTGCCTGGTGGGGCCGGCAGGCGTCGTTGCAGGCTGCCGCCGGGCAGCGGCTGTTCTGCGGCGAGGCGGCCGGCGCCGCGGCGGCCACACGGGTGCTGCGCGAGGGCACGCAGCGGTTGCGGGCGCTGGCCGCGTTGTGGCTGTGCGTGCTGCAGCCAGGCGGCAAGCTGTTCCAGGTCGCCGCGCCCACCACGCGGCAACGCCGCTGGCTCGGCGTGAACGCGCGCGGGCTTTGACGCCCGACGCTGCGTGACTTTGGTGTGTTGATGCGCGCGTACGCGAATCCGACGATGATCGCGAAGCCGACGCATTCATTCGACGAGCGAGCCCCATGGCGATGACCCTTACCCTGGTGGCCGTTTCGCTCAACGACCAGCCGTTGTCGCAGCCGATCACCGCGGTGTTCGACGCGCGCGGCGGCACCATCGGTCGTGCCGATCACAACACGATGGCACTGCCCGACCCGCAGCGCCACGTGTCGCGGCTGCAGGCCGAGGTGGTGGCGCACGACCAGGGCTTCGTGATCCGCAACGTCGGATCGGCCAATCCGATCGTCGTCGGCACGCGCTCGCTCGGTGGCAGCGACACGCATGAGCTTGCGCACGGCGACACGCTGCGCATCGGACCGTACGTGCTGAAGGTGCAGATCAGCACGGCCCACAGCGAGGCACCGACCCGACCGGGTCTGCAGCGGCTCGCATCGGCACCGACACCGGCGCGTCAGGCCTCGGTACCGGTGGCGGGGCCTACGGCGCCGGCGCCGTTGTCGGGCAACGCGTTCGCCGACCTGCTGGGCAGCGGCGGCGGTGGCGGCAGCGTTTCGAGCGACAACCCGTTCGCCGATCTGTTGGGCGCGCCCGCGCCACCGCCGAGCGCAGCACCCCTGCGCACGCCAGCCCCGGTGGACCCGTTTGCCGACCTGATGCCGCCGCCGGCCGGCGTCGCGGCGCGATCGCCCGCGCTGGCACCGCAGCCGCCGCCCGCGGCGCGCCTGCCGGATGATTTCGATCCGTTCGCGGCGCCGGCGGCCAAGCCGGTGGCCGGGCCTGCTGCGCCGGTGGTCGATCCGTTCGCCGACCTGATGCCGCAGGCCGCCGCGCCGTCGATCGATGCGATGTTCGGCATCGGCAGCGCCGCCCCCGCAAGCAAGGACGACCCGCTGGCGCATTTCATCAGCGGCGGCGGCGCGCCCAGTGCACCCGCCGTCTCGAGCGATCCGCTGGCGATGTTCGCACCCGCGCCACCGCCCGCTGCGCCCATGGCGCCGGCGCAGGCCGATCGGCTGTCGGCGCTGCACGACGCGTGGCAGCCGCCGCGGCAGGCGGTGCCGCCACCGCGGCCCGCTGGCGCCGAGTCGCCGACCCGCGCACCCGACGACGTCGCGTCGCAGGCGGCGCTGTGGGCCGCGTTCTGCGAAGGCGCAGGCATCAACTCGCCGCTGCCGTCGAGCGGACTGGCGCAACGACTGCGCGAGGTCGGCCGCATCCTGCGCAACGCGATCGACGGCACGCTGCAGATGATCGCGGTGCGGGCGACCACCAAGCACGAGTTGCGTGCCGGCATGACAGTGATCCGCCAGGTCAACAACAACCCGCTGAAGTTCTCCCCCGACGCCAAGGCCGGCCTCGAACAGTTGCTGCAACCTCCGCTGCGCGGCTTTCTCGACGGGCCCGCCGCGATGAACGACGCGATGCAGGACCTGGTCGGCCATTCGATCGGCACCGTCGCCGGCATGCGTGCGGCTGTCGAGGGCATGCTTGACCGCTTCGCACCGGAGGCGCTCGAGCGCAAACTGGTGGGCACCTCGATGCTCGACAGCGTGTTGCCGATGAACCGCAAGGCCCGCCTGTGGGACCTCTACCTCCAGCACCACGAATCCATTCGCGCCGAGGCGCAGGAGGACTTTCACACGCTGTTCGGTAAGGCCTTCCTCGCCGCCTACGAGCAGCAGGTCGAGCGGCTGCGGCGCGACAGCGGCGGCAAGCGATGAGCGTTGCGCGCCTGCTCCGAAGGGGCTCGCACGCCTGCGCGGCCAAGGGGTTGCCGTGACCAGCATCCGCATGGCGGCCTGCAGCGAGCAAGGCGGACGCAAATACAACGAAGATGCCTTCGCGTGCGGCCAGGCGCGCAACGGCCACTATGCGGTCCTGTGCGACGGCGCCGGCGGACATCGCCGCGGCGCCGAGGCCGCGCAGCGCGCGGTGGCCAGCGTCGAGCGGGTGCTCCGCGACGAGTCGGTGTCGTTCACGCCGGCTGTCCTGACGCAGGTGGTGCGCGGGGCCCACGCCGAACTGCTGGCGCACCAGGACACCGACCATGCCGACGCGCGCATGCATTGCACGATCGTCGTGTTGTGGATCGACTCCAGCGGGCACCACGTGCTGTGGTCGCACGTCGGCGACTCGCGGCTCTACCGCTTCCGCCATGGCCAGGCCGACGTCGTGACGGCGGACGACAGCGTCGTGCAGCGCATGGTGCAGTCGGGACTGATCCGCCCGGATCAGACGCAGGATCACCCGCAGAAGAACCAGCTGCTGGCCGCGCTCGGCATGGAAGGCGACATCGATCCCAACACCGTGGCGCGGCCCGTCGAGCTGTTCGAAGGCGACGCCTTCCTGCTCGTCAGCGATGGCTGGTGGGGGCTGTTCGACGACGCCGCGCTGGCGCAGAGCCTGGCCCATGCGCTCGGTCCCGAGCAATGGCTCGCCGACATGCGCGAGCAGATCCAGGCGCGCGCCGTGCGCGGCCAGGACAACTTCAGTGCCATCGCGGTGTGGGTTGGCGATCCGGGCGAGGTGACCAATCCGGACAACGACGACACCAAACCGCGCGGCGTCCCCGCAATCCGGAGTTAGCGGGTCACCACTCGCCGGTGAGCAGCGCGGCGAACGCGTCGGGCGATGGCAGGCCCTGGGTCAGCGTGCAGCTGCCCGCGGCACCCGCGTCGATCAGAGGCCACCACAGGCTGCTGCCTGACAGGCGCTGCGTCAGCGCTGCGCCGGCGAGTCCGCCGGCCAGCTCGCTGGCGCCGGCGCCGCTGGCCACGGCGAAGCGCTGGCGACCACCCGCGCTAAGCGGGCGTATCCACGGGCCACCGCCGGAGCCCGGCCACGGCGGCGCGCCATGCAACGCGTCCTCGAACGCCTCTTGCGTCGCATGGTCGGCGAGCGTCGCCGAGCCGGCGCGTGCGACGTGCGACCACCACAGGTCGAGGTGGTCGAGCGCGATGCGATCGGCCGGCGCGGCGGCACGCGACTGCACGATCAGCAGCGGAAAGTAGCGGCCGACGTTGTCGCAACTGGGCAGCAGCACGCCGAACCACCAACGCTCGTCGATCACCTGCGGCGCCCACGCGAAGCGCCACACCGGCGCGGCGAGGTAGGCCTGCAGCCAGCGCTCGCCGAGCGCGCGCTGGCTCGCCTGCACGCAACCGCTGAGCCATTGATCGCACGAGCGCACCCAGGCGGCGTCGAGGCGTCGCGACGCGAAGTCGCCCAGCATCGCCAGCTTGCCGTACCAACCCGGCGCGTCGTCGGCCGACATCGTCACAGGCCGTTGGGGCACGAGAAACTGCGCAGCTCGGGCACCCGGAACGGGTTGCGCACGCTGCCGGCGGTGACGTCGAACACCGCCTTGCGACCGTCGATGTCGAAGATCGCGCGGAACTTCTCGGGCGCCGCGCCTGGCTGCACCGTCACGCGCTCGAACAGGCGGAACAAGGCCCACGGTCCTTCGTTGACCATGCCAGTGCTGCCCGCGGGCTGCACCATCACCCGCACGACGCCGGTGCCACGCGGCCCCGGCCAGCGCACGTTCATCGGAATCTGTGGGCCGTGGTCGTAGCGCACGATCTGGCCGTCGACGTCGAGCGTGAACTCCTTCAGCGCCACGTCCATCTCGACCGGCTTGAACACCAGCTGCGTGGCCGGACCGACGCCACCGACGAAATAGGTCTCGCGGATCGCCGCCGCGCGCTGGAACTGCGGCAGCGTGCCGACGTCGGCGCCCAGCGGCGTGCCGTCGACGGCGCGAAAACTCCAGGGCCGCGTGCTGGTGTCGATGTACGGTGCGAGCTTCTGCTGCATCTGGTCGAACTTGCCGCCCGGGCCGAACAGCGTGGCGAAGTCCGCCGGCGTCATCTCGCGCGCAGCGTTCTGGTCGAACGGGTAGCGTCCGGCCGCCGCCTGCATGCAGAACTCGCCGACCTGCGAGCGCACCTCGCGCGACAGGGTTTCGCGCACCTGCATCAGCGCGACCTTCGCGCTGGTCGAGCCGAGCGTGTCGAGCACCGAGCGCACCGGTTCGGGCGAATTGGCAGCGTCGGCCTTCAGCTGGTTGGGCAACGGCGACGGTTGCGGCGCGCCGCCGCCCTTGAGCGCGGCCTCGGTGGCCGTGAGCAGCACCTGCAGCTCGCCCAGGCGCGCCACCACGCCGTCGAGCGGCGACTTGCCGCCCTCGGGCGCGGTGACCATGCGCCGCAGTGCGACGAACTCGTCGTCGACGATCGACTCGATGCGCTCGCTCGGTGCGCCGGTGGTCGTCCTGGCGCCTACGGCGCCTTGCAGCTTGCCCTTGATGTCGCCGATCACGCTACCGGCCTGCCGCTGCGCACGCTCGAGCGCGCTGTCGCCGGCCAGCAGCGTGGTCTCGCGCGACATCGCCTTCATCAGCGGCACCAGCGGTGTGTCGGGCGCGGCGAGAAAGCGCGTGCGCTCGACGGCCTGCGAGATGCTGGTCACCGGCGCGATGCGCACGTCGGCGATGAAGCGCTTCCAGGTGTCGCGATAGTCGGTGAGGTAGAGGCGCCGCACGTCGTTGATGAGCTTGTCGGAGGCGAACGCAGCCTGCGTGCCCTTGGCCTCGCTGACCGGCGTGCCGAGCACCCAGAGCTGCTCGTCGGCGAGTTGGCGGGCGGCGTCGTCGACCTTCTTCTGGAAGCCTTCGTAGTAGCCCTTGTACGTGAACAACCCCGGCACGCCTTTCGACAGCGGCTCGCCGCTGGCGCGCGTGAACACCAGCGGCGCGTTGCCGCCGCCGGCCTTGATGACGGTGAACTCCGGAAAGCCCTCGCCGAGCCCGCCCTGGCGCAGCCGCGTGTAGACGCGCTGCGGCAGCGACACCACGGCCAGGCGGTTGCGCGTGCTGTCGATCAGCGCCTGGTCCTTCGGCAGCGGAGACACTGCCGGCCCTTGCGCCAGCAGCGAGTCGAGTTGCTCGCCGAGCGCCTCGCGCTGCTCGGGCGCCAGGCCGCGACCCAGCCGCACGTCCCAGTCGGCCTCGACCTGCGCCTTCAATGCGTTGGGGTCGAAGTGCGGCAGGTCGTACATCATCACGTACGCCTTCAGCGCCTCGTACAGCGACTCGGGCTGGCTGTCGGCGCGCAGTTGCTCCTCGAAGCGCAACGCCAGCCGCGGCAGCACCGCGTCGCGCAGCATCTGGTCGTAGGCGTTCTGTGCCGCGCCGTCGAGCTTGCGGCCCTGGTACAGCCCAAACCCCAGGCTCCAGGGGACATCGGACACCGGCCCCTGCGCCGCCGCCAGCCCGCGCGTGGCCTGCAGCGCCGGCAGCAGCGGCACCAGGTCGGAGGTGGCGCGGTTCGGCGTCTCCTGCACTTGGCGGCGCACGCTCTCCATGCGCGTCGCGACGTTGTCGACGTAGGCACGGTTGCCGCGCCAGCTGGTCCACCAGGCAACGACGAGGCCGACGCTCACCACCGCCAGCGCGGCGTAGGCCGCCAATACCAGCGCGGCGCGCCGCCGCTCCCAGCCGCGCCGCGTCCCAGCCAGCCCATGCTCGGCGAACACCACGTCGCTCAGCAGCCGCTCAAGGAAGAAACTGCGGCCGCTGGCGCGCTGCGCCGGCAGCACCGCCTGCTCGAGCTGGTAGCGCCGTGCCACCGCACCGAGCACGCGGTCGATCGGCGTGCCCTCCTGCGTGCCGCTGACGAGGTACACGCCGCGCAGCATGGGGTCTGCCTCGAACGGCGACGGCGCGAACGCCGCCTGCACCAGCTCGATCAGCGGCGCGCGCAATGCCACCAGTTGGTTCGGGAATCCGTACAGCCGCGTGCGCCGCGCCGGATCGGACTCGGCCTGCAAGCGGTCGATCAGCCCCGCGTTCAGGCGCTCGACCAAAGCGTCGAACTCCACCGGCAGCGCCTGCTCGTAGGCCTTGGGCTCGAGCCCGAACGTGAAGCCCCACGGCGCCGCGCGCTGCTCCTTGTCGAGCGACGCGAAGTGCTCGGCGAAGCCGGCCATCAGATCGCTCTTGGTCACCAGCAGGTACACCGGCAGCCGCACCCCGAGCTGCTCGTACAGCTCCTGCAGGCGCGCGCGCACGGTCTGCGCGTAGCGCTGCCGCTCGGCACCGCTGCGCCCGAGCAGGTCGGACGCCGACGCGGTGACCAGCACGCCGTTGAGGGGCTGGCGCGGGCGCGACGATTTCAGCAGGTTGAGAAAGCCGGCCCACGTGGCCTTGTCGTTGGCCTGGTTGCTATCCTGGGTGGTGAAGCGGCCGGCGGTGTCGATCAGCACCGCGCGGTCGGTGAACCACCATTCGCAGTCGCGCGTGCCGCCGACGCCGCGCACCGCGTTGTCGCCCATCTGCGCCGCCAACGGGAAGCGCAACCCCGCATTGCGCAGCGCGGTGGTCTTGCCCGAGCCCGGCGCGCCGATGATCAGGTACCACGGCAGCTGGTACAGGTAGCGGCCGGACAGCCGCGCGTTGAGCTGCTGCCACCAGCCGCTCTTGCCGCCGTCGCCCTCGCTGGCGAAGCGCGCCTTGCGCAGCGACGCCAAGGCCCCCTGGAAGCGCTCGCGCACCGAGGCCATGTCGGCGCTCTCCGCCGCGGGGCCCCCGGCCGGCGCAGCGACGAGTTGCGCCACCACCTGCGCGTTGCCGCGACGCGCGCGCCATGCGCGCCACGCGAAGATCAGCACCACCGCCAGCACCAG
Source organism: Burkholderiaceae bacterium (assembly GCA_035499355.1). Lineage (GTDB taxonomy): Bacteria > Pseudomonadota > Gammaproteobacteria > Burkholderiales > Burkholderiaceae_C > JAEUPI01. Next base: position 44,801 of record DATJYZ010000087.1, on the reverse strand, counting down.
CACGATGCTGGTGATCCAGCGCGCACGGTCGCTGTCGAGCGGCCGCGCCTCGCCGATCGCCACCAGCGGGCCGAACCACCACACCACGGCGAGCAGGCCGAGCAGCAGCAGGCCGACCAGCACGAAGCGGTTGAAGACGAGGCCGAGGACCGTGCGCAGCATCGCCGTCCTAGCGCGAGGCGGCCGGCGCCGCCGGTGCCGCCGGTGCCGCGGCCGGCCCGGCGGGACGCGCGCGCGCGTCGGGCCGCGCGGTGAACACGGTGATCTCGACGCGGCGGTTGAGCGCGCGGTTCGATTCGCTGTCGTTCGGGCGCACCGGCTCGCCGTCGGCACGACCTTCGGCGCGCACGCGGTCCGCCGGCACGCCGCTGGCCACCATCAGGTCACGCACCGTGCGCGCGCGCTCTTCCGACAAGTGCCAGTTCGACGGAAAACGCGCGGTGCGGATCGGTGTGTTGTCGGTGTGGCCCGTCACCAGCACGCTGCCGCCGACGCGCACCACCGCGTCGGCGATGCGGCGCATCGTCTCCTCGCTCTCGGGCAGCAGGCTCGCGCTGCCGCGCGCGAACAGGCCGTCGCCGCGCAGCGTGACGACGCTGCGATCGACCTCGTCGCGCACGGTCACCAAGCCGGCGCGGATGTCGGGCTGCAGGAACACCGCCAGCCGCGGTTGCGGTGCCGCTTGCGGCACCGCCGCCACCGGCGGCGGCAGACGCAGGCGCTGGATCGCGCCGTACACCGGGTCGGCCTTGTCGGCCAGCGAGGTGGCGAACGCGACGTAGATGCCGCCCAGCGCCAGCACCGTCAGCGCGGCGGTCACCGCCAGCGGCAGCCACGACAACGCGCGACGCTGCGGCGCCGCCTGGCCGGCCCAGTGCTGCGCCAGGGCCGGCACGTAGGCGCCGCGCTGCTGGCGGATGATCTGCGCCAGCCGCGCGCGCACCGCCTCGAGCTGGGCGCGGCCGTTGTCGATGACGCGATAGCGGCCCTCGAAGCCGAGCGCCATCGCGGCGTAGATCAGCTCCAGCAGGTCGAGGTTGGCGTCGGGCTTCTCGGCCAGGCGAGCCATCAGCTGGAACACCTTCTCGCCGCCGAAGGCCTCGTTGTGGAACTCGGCCAGCAGGCTGAGGCGCGCCCACACGCCGGTGCCGCCCCACGGGGTGTCGGCCGCGGCCTCGTCGAGCATGGTGCACAGGATGTAGCGCGCCGCCATCACGCGCTCGGGCGCGATGCCACGCTCCTGCGCGGCGCTGACGAAGTTGCGGATGCTTTGCGCCAGCGTCGAACGCAGCGCGGCGACGTCGGCCACCTGTCGCGTCTGGCGCAACTGCGGCACCAGCAGCAACAGCCGGTTGGCCAGCGCCAGCAGCGGGTTCAGGCCATGGTCGGGCGGCGGCGCATCGGGTGCAGCGCCGAGTTGCGTGTCGGTCGACTCGCCGCCGCTGCGCCAGCCGCCGGGCGTCGGTCGCACGAACGTGCGCGGCGAGTCGAACGAGGCGAACGGGTCGGCAAATGGTGGCGGGTCGGTCGCCATGGCGTCACTGCGTCAATCAGTCCTGGCGAATCGCCCACAGCTCGAGCTCGAGGCCGGGAAAGTCGCCCGCGACGTGCAGCGCCAGGCTGCCGGTGCGCTCGAGCTGCTTCCACAGCTCGCCCTGGCGCTCGAGCTCGAAGTAGTGGCTGCCGGCGTGGTACGGCAGCTGGCGCGGCGCCACCGGCAGGCTGCGCAACGCGATGCCCGGCAACTGCAGGTTGACCAGATCCTTCAGTCGCTCGGCGGGCCCGAGCTTCGACTGCGCAGGAAAGCGTTGCCGCACGTGCTCGGCCGGCACGTTGGCCCGCACCGCCAGCACGAACCCGGCGCTGCGCAGCAGCTCGGTGTCGGCGACCACCGCGGTGCGCACGCCGTGACTGCGGTCGACCAGCTCGATCTGTTGCGCGCGCCGCTGGATCGTCGCCGACAGCATCTCGCGCAGATCGAGCACCAGCGGCGAGAACACCGCCTGCAGGTCGTCGTGGCGGTACGGCGGGTAGTCGGGCGCCACGCGCGAGGTCTCCGAGAACGAAGCCAGCTCGCCCGCCCACTGCAGCAGCGCCAGATGAAAGAACCACGGATGCACGCTCGGTGCGGCCGCGAACTGCTGCAGCACCGGCACCGCGCGGTTGAGCAGCATCAGCATCAGGAAGTCGGCGATCTCCGAGACGCCGTGACCGAGCTGACCCATCTGCGCCGCGAGTGCCTTCGCGCGCTGCTGCGCCAGGCCGTGCAGCAACGTGGCCGTGGCCGACAACTGTCCGCTGGCCTGGATGCGCGTCTGCGGCGCGATGTAGCCACGGTCGAGGGTCACCTGCGCGTCGGCGCGGCGCTCGACCACGCGGGCGATACCCAGCAGCGCGTACGCATCGGTGGCATCGCGCGCGCGCAGCAGCTGAAGGCGCGGCGCGCCGAGCTGCACCGGCTCGGGATCGTCGGCCGCGTTGACGTGGTCGCGCAGCGCCGCATCGACCACCGTGTAGCGACTCGCCGCATTGCCCTGGCCATCGCCGAAGTCGACTTCGGTGATGCCGGCCGACGCGCGCGGCACCGCCAGGTAGATCACCTCGTTGGTGACGTCAGCGGCCACCTCGAGCGCCGGCGGCAGCGCATCGGCATCGGGGATCGAGAACACGGTGCCGTCGGGCAGCACCCCGCTGGCGCGCAACAGGCCGACACGGCCGAGCGCGAGCTGGCTCTCGTCGAGCACCAGCTCGTCGAAGCCCCAGGCGTGCGGCTGTCCGGCACGCACGCGTGCGTCGAGCGTGTTCTCGGCAAAGCGCGCCTCCTGCTGGAAGTGGTGCGGCTGCAGGAACATGCCCTGCGACCAGATCACCCGATGGCGCAACGTCATGCGAACGCGGTCGTCAGGGTTGCGCGGCGGCCGACAACACCAGCGCGTCGGCGCGGATCGTCATCTTGTACTCGCGCCCCGGTTGCACCGGCACCACCGTACGCCACACCGCACGCTCGAGGTCGCGATACAGCGCCACGATGCCGATGAACCGCGTGTCGGGGTTCAGCGTCTTGACCCACGGTCGCGATTCGCCGGGCTGCAGGATGAACTCCTCGCGCGCGGCCAGGTCGGCCCCGAGCGCGCCCTGGTCGGATTGGTAAAGCGACATGAAGTCGGCCTGGTTGAACGCGGTGGCCGACTTCAACTCGTAGACGCGCATGCGCAGCGGCGACGGTCGATCAGAGACGCTGGGGTTCAGGTTGGGCGCCGCCACGATGGTGCCGCTGACCCGGGCCGGCTTGGGCGGCGACGTGCCGCAGGCTGCGACCAGCAGCGCCGCCAGCATCGACGTGCAGACCCGGCGCGCTGTGCGCGCCGCTTCGGCTGCCCGTCCCCGGCGGTCATCGCGCATCGTCGTCGCCATAGCTCTTCTGCGGCGTCACAGAATAGCCCCGGCACCCTGGGTGCACCGCGTGACCAAGGTCACCCGCCACCCAGGGCCGGTGGCGTGCGTCGTGGAGCCGGCCGCGCCGCGGGCGTGTCGGCGCCTGCCTACACGTGCAGATGGGCCAGCAGCTGCTCGCGCTCGATCTCGCCGCGCAACCCTTCGCGCACCACGGTGCCCTGCTCGATGACAAGGTAGCGGTCGGCGATCGACTCGGCGAACGCGAGGTTCTGCTCGACCACCACGAACGAGCGGCCGCCGGCCTTGGCTTGCGCAATCGCGCCGGCCATCTGTTCGATGTTCTCCCACTGCACGCCTTCGCTCGGCTCGTCGAGCATCAGCAGCGGCTGCGCCTCGGACAGGCCGCGCACGAATGACAGCATCTTCTTCTCGCCGCCGGAAAGCGTGCCCGCGTGCTGGCTCAGCCGGCGGCGCAGGATCGGAAAGCGCTCGAACAGCGGCTCGAAATCGTCGAGCCGACGATCGGCGCGCATCAGCGTCAGGTTGTCGCGCACGCTGAGACGGTCGAACACCGAGCGCTCCTGCGGGCAATAGCTCAACCCCAGGCGCCGGCGCTGCGAGGCCTCGAGCCGTTCGATCGCTTGCCCCGCCAGTTCGATGCTTCCGGCGCGACACGGCAGTTGGCCGAACAGCAGCTTCAGCAGCGTGCTCTTGCCGACGCCGTTGCGGCCGATGACGCACAACACTTCGCCGGCCGTGACCCGGCCCGACACCGCGCGCACCACGTCGATGTCGCCGTAGCCACCGGTGACGCCGTCGAACCGCAGCCGCGCGGGGCCATCAGAAGCGCTGGCGCTGCTCATTTCTCGGAGCCCACGTAGATCGCCTTGACCGCCGGATTGGCCTGGATGTCGGCCACGCTGCCTTGCGCGAGCAGCCTGCCGTTGTGCAGCACGAACACATGGTCGGCCAGCTTGCGCACCAGGCTCATGTCGTGCTCGATCACGACGATGGTCGCGCCGCTGCGCTCGCCGGCCCAGCGGATGACGTCGATCACCTGCGCGGTCTCCTGGGGCGACAGCCCGGCGCACGGTTCATCGAGCAGCAGCAAGCGCGGCTCGCCCAGCAGCGCCAAGGCGAGCTCGAGCACCTGGCGTTCGCCATGCGCGAGCTCGGCCGCGGTACGCTGCGCATCGGCCAGGAACGCATAGCGCTCGCGCAGGGCCTGCAGCAGCGGCGTGCTCCAGCGCCGCAGCGGCGGCCGCAGCAGATCGAGTGGTCGCGTGCGGCCGCCCCACACGGCAATGGCCAGGTTGTCGGCGATGCTTAACTGCGCGAACACCGACGGGATCTGCAGCTTGCGGCCGATCCCCAGCGCGACGATGCGGTGCGTCGGCAACCGTTCGATCGCCAGGCCGTCGAAGCGCACCCGGCCGGCCTGCGCGCGCAACTCGCCGGTCAACACGTTGAAGGTCGAGGTCTTGCCGGCGCCGTTGGGGCCGATGACGCAAAAGATGCCGGCGCGCTCGATCGCCAGCGACAGCTTGTCCAGGATCAGCACTTCGCCGACCCGCAGCTCCACCGCCTCCAGGTGCAGGCGCACGGTGGTGTCGCCCTGGCCACGCGGCGGCGCGCCGATCGCAGCCACGGCACGCTGCCGGCGCCGTCCCCACCAGCGCTCGAGCGGCGCGAACACGCCGATCAGCCCTTGCGGGTAGACCAGCACGATCACGATGAAGACCACGGCGATCGTGATCTCCCAGAAGCGGAAGCTGTCGCGCAATGCGCTCGTCAGGGCGCCGACCAGCAGGGCGCCGAGCACCGGCCCGAGCAGGCGGCCACGGCCGCCGACCGCCGCCCAGATCACGAGGTCGGCCGACAGCACGAAGCCGCACAGCTGCGGCGTCACCAGCCCCTGCTGTGGCGCATAGAGCGCGCCGCCCAGCCCGGCCAGCAGGCCGCTGACGCCGAACGCCACCGCCTTGAGGCGGTTGGTGTCGAAGCCGAACAGCACCACGCGGCGCTCGTTGTCGGCCAGCGCGGCCCACAACACGCCCAGCGGCGCGCGGTACAGCCAGACCACCGCGCCGCATGCGAGCACCAGCGCCACCGCCGCCACGTAGTAGGCGGCGATCACGCTGTCGAGGCCCGGCAGGCCGGGGATGCCCTTCAGTCCGTTGAAGCCGCCGGTCACCGACTCCCAGTTGTTGGCGATCTGGCTCGCCAGCAGCGCCAGCGCCAGCGTGATCATTGAGAAGTACGGCCCGCTCTCGCCACGGCGCCGGAACACCAAGGTACCGATTCCGTACGCCAGCGCGCCTGACGCCACAGCGGCCAGCGGCAGCAGCAACAGCAGCCACGGGCTCTGGTCGAACGCGATCAACGCCAGGCCCGAGAGGTATGCCGACAGGCCGAAGAACAGGCCCTGCCCCAGCGGCAGGAAGCCCGCGCGCCCCCAGCACAGGCCGATCCCCAGCGCGGCGATCGCGTAGAGGTACAGCAAGCTCATCTGGTAAGCCCAGAATTCGCCGGCCAACAGCGGCAGCAGCGCGAGTGCGACGATCGCGACGCTAGCGGCGCGCATAGATGCCACTCGGGCGCAGCCACAGGAACAGGATCGCCAGCACCAGCACGCAGAAGTAGCCGCCGGTGCTGTCGCTGATCGCCGACACGATGCTGTTGGTGCCGCCGATCACCACCGACCCCGTCAGCAGCCCTGCCGTGCTGCCGAGGCCGCCGACCACCAGCACGAAGAACGACATCAGCACATGGTCCAGGCCCATGAACGGTTGCACCGGCACCAGCGGCGCGATCAGCACGCCGGCGAGGCCGGCCAGGCAGGTGCCGGCGACGAACGTCGCCGACGCGAAGCGGCCGACGCGGATGCCCAGCGCGCGTGCCAGGTCGGGGTTGTCGACCACCGCCTGGATGCGCGTGCCGGTGCGGCTGCGGCCGTACCACAGCAGCAACGCACCGAGCACGACGATGCTGACCGCGATCAGCACCAGCCGGTAGCGCGGATAGGTGGCGCCGAGCACGTCGATCGTGCCGGCCAGCGGCTCGTTGATGCTCTTGTAGCCGAGGCCGTACAGCGCCTCGGCGCACTTGCGGATCAGCAGGCTCAGGCCCCACGTCACCACCAGCGTGTCGAACGGCCGGTTGTACAGCGGCCGCACCAGCCAGCGCTCGACCGCGAGGCCGAGCACCCCGCACACCAGCAGCGCCAGCGGCAGCGCGGCAACGAACGGCCAGCCGTTGACCTGCGCCACGTACGCACAATACGCGCCGACCATCACCAGCTCGCCGTGCGCGAGGTTGAGCACGCCAAGCAGGCCGAACACCACGGCCAGCCCCAGCGCCACCAGCGCCAGCACCGCAACGGCGAACAGCGCGTTCAGCGCCTGCGCGACGAGCACCGACTCCATGGCTCGCCGCGGCGGCGCGGATTCAGCTCAGGCCTTGCAGGCGGTGCCGCTGTGAACGCCCTTGATCGTCTTGATGACCTCGAAGTCGGTGCCTTTGCAGGTGGCGAGGTACATGTCCTTGTCGACCTGGCGGCCGCGCATCGTGACGCGGCCCGACGGCGCATCGAACGACAGCCCTTCGGAGGCGGCCATCAGCTTGGCCCCCGTGGGCCCCGCGCCGGCCTTGTCGAACAGCGCCTTGGCGAGGTTCAGCGCGGCGAAGCAGTCGGCGCCGATGGTGCTGAGCTGCGGCGCCTTGTCGCCATAGCGCGCCATGTACTCGGCCTTGAACTTCTTGGGCGCGTCGGCGCCGTTGTTGGCGAAGTAGCCCATGCACGAGTAGAGGTTGCCGCTGTTCTCGGGGCCGATGCCCAGCAGCGTGTTCTCCTCCAGCAGCAGCGCCATGCGCGCGATCGACTTGTCGAGGCCGAAGCCGGCGAAGGTGCGGTTGAAGTTGACGTTGTCGGCACCGACCAGCGTGTTCACCACCGCATCGGGCTTGGCCGCCTTGATGCGCGTGACCGCCTCCTCGAACTTGTTGGGCGCGCCGAACGGCACGTACTCCTCGCCGATCACCTTGCCGCCGTACTGTGCGACGAACTTCTTCACCTGCTCGTTGGACTTGCGCGGCCACACGTAGTCGTCGCCGATCAGGTAGAAGCTCTTGACCTTCTTCTCCTTGGCGAAGAACTCGATCGCCGGTTGCGCCTGCTGCGGCGGCGTCTCGCCCAGGCAGTACACGTTGGGCGAGCACTCGCCGCCCTCGTACACCGGCGAGTAGATGTAGGGTGTCTTGCCCTTGATGGTGGCGATGTTGGCCTCGCGCGTGGCGCTGTCGTGCGAGCCGATCAGCAGGTCCACCTTGTCTTCCAGCATCAGCCGTACCGCCGACTTGGCGGTCTCGGCCGGCGGCCCGCCGGCGTCGGTGAACAGCAGCTTGACCTCGCGGCCCAGGATGCCGCCGGCCTTGTTGATCTTCTCCGCGGCGAGGTCGGCGCACGCGCGCTGCGTCGGGCCGAACAGCGCCGCCGGCCCGCTGAGCGCGATGAAGAAGCCGACCTTGAACTCCTTGGCCTGCGCCAGCGACGGCAGACCGACGCCGAGCACGGCAGTGCCAGCGGCGGCAGACAGGATGCGACGACGGGCCGGGAAGAACGATGGGGTCATGGATGGTTGCTCCTGGTTGTGTTTGGCGTACTGGAGGGTGGCGCTGCGGAGAAGGCCGCGCGGCATGGCGGGTTCAGCACGGCGGCGCCGGTGTCCTGGGCAGCACGGCCTCGACCGCGCGCGCGATCGCCAGCAGCTGCGCGTCGGCGCCACGCGGGGCCTCGATCTCGAGGCCCAAAGGCAAGCCTCCGCGCGTCATCGCGGCCGGCAGGCTGATGCCCGGGATGCCCGCCACGCTGGCCGGGCTGCAGTTGCGGATGAAGGTCGGGAACGTCGGCACGGCCTGGCCGTTGAGCATCACGGTCTCGTCCTGGCCGATCGGCGCCGCCGCCAGCGGCGTGGTCGGGACCACCAGCGCCGACACCTCGTGGCGCTTGAAGTAGTCTTCGTAAGCGGCCTGCAGCTGCGGCCGCTGCACGTTCACCGCATGCCGATAGGCGGCCTCGGGCACCGCGCCCTCGCCGAGCAGGCTCTGCAACAACCCTTTGACGTCGGGGCTCGCCACCTGCGCGACGAGCTCTGGATAGCGCATCGACAGCCCGTGTTCGGCCAGGTAGGCGTTGAGGTCGACCACCGTCTCGTACAGCGCGATCGGAAACCCGGCCTCGTTGTCCAGCCGCGACGCATCGGGCACGTCGCCCTCCACCAGCACCGCGCCCTGCGCCTGGAGCCCGCGCAGCACGCCGTCCATCAGCGCCGCGACTTCGGTGTCGAGGTTCTCCCAGAAATGGCCACGCGGCACGCCCAGGCGCAGACCTTTGAGCGACACCGCGGGCGCTTCGGTGCTGCCGGTGACCACGCCATCGAGCAGCGCGCAATCGGCGACGCTGCGGGTCATCGGGCCGGCGGTGTCGCGCGTGTGCGAGATCGGCACGATGCCGGCCTGCGACCAACGTCCGGTGCTGGGCCGGAAGCCCACGATGCCGCACAGCGCGGCCGGGATGCGCACCGAGCCGCCGGTGTCCGAGCCGATGCCGCCCGGCGCCATGCGTGCGGCGACCGCCGCGCCAACGCCACCGCTGGAGCCGCCGGGGATGCGCGTGGGGTCGTACGGGTTGTGCACGGCGCCGAAACCGGCGTTGTGGTTGGTGATGCCGTAGGCCAGCTCGTGCAGGCTCGCCTTGCCGAACACGATGGCACCGGCATCGAGCAGGCGCTGCACCACCGGTGCGTTGCGCGCCGGCCGGTTGGTGCGCAGGCCCGGCGTGCCGGCGGTGGTGATGGTGCCGGCGGTGTCGAGGTTGTCCTTCAGCGCCAGCGGCACGCCGTGCAGCGGCCCCAGCGCGGCGCCGCTGGCGCGGCGCTCGTCAGCCGCCCGTGCCGCGGCGCGCACCTGCGCCGGGTCGTGGTGGATGAAGGCGTTGAGCGACGCCAGCTTGGCGGCACGCGCCAGCAGCGCGTCGGCATACGCCGCCGCGGTGACCTCGCCGCGCCGCAGCGCCGCAGCGGCCTCGCCGATCGTGAGAGCGGTCAGATCCATGTCGATACCCCTTGCATGCTGCATGCCACGCGCCGCAATCGGGCCCCGCAACCCAGTATGCGTGGCCGCCCAGGAGCGTCAATGGGAGTTGCGTCGCGCGCAACCCGCCTGCAGCACCCCCCGTGCGCCCGCAGGGTAGGCGGCCGCGCCGGGCCCGGCACCTATCAGAATCGCTAGGGGTATCGGGACAACGCCGATGGGGGCGCCCTCCGCTGCCGCTAGCATGTCGATTGCGCCGCCCACCTTGTCGCCGATGCACCTGTCCAGCTCCCAGACACGCGCGCTCGCGCAGGTGACGCGGCTGCTGGCGGGGGCCACCGACGGCGACGCGCTGCGCGAGCAGCTTGCGTTGCCGATGCTCGAGTTGCTGCACGCCGACACCTACGTGTCGATGGTCTGGAACGGCGAGCGCCACCGCTTCGAGCGCTTCACCGCGCTCAACATCTCGGCCGAGCGTCTGAGCTCGTGGGACCGCTACTACCGCTTCGTCGATCCGCTGACGTTTCCGTTGATGGAGCGCCGACGGCCGACAGTGGCGACGCAGATCCTGCGTCAGCACGAGTTGTCGCGCACCGAGTTCTTCAACGATTTCCTGCAGCGCGACCGCATGCACTGGGGCATCAACGTCTACTTCTACGACAAGGACGTCTGCGTCGGCGACTTTCGCATCTGGCGCCAGCGCGAGCGCGGCAACTTCGAGAGCGACGAGGTGGAGGTGCTGCGACTGGTCGAGCCGGCGATCACCGCGGCGCTGACCCGGTTGCACTGGGAACGCACGCGCGCACCGGCGCCGGCGGCCACCGAGTGCGCCGAGGCGCTGCTGCAACGCGACGCGCAGCTGAGCCAGCGCGAGGCCGAGGTGGCGTGGCTGGTGAGTTGCGGTTGCCCCGACAAGCAGATCTCGCGGCGGCTCGGCGTCAGTTATCCGACGGTGCGCTTTCACGTCGCCAACGCGTTCCGCAAGCTGCAGGCCGATAACCGGGCGACCTTGGCCGCGCGCGTGCACGGGCTGCTCGATGCGCACCGCCGCGCCCGCGGCGAATCCATCGCCGCCAACGACGTCGTGGCGTAGACCGCCCTCAGTCGGGCGGCCACTCCATGGCACCGGAGTGCGTCACCGCGCCGAGGTGCGCCGGCCCCACCAGCCTGGCGTATTTCTCGAGCACGCCGGCCAGGCGCTCGGTCGCGCGCGGGCGCCACGCCACGCGCCGGCGCGCGGCTTCGGTCTCGTCGATCTGCCAGCTCAGCGTGCCCGCCACGCCGTCGATGCGGATGCGGTCGCCATCGCGCACCAGCGCGATCGGGCCGCCGCGCGCGGCCTCGGGGCCGATGTAGCCGACCATCAGGCCGCGCGTGGCGCCGGAGAAGCGGCCGTCGGTGATCAGCGCCACCTTCTCGCCCATGCCCTGGCCGTAGACCAGCGCGGTGACGCCGAGCATTTCGCGCATGCCCGGGCCGCCTTGCGGACCCTCGTTGCGGATCACCAGGACCTCGCCGGCGGCGTAGGCCTGTCGCCTGACCGCGGCGAACGCGTCCTCTTCGCTCTCGAACACGCGCGCGGGACCCTCGAACACCGCGCTCTTCAGCCCGGCCACCTTGATCAACGCGCCGTCGGGCGCGAGGTTGCCCTTCAGCACCACCACGCCGCCGGTGGGCGACAGCGCGTGCGCGGCACTGCGCACCACGTCGCCGTCGGGCGCGCGCACGCCGGCCAGCTCCTGCGCCAAGGTGCGACCCGAGAGTGCAAGTGCGTCGCCATGCAGGTGGCCGGCGTCGAGCAACGTCTTCAGCACCACCTGGACGCCGCCGACGCGGTGCAGATCGACCGCCAGGTACTTGCCGCCGGGCTGCAGGTTGGCGACCAGCGGCGTGCGCGCGAACACCGCGGCCACGTCGTCGAGTGTGAAGCGCACGCCGGCCTCGTGCGCGATGGCCGGCAGGTGCAAGCCGGCGTTGGTGGAGCCGCCGGTGGCCGCCACCGCGGCGGTGGCGTTCTCGAGCGACTTGCGCGTGATCAGCTCGCGCGGCAGTGGCCCGCCGTCGCGCACCAGCTCGGTCGCGCGCAGGCCGGCCTTGCGCGCCAGCGCGAGCCGCTGCGAGTACGCCGCAGGCATCATCGCCGACCCGGGCATCGCCAGGCCGAGCGCCTCGGCGACCATCGCCATCGTGTTGGCGGTGAATTGCCCAGGGCAGGAGCCGAGCGTCGGCGCGCAGTCGTGGCCGAGTTCGTCGAGTTCGGCTTCGGTCATCGTGCCGTTCAGCACCGAGCCGACGCCCTCGTACGCGGTGAGGATCGTGACGTCGCGATCGCGCCAGCGCCCCGGCAACATGGCGCCGCCGTAGACGAAGACGCTCGGGCAGTTCAGCCGCGCCATCGCCATCATCACGCCGGGGAGCGTCTTGTCGCAGCCCGCGAAGCCAACCAGCGCGTCGTAGCAGTGCGCGCGGATCACGGCCTCGATCGAGTCGGCGATCAGCTCGCGCGACACCAGGCTCATGCGCATGCCCTTGTGGTTCATCGACACGCCGTCGCTCACCGAGATGGTGGTGAACGGCACCGCGATGCCCTGCCCCGCAGCCACGCCGAGGCGCGCCGCATCGGCCTGCGGCCCCAGCGACATCGAGCACGGCGTGTTCTCGCCGTGCTGGCTGACGATGCCGACCATCGGCTTGCCGAAGTCGTCGTCGGCGATGCCCACCGCGCGCAGGAATGCGCGGTGCGGCACGCGGTCCAGACCTTCGACGATGAGGCGGGAGCGCAGGGGCTTCTTCGGTGCGGTGGACATGGCGGGTGGTAGGTGACACGCGTCGCGCGCAATGTACTGCGGTCACAATGATCGGCCGCGCTGACCGACGCCACCATGCTTGCCCTCGACCTTGCCGCTGCCCGCGCCGTGCTGCCGCGCCCCGCCGCCACCACGCTGGTGCTGCGCGATGGCACCGGTGGCCCCGAGGTGCTGATGGTCAAGCGCTCGCCGCAAGCGAGCTTCATGCCCAACGCCTACGTGTTCCCCGGCGGTGCGGTCGACGCGGCCGACGCGCAGCGCGCCCTCGACGAGCCGCACGAGGTGCTGATCGAGCGCCTCGGCCGCATCACCGGCGTGGGCCTGCAGGCGCCGGCCTACGCGGCGGCGGCGCTGCGCGAGTGCGAGGAAGAGTCGAGCCTGGTACTGGGCTCGACGCGCGGCCTGCAGGCCTGGAGCCGCTGGGTGACGCCGCTCGGGCTGCCCAAACGCTTCGATACCGTGTTCTTCGTCGCGCGTGCGCCCGACGGGCAGGTGCCGCGCCCCGACGCAAGCGAGACGACCACGCTCGAGTGGATTGCGCCGCGCGCGGCGCTGGGCGCGCACGCGGCCGGCGCGTTCCAGATGGAGTTCGCGACCGTGGCCACGGTGCGGTCGTTGTTGCCGTTCGCCGAGTGCAGCGTGCAGGAGATCCTGGCGCACGCAGCCGCGCGGCCGCCGCTGCGCGCGGTGCACCCGCGGCTGCGCCTCGACGCCGAGCGGCGCGTCGTGGGCGTGGCGCTGCCGGGCGACGCCGGCTACGACGCGCTCCAAGGTGACGGACCGTGAACGCCCGACCGATCGACTACCTGCACCCGAACCTGCCGCCGCGCCTGCGCCGCGTGACGATGCCGGTGGTCGAGGCGACCGCCACCTCGTTGCAGGGTTACGGCCACTTGGTGGACGACCCGCAGCGCTGCGCGATCGAGATCGTGCAGTGGCCGGCTCAGGGCTCGCGGCCGATCGATGCCGGCACCGGCGACCAGGGTGGCACCACCGAAGGCGTGTTCGTCAGCGAATGGTGTGGCGACATCCTGTACGGGCGCAACGAGGCCGTCGACGGCCACTACATCCTCGCCTATGCGACAGCGCCCGAACAAGCGCGCGAGGATCACGCCGACCACCCCCGCCGCATGCTGCTGTGGCACGCCAACTACCACCCCGACGGCGGCCAGCTGTTCTTTCCGCTGCAACCACGACCCTTCTTCGTGCCGCTGGCACTGCCCGGCGACGACGTCGCGCCGGAGCGCTTCGTCTGCTTCCGCTTCGACGGCTCGCGCGGGCTGTACATCCACCCCAACGTCTGGCACGAAGGGGTGTTCGGCCTGGTGGGCACGCAGCGCTTCTTCGACCGGCAGGGCGCCGTGCACGCGCGCGTCTCGGTTGATTTCGCGCGCGAGTTCGGCTGCCTGCTCGAAGCCACCTGGGACGCCGACTGAACCGGCGCATGGAATAAGCCGGGCCGATCTCCGGTATGGCAGGGACGGGGCACACCAGCCCCGCCACCGGAGTCTCTGCCATGGATCGTCGCGACTTCCTTCAGCTGGCCGCCGTCGGCGGCGGCGCCGTCTTCGCCTCCGCACTGCCCGGATGCAGCCTGCCCGCATCGGGATCCCGTGCGGCCGAGGACGAAGACTTCTACTTCGTCCAGCTCTCCGACACGCACTGGGGCTACCAGGGTCCCGCCAACCCCGACGCCGCCGTCACGCTGCGCAAGGCGGTGGCCAGCGTGAACGCGCTGACCACCCCGCCGGAGTTCATCGTCTTCACCGGCGACTTGACGCACACCACCGACGACGCGACCGAGCGCCGCCGGCGGTTGGCGGAGTTCAAGGCCATCGTGGCCGACCTGCAGGTCAAGCAGGTCCGCTTCATGCCCGGCGAGCACGACGCCTCGCTAGACCGCGGCGAGGCGTTCAAGGAGTTCTTCGGCGACACCCACTACGCGTTCGAGCACAAGGGCGTGCACTTCATCGCGCTCGACAACGTGTCGGACCCCGGCGCCAAGATCGGCGACGAACAGCTCGCGTGGCTGAGCGCGCAGCTCGCGCGCGTGGACAAGGCCGCGCCGATCGTGGTGTTGACCCACCGGCCGCTGTTCGACCTGGCGCCCAAGTGGGATTGGGCCACGCGCGACGGCGCGCGGGCGCTGGACTTGCTGATGCCCTATCAGAACGTCACGGTGTTCTACGGTCACATCCACCAGGAACACCACCACCAGACCGGGCACATCGCGCACCACTCGGCCAAGTCGCTGATCTTTGCGCTGCCGGCGCCCGGATCGCAGCCGACCCGCACACCGTTGCCGTGGGATCCGGGCATGCCGTACAAGGGGCTGGGTTTTCGCGAAGTCGAGGCCGAGGATGCCGGCAAGACGTACAAGGTCACCGAGTGGCCAGCGGTGCGTGCATGAGCGTGCTCATGCGCCGGCGCCTGCTGCTGCGTGCCGCGTGGGCCGGGGCCGGCGCGGCCCTCGCCGGTGCCGGGCTGGCGCAAGACGAGGTTCAGCCGCGTGTGATCGAATTGCTGGCCAAGCGGTTCACCTACGTGCCCAGCGAGATCGCCCTCAAGGCCGGCGAGCGCGTGGTCATCGCGATCAAGGCAGTCGATTTCGCGCACGGCATGAACATTCCGGACCTCGGCAAGCGGCTCGACCTCGTGCCCGGCCGCGTGATCGAGCTCGAGTTGCAGCCGGCGGCCGCAGGCACGATCGAGTTCATGTGCGACAACTTCTGCGGCGATGGCCACGAAGAGATGCAGGGCCGCTTCGTGGTCACCGCCTAGCCGGTGCCGATGGCTGCGAGCCCGGCCGCCGCCCGCCAGCGCTTCGAGGCGCTGGTGCTGCCGCATCTGGACGCCGCGTTCAACCTGGCGCGCTGGCTGCTGCGGGACGCCACCGCGGCCGAGGACGCGGTGCAGGACGCCGCGCTGCGCGCCTTTCGCTACATCGACTCGCTGCGCGGCGACGATGCGCGCGGCTGGCTGCTGGGCATCGTGCGCAACACCTGCTTCAGCGCGCTCGAACGCGGCCGCGGCGATCGCGAGATGGTGGAGTTCGACGAGGCCGGCTTCGACGCCGCGTTGAGCGAAATCGGGCGCGCGACCGACGACCCGACCGCAGCGCTGGAGCAGCGTCGCACGCGCACGCTCATCGACGCTGCGATCCGCGCCCTGTCGCCGCCGCTGCGCGAAGTGATCGTGCTGCGCGAGTTCGAGGAGCTCGAGTACGCCGAGATCGCGCGCATCGCCTCGGTGCCGATCGGCACCGTGATGTCACGGCTGGCGCGCGCGCGCGAGCGCATGCGCGCGGCGCTGAGCCCATTGAACCTGGGGCGCTGACATGAGCCACGACGACGAGTTGCCCGCCTTGATCCGCCGCCATGCCACGCGCCATGCCGCGCCCGACAGCCTGCGCGCAGGCATCGCCGCGCGGGTGGCGCTCGAAGAGGCACGCCGCGCGTCCGCGACAGCGGCCGAATCTGAACCTGCGCCCCGGCGCTGGGTCGCGTTGCGCTGGCGCGCGGCGACGCTCGGCTTTGCACTCGGCATGCTGTGCATGGCGCTGCTGTGGCCGCTGGCGCAGCGGCTGAGCCTGCAGCCGTCGCTCGAATCCGAGCTGGTGGCGAGCCACGTGCGTGCACTGCAGGCCGGCCCGATCACCGAGGTCGCGTCCAGCGATCGCCACACGGTGAAGCCGTGGTTCCAAGGGCGGCTCGACTTCGCGCCGCCGGTGGTCGACCTGGCCGGGGCCGGTTTCCCCTTGTTGGGCGCGCGCGTCGAGCACGTGCGCGGCGAGACGGTGGCGGCACTGGTCTACGGCCACAACCGCCACCTGATCGACGTGTTCGTCTGGCCGGTCAGTGGGCAGCAGGCGCCCTTGCGCACCACGCACCGAGGCTTCAATGTCGTCCATTGGTCTGACGGCGCCATGCAGTACTGGGCGGTCGGCGACCTCGACCGTCAGGAGATCGAAGCCTTCGCGCAGCGCTGGCTGGAGCAGGCGCACGGCCCTTGAGGCCACCTGCTGCGCGTCGTGGCCGCTCGAGACGCAACTGCGTCGCGGCCGATGGCAAAGCACGAGTTCTAGAGTCGGCCTTTCTGTTCTGGCCGGTGATTGCGTCTAGAGTCTCGCGCTTTGCCGTTCGAGAATGACCATGGCCGCTCGTGCTTCCGCTGAAGCCAACTTCTTCGCTTCTCTGCTCAACCCCGGCGACGTCATCGCTGCCTGCGAACGCTCGTCGTCGTTGAAGGCACTGGCCAGCCAGAAGCATTCCGCCGATCGCCCGGGGCGCAAGCACAGCACCGAGCTCGCAGCCTGGGACGCCGCCGTCGACGACGGCAAGTCCGAAGCCGAATGGCGCCGCAAGAATGTCACCGGCCACGAGGACATCGTGACCGGCGGCTTCAAGCTGGCCGAGGTCTACGCGTAACGAGGCTGCGCGGCAAGGGTGGCCCACGCCGATCCGACCCGATCAGCCACCCATCAGTCGCAACAGCAACTCCACCCGTGCCTTCGCCGGCGTGAGCGCGCCGGCTGAAGGCCACTCGGGCGACTTGCCTTCCGCTTCGAGGATCGCGCCGTCACCGCAGCGCGTCGCCCGCAGGACCGCGATGCCCGACCACGCGGCATCGCGCAGCGCCTGCTCGATCGATTCGTGCACGGTGCCGTTGCCCGTGGCGGCGACCACGATGCCCTTGGCACCGCGGCGCGCCAGCGCGTCGATCAATGTGCCACCGGCCCCGGCGTGACTGGTGACGATCTCGACCAGTGGCCACTGATCGGGCTCGGCGTCGAGCAGCGCGATGCCGAGGGCCTCGCCCGTTGGCCACGCGCGCAGGCGGTGCAGGCGTCCGTCGTCCTCCAGGCGCGCCAGCGGCCCGACGTCGCCGGAACCGAACGCATCCAACCTGTGCGGGTGCGTCTTGCGCACGTCGGCAGCCCCATGCACGGTACCCGCCATCGCCACCAGCGCACCGTGTGCGCCGGGTTCGCGCGCGACGGTCACCGCCTGCAGCAGGTTGCCGGGGCCATCGGCCTGACGCGAACTGGCCGGCCGCATCGCGCCGGTCAGCACCACAGGCT
The DNA here is from genome assembly GCA_035499355.1 of Burkholderiaceae bacterium. Classification (GTDB taxonomy): domain Bacteria; phylum Pseudomonadota; class Gammaproteobacteria; order Burkholderiales; family Burkholderiaceae_C; genus JAEUPI01. Next base: position 27,428 of record DATJYZ010000087.1, on the reverse strand, counting down.
TCCTCGGCGCCAGCACCCGGTGCAACAGATAGGCCGTCTCCTCCATCGTGTCGGTACCGTGCGTGATCACCACGCCGGCCACCTCGTCGCGCACCAGGTGGTGGTGCACGCGCTGCGCCAGCGCCTGCCAGATCGCGTGCGTCATGTCCTTGCTGTCGACCTGCGCGACCTGCTCGCACTCCAGAGGCACCTCGCTCAGTTCGGGCACGGCCCGGACGAGCGACTCGATGCTCAATTGCGCCGCCTGGTAGGCCAGGTCGCCTTGCCCCTGCGGAGCCACACCGGCGATCGTGCCGCCGGTGCCGAGGATGACGACGATGCGGTTGCCCGGGTGGTTTTGCATTTTTGTCCCATCTGTATAAAAATACAGCCACTGGATGCATCAACAGGCGCACGCCATGGAAGAAAGCCCCAAGCTCACCGCCCGTCAGCAACAGATCCTCGACCTGGTGCAAAGCACCATCGAACGCAGTGGCGCGCCCCCCACCCGCGCCGAGATCGCGGCCGAGCTGGGCTTTCGCTCGCCCAACGCGGCCGAAGAGCACCTGCAGGCGCTCGCCCGCAAAGGCGTCATCGAGTTGGTCGGCGGCACCTCGCGCGGCATTCGCCTGCGTCCCGAGACTCTACGCGCGCTCAATCAGACACGTGGCAAGCAATTCTCATTGCCCCTGCCCAGCCTGGCGCAACTGGCGCTGCCGCTGGTCGGCCGCGTCGCCGCAGGCAGCCCGATCCTGGCGCAGGAGCACATCGATCAGACCTACCTCGTCGAGGCCAGCATGTTCCCGCGCCGGCCCGACTACCTGCTCAAGGTGCGCGGCATGAGCATGCGCGACGCGGGCATCCTCGATGGCGACCTGTTGGCGGTGCAAAGGACGCGCGAGGCCAAGAACGGCCAGATCGTGGTGGCGCGGCTGGGTGATGACGTCACCGTCAAGCGATTCCGCCGCACGCGCAGCACGATCGAGCTGATCCCCGAGAACCCCGAGTTCAAGACCATCGTCGTGCCGTTCGGCGACATCGACTTCGAACTCGAGGGCGTGGCCGTGGGGCTGGTGCGCAACCAGATGCTGATGTGAGCCCGCCCGATCGCGCTGTCATCGATGTGGGGCCGCACGAGGCGATGATGCCGGGCCCCGCCATGCACTTCGGGCCCCGCGTCAAGCCGCGCAAGGCCTCGCACGCCGGCGAGTGCGACATTTTCGAGCAGTTGCCCAACGTCGGCCCGGCGATGGCCGCCGACCTGCGTGCGCTCGGGCTCGGCCATCCGCGCGAGCTGGCACACCGCGACCCGTTCGTGCTGTACCAGTCGCTGTGCGTGCACACCGGCAAGCGACAGGACCCGTGCGTGCTCGACACCTTCATGGCGATCACCGACTTCATGCGCGGCGCGGCGCCGGCATCGTGGTGGACCTACACCGCGCAGCGCAAGGTGCTGTACGGCAACGTCTGAGGCGCATGCCGCGCGGCGCCCGCACAATGCCGGCATGCTGCAGGTTCTGGGGCGCCCCAACTCGATCAACGTCCGCAAGGTGTTGTGGCTGTGCGCCGAGATCGGCTTGCCGCATCAGCACACGCCGTGGGGCGTGCCCGAGCTGCCGCTGCGGTCGCCGGAGTTCCTGGCGCTGAACCCCAATGGGCTCGTGCCGGTCATGCGCGATGGCGAGTTCGTGCTGTGGGAGTCCAACACGATCTGCCGCTACCTGGCCGCGACGCACGAGCGCTTCGATCTCCTGCCGGCGGAGCCGCGGGCGCGCGCCCGCGTCGAGCAGTGGATGGACTGGATGGCCACCGAACTCAACAGCGCGTGGCGCTACGCCTTCATGGCGTTGGTGCGTCGGCACGCCGACTACACCGACACCCGTGCGGTCGACGCCAGCATCGTCAACTGGAATCGGCACATGGCCATGCTCGACGCCCAGTTGCAGCGCACCGGTGCCTATGCCGCGGGAGCGACGTTCACCCTGGCCGACATCACGCTCGGGCTGGCGACGCACCGCTGGTTCATGACGCCACTGCAGCGGCCGTCGCTGCCGGCGATCGAGGCCTACTACGAGCGCCTCAGCGAGCGGCCGGGCTTTCGCGCGCACGGGCGCAACGGCGTGCCGTAGCGGCCCGTGGTGTAGCGCCTATCGGGCCGGCTCGAGCGCGAGCGTGGCCATCGCCGGCTCGCTGCTCCACAGCGGCACGTACTCGGCCTTCGCCCACTCCTCGACGAAGGTCGAGTACCACTTCGACCACGCCAGGCCGCTCTGCCCCGTGCTGTGCATGAAGCGCGATTTCGTCGGATCGGCCACGTCGTAGAGCGCGCGCAGCGACGGCCCGTGCTCGGCGAGGTACAGCTCGCCGGTGGTCGGGTCCGGCTTGAACAGCACGCGCGACGCATTGACGGTGAACGAATCGCCGCCCACCGACGTGCGCAACTCGAACCAGCGCGCCAGCAGCTTCACGCGCGAGAACGGCCGGTGCTCCGAGCGCGCCTGGTGCGCCTTGCCCCACTGCCAACGCGAGACATCGCCGCCCTGCGCCGCTTGCAATTCCTCGAGCGCGGCCGTGAAGGCCTTGTCATTCTGCTGCGCGCAGGTCTCGACGACGTCGGGCGTGGTCTTGTCGTCGCACCACCAGGCGTCGTTGCGCTCGAGCACGCCCTGCAGCGCGTCGCGCAGCGTGCGCGACGCGATGGCACGCTCGAACACCGTGCCCATCTCGTCGGCGAAGACCTGCTGCACCAGGTGGCGTTGCCACGCCCACAGGATCAACGGCGCCGGCTTGTCGGCCGCCATCGTGCCGTCGAAGCCTTCGAGCGCCCTCTTCGCCGCAGCCGCGAGCGGATGATCGGACGTCGCACGCTGCAACCACGGCAGCATCTCGAGCGCGGCGAGCGACTTCACGTCGGCCTGAATCGCAGCCAGATCATCGATCGACAGCTTGGGCTTGGCGCCGAGCAGCTGCTCGATGCGCTGGTGGCGGTAGGGCGGCGCCCACTCGGTGGTCAGGAAGTGCGGGTAGCCGGCCGGCACGACGCGCTGATTGGCCGTGGCGATCCAGCCACGCTCGGGGTCGCGCGACTGCGGCAGCACATCGGGTGAGAGCCAGCCGTCCCAGTCGTAGCGTGCGTCCCAGCCCGGCGACGGCACGAGGCCTTTCAAGTCGTTGCTTGCCTTGCGCAGCGGCACCCTCCCCGGCGCGATGTAGCCGATGTGGCCGGCGCGATCGGCCACCACCATGTTCTGCATCGGCGCCACCCAGCCCCTGGCCGCATCGATGAACGACGCGACGTCGGTGGCGCGGCTCATCGCCAGCGCCACGCTGATCATGTCGGCGTCCGGGTCCAACGCGGTCCACCGCATCGCGATCGCGTAGGCGTTGCGCGCCTTGTTGCCCAGCAGGTCGTCGGTCAAGCCGGCATCGGAGATCAGCGGCCCGTGACGCGACTCGCGCACCTTGAGCACGACATCGGGGTGGCCGCGCACCTTGATCGTCTCGTCGAACGACTTCAGCGGCGCCCAGCTGCCGTCGGCGGTCTGCACCTGGTTGGCGTCGGCCGGATGCAGCCGTTCGATGTAGAGGTCCTGCACATCGGGGCCGGTGTTGGTGAAACCCCAGGCCAGGCGCTCGCTTTGGCCGAGGACAACCAGCGGCAAGCCGGGCATCGTGGCTCCCGCCACCTTGACGCCTGGCGCCTCGAGGCGAGCGAAGTACCACAGGGCGGGCGCCGACAACTTCAGGTGCGGGTCGTTGGCCAGCAGCGGAGTGCCGGTGGTGGTGTGGCTGCCTGCCACCACCCAGTTGTTGGAGCCGACGCCTTCGAGGCCGGTGGGCGGCGCGGCCGCGACGAGGCGGTCGAGCGCACGATCGAACGACGCCGTGGCCGTGCCGGCGTCGAGCTTGAGCGCACGAAACAGCGCCGCATAGTCGGCGGTGGCCGGCGGCTGTTCGCCCGGATACGGCGGCAGGAGCTCGTTGATGCGCTGCACCGGCAGCCGCAGGGCCAGTCGCAGTCTGAGCAGCTCGGTGCTCCAGTTGGCGCCAAGGTCGTAGGCCATCATGATCGACCACGCCAGGCTGTCCACCGGATCCCACGGCTGCGGCTGCACGCCGAGGATCACCATCTCCGGCGGCCGCGCGCGCAACTGGCTGGTGATCACCGCATTGACGCCGTCGGCGTAGGCCTGCAGGGCCGCACGTGCATCGGCCTTCAGGTTGGCCCACTGCGCCGCCGCAGCACGGCGCACGCCGAGCGCGCGCAGGAACTTGTCGGACTCGAGCGCCGGCTCGCCGAACGCCTCGGCCAGGCGGCCGGCGCCGATGCGGCGGTGCGTCTCGAGTTGCCACAGCCGGTCCTGCGCGTGCACGAAACCGAGCGCGAACAGCAGGTCGTGTTCGTTCTGCGCCTTGATCGTGGGGATGCCGTACGGGTCGCGCTGGATGGTCACCGGCTGCTGCAGGCCGGCGATCTGCAGCCGGCCATCGACCATCGGCATCGCCCGCGTCGTGTACACCGCAACGGCCAGTGCCAGCGCCAGCAGCAGCGCCGCCAGCAGCCACAGCGAACCACGCAGCCACCTCATCACCGGTTCCTCGTCACCATCCGCGGGGCGCAGCGTAGCGCATTGCGCCATCGCCGCGACAGCGACCCGAACGCGCGAGAAGGCCGGCTCGAAGCCGCCATTTCCGGCCACGACGCGAAACAGCGCGCCACGACTGCGCTGTTCGACCGATCAGACGCGGCCCGGCGGCACGACGATCGAGCAATCCACAGCCCGTTTCACGAGCCGCCGACCATGATGCCCGCTCCGCGACACTACCTGAGCACAGCGACCCCGATCGCCGCGATGGCCGGCTGGCTCGCTGCCAACGACCCCGACGCGAAGACCGCGCGCATCGCTGCCCGGCGCAGTTTCGTGCACGTGAAGCGCTGCTTCATGGCCGCGGTGGAGCGCATCGAGGGCCGGCGCGGCCAGTGGCTCAAGCACCAGGTGCGCCACAGCAACGAGGCGGTCGACCTGTGGCTGTTGCGCGGCGCCGTGTTCGATGCACTGTCGCCGCGCGGTCTGGCCGCCGCCGGCGAACTGCGCGCCGAGCTGCTGCGCGCGCTGGAGGGCGCGATGCCGGGCGGCAACGACGACGAGCGCGCGCTGCTGATGGCGTTCTAGGCGCCGCGCTTGCCAGCGCGCCGGCGCTGGCTCACGCGCTCAATCGACGCGCAGGAAATCGGCCTTGCCGAGCTCCACGCCGCTGTGACGCAGCAGCGCGTACAGCGTGGTGGCGTGGAAGAAGAAGTTCGCCAGCGCAAAGTGCTTGAGGTAGTACTCGCCCTTGAAGCGGCGCGGCTCGCGATTGCCCCTCGGGATCACGATGTCGCGCTCTTCGCTGCCGTCGATGTCCTTGGCGCTCACCGTCTCCAGGTAGGCCAGCGTCTTGCTGATTCGCTCGCGCAACTGTTCGAGCGTGGTCTCGTTGTCTTCGAACACCGGCGCCTCCTTGCCGGCCAGGCGGGCCGCGCAGCCCTTGGCCGTGTCCCCAGCGATGCGGATCTGCGCCGGCAGTGGCAGCATGTCCGGGTACAGCCGCAGCGTGAGGTACACCGCCGGGTCGAACTTGCGCGCCTGCGCATGGGCCTGCGCCTTGTCGAGCCAGGTCAGCATGTTGCCGAGCGTCTTGGTGAAAATGGGCACACTGGCCGTGTACATCGAAATGCTCATGAACCTCTGTCTCCTCGGGATGGCCCCGCGATGATGATGAAACCGGATGCTAGCGTGAGCGGGCTCGGCATGCTGGAGCGGGCACAATCGGCGCGCTCGCCCATGAACATCATCATCCTCGACGACTATCAGGATGCGGTGCGCAAACTGCGCTGCGCGTCGAAGCTCGAGCCCTACAACGCCAAGGTTCACACCAACACGGTCAAAGGCATCGGCCAGCTCTCGGTGCGCTTGCGCGACGCCGACATCCTGGTGACGATCCGCGAGCGTACCCATTTTCCGCGCCAGCTGCTCGAGAAGCTGCCCAAGCTCAAGCTGATCGCGCAGACCGGCCGCGCCGGCCCGCACATCGACGTCGAGACCTGCACGCGCCTGGGCATCGCCGTCGCCGAGGGCGCGGGCTCGCCGGTGGCCGCAGCCGAGCTCACCTGGGCGCTGGTGATGGCCGCGATGCGGCGGCTGCCGCAGTACATCGCCACGCTCAAGCACGGCGGCTGGCAGCAATCGGGCCTGAAGGCGGCGTCGATGCCACCGAACTTCTGCCTCGGCATGGTGCTGAAGGGCCGCACGCTCGGTATCTGGGGCTACGGCAAGATCGGACAGCTGGTGGCGCGCTACGGCCGCGCGTTCGGCATGGAGGTGATCGTCTGGGGCAGCGACGCCTCGCGCGCCCACGCGGTGGCCGACGGCTGCATCGCGGCCGACAGCCGCGAGGGGCTGTTCGAGAACAGCGACGTGCTGTCGCTTCACTTGAGACTGGTGCCCGCCACGCGTGGCATCGTCAACGCCGCCGACCTCGCGCGCATGCGGCCGACCTCGCTGTTCGTCAACACCTCGCGCGCCGAGCTGGTGGAGGAAGGCGCGCTGGTCACCGGCCTCAACCGCGGCCGGCCCGGCATGGCGGCCGTCGATGTGTTCGAGAGCGAGCCGATCCTCCAAGGCCACCCGCTGTTGCGGCTGGAGAATGCGGTGTGCACGCCGCACATCGGCTACGTCGAGCTCGACAGCTACGAGCTGTACTTCGGCACCGCGTTCGACAACGTCGTCAATTTCATCAAGCAGCAGCCGACCAACATCGTCAACCCCGAGGCGCTGAAGGTGATGCGCGGGTGAAGCCGCCGCGGCCTTGCGCCTGCGCAGGCGGTCGGCGCGCGCCGAAGGCTTGTCGGTGAACGACGGCCACGACGCGCGCACGGTCGCGCGCACGCGCTGGGCGCTGCTGGGCGGCAACTTCGCGATCGCCTGCGGCGTGATGGCGCCGTCGGGCGTGATGAACGACCTGGTCGACTCGCTGCAGGTGAGCGCCGCGGTCGCCGGCCAGTTGATCACCATCGGGGCCGCCGTACTCGCGCTCGGCGCACCGCTGCTGGCGGCGCGGGTGGCAGGCAGCGACCGGCGGCGGCTGCTGACGCTGTGGTTGCTGTGGTACGCCGCCGGTCACGCGATCGCCGCGCTGGCGCCCACCTTCACCGCACTGGCGATCGTGCGCACCGTGACGTTGCTCGGCGCCGCGGTGTTCACGCCGCAGGCCGGGGCAGCGATCGCGGTGATGGCGCCGCCGAGCTCGCGCGGCCACGCGATCACCTTCGTCTTCCTCGGCTGGGCGGTGGCCTCGGTGCTCGGGTTGCCGCTGCACGCCTACGTGGCCGAGACGTTGGGCTGGCGCGTCTCGTTTGGCGGCGTGGCCGCACTGTCGGCCATCGCCGCATGGTGGGTCTGGCGCGTGATGCCCGACGGCGTGCGGCCGCCCGCGCTGTCGGGCGCGCAATGGCGCTCGGTGTTCACCGATCCGGTGTTGATGGCGGTGGTGCTGGTGACCGCGCTGGCCGGCGCCGCGCAGTTCACGCTGTTCTCGTACATGGCGCCGTACTTCCGCCAGGTGCTCGGCGCGACGCCGGCGCAGATCGCGGCGCTGTTCCTGGTGTTCGGTGTCGTCGGCCTGGCCAGCAGCGTCGTCATCACCCGTGTCATCGACGGCTTCGGCGCTGCGCGCATGGTGGCGTTGCTGTTGCTCGGCATGGCGGTGAGCTTTGCTCTGTGGCCGTTCGCCCACAGCGTGCCGCTGATGGCGCTGGCGATCGTGCCGTGGAGCTTCGGCTGCTTCGCCGCGCAGTCGTCGCAGCATGCGCGGCTGACGTCGCTGGCGCCGCCGCTGGCGCCGGCGTCGATGTCGCTGAATTCCGCGGCGATCTACGTCGGCCAGGCGATCGGCGCCGCCACCGGTGGCGCGATGCTCGCGGTCAGCGGCTTCGCCAATCTCGCCTGGGCCGCCTTGGCCTGGATGGTGGTGGCGATCGTGCTGAGCCAATGGGCGGCATCGCGCCGGCCGAAGGCGGCGTCGGGCGACGCGCAAGCCACGGCATGAGCGCCACAACGAACCCCGCACCCGACGGCGGTGGCGAAGCGCCGCCGCGAGCGCCGCGCTCGAAGACCGAATTGTTCGTCGCCTTCACCTGGCTCGCGCTGCAGGGATTCGGCGGGGTGCTGCCGGTGGCGCAGCGCGAGTTGGTCGAGCGCCAGCGCTGGCTCAGCCGCGAGCAGTTCGTCGAGCTGCTGTCGTTGTCGCAAGTGCTGCCCGGGCCCAACGTCGTCAACCTGAGCCTGATGTTCGGCGACCGCCACTTCGGCTGGCGCGGCGCGCTGGCGGCGGTGGCCGGCATGCTCGGCGCGCCGCTGTTGATCGTGCTGGCACTGGCGGCGCTGTACGTGCAGTTCAGCGCGGTGCCGCAGGTGGCCGGGGCGTTGCGCGGCATGGGCGCGGTGGCATCCGGCTTGATCCTCTCCACCGCGTTCAAGCTCGCGCCGACGCTGAAGCGCAATGCCATGGGGTTGTGGCCCTGCGTGCTGATCGCGCTGGCCAGCGCGCTGGCGATCGGCTGGCTGCGCTGGCCGCTGGTGTGGGTGGTGCTGGTGCTCGGGCTCGGCGGCTTCGCCTGGGCCTGGCACCGGCTGTCGATGCAGCGCAGGCCGTCATCGTGACGCCCGTCGAGTCGCTCGGCCTGCACGGTCTCGCCTGGCACGACGTGCTGCAACTGGCGGGGCACTTCGCGCTGCTGTCGCTGCTGGCGGTGGGCGGAGCGATCACGCTGGCCTCCGAGATGCAACGCTACCTGGTGGTCGAGCACGGCTGGATCGATGCGCTTCAGTTCAACGCCTCGATCGCCATTGCACAGGCAGCACCGGGCCCGAACATCCTGTTCGTCGCCTTGATGGGCTGGAGCGTCGCCGGCCCGGCGGGCATGCTGGCGACGATGGCCGGCATCGTGGTGCCGTCGAGCATCGTCACCTTCGTCGTCGGCCGCATGCGCCACGCGCGGCGCGACGCGCTGGCGGTGCAGGCCTTCAGCGTGGGCCTGGCGCCGCTGACGATCGGCCTGCTGGTGGCCACCGGCTGGGTGCTCGCGCTGCCGCTGGTGCAGCGGCCGCTGGCGATGCTCCTCGTGGCGGCGACCGTCGTGTTCATGCTCAAGACCTCGCGCAGCCCGTTGTGGATGATCGCGCTCGGCGCCGCGGTCGGCGCGCTGGGCGGGGCATGACGGTGCTGGCCGGCGTACACGACCTGCCGCTGTGCATCGCGGCCGGGCTGCTGTTGAACGTGACGCCGGGGGCGGATCTGGCGTTGGTCGGCGCGCGCAGCGCAGCGCACGGCTTTCGCAGCGGCGCTGCGGCCGCGCTCGGCGTCGGCGCGGGCTGCTTCGTGCACGTGGCGGCCGCCGCGCTCGGCCTGTCGGCGCTGATCGCCGGCTCGGCCGCGGCGTTCACGGTGCTGCGCTGGGTCGGCGCGGCCTACCTGGTGTGGCTGGGCATCGGCTTGCTGCGCGGCAGTGGCGCGGCATCGCCGACCACGGCGGCGCCGACCGCGCTGTCGCCGCGGCGCGCGTTCGCACAGGGGTTCCTGACCAACGCGCTGAATCCCAAGGTGGCGTTGTTCTTCCTCGCGTTCCTGCCGCAGTTCATCGACGCGGGGGCGCCGCACAAGGCACTGGCGTTCATCGCGCTGGGCACCGTGTTCGCGTGCAACGGCACGCTGGTCAACGTGGCGTTCGCCGCCCTGGTGGCCCGGCTGCGCGGTGCGTTCGGGGCGCGGGCCGCTGCGGGCCGCTGGCTCGGCCGCGGCGTCGGCGCGCTCTTCATCGCGCTCGGTGTGCGGCTGGCTTGGTTCGACGGCCGTTGACGCGCTCAGGCAAAGCGGCCCTGCAGGAACCAGCCGCTGCCCTCTGCCGTGGCTGCCAGCGGTAGCCGCGCCCGGAAGATCCACACCAGCGCACCGTCGCCGGCGCGCGCGATGAAGTAGTCGCGCGCGGCCAGCGCGCCGTCCCACCAGCCCGATTCGATGCGCTCGGGGCCGGCCAGCAACTGCAGCGGCGCGCCGTCGAGCCACGGCCGCGAGGCCTGCTCGGGCAACGGTTGCGGTTCAGTCAGCAGCCACAGTGGTCGCGTCGGTGCCGCGGCCTGCGCTGGCACCAGCGTTGCCGGCCTGGCAGCGGCCGCTTCGGCGCTGCGCCAGGCCATCGCGCGCTCGGGTCGATGGTCGGCCAGCAGCACGAGGCGCTGCACGCCGTCGGCGCCCAGGCGCGCCTGCAATCGCTCGATCAACCGCGTCAGGCCTTCGCGCTCGCTGCCGCGGGTGGCGAACAACTCGGCGTTCGGTGGACTCGATGGCGCCAGCGCATCGCAGCGCAGGCTCAACTCCAGCGCGGGCGCCGCCAGCGGCATGCGTGCCAGCCGCTCGGCGAGCAGAGCCTGCAGGTGGGCCGCATCGGTCGACGGCTCGGCCAGGCCGATCGCGAGCTCGCTGCAGCCCGCAGCGTCGCCGCGGCGTGCCTCGTGGTGCATGCGCAGCGTGAACGCCGCCACCCGCGCGTGACGTGCGCGCACCCACGCCAGCAGGCGCGCGATCAGCACCCGGGCGCCGGCCATCAGTTGCTCGGCGTTGTCGGCGCGCGTGAAGAGTTCGATGCGCTGCTCGAACTCGGGCGGCAACACGATCGGCTCGCGCGGGTCGGGCGCGTCGCCGCGCGCGCGGTCGAGATCGGCCAGCAGGCCCGGGCCGAAGCGCCGCGCCAGCCCGGCGCGCGGCAGGTGGCGCAGGTCCGACAATTGCCGCAGGCCCATGCCCTGCAACGCCTCCCAATGCTCGCGACCAGGGCCCAACAACCACACCGGCGCCTCGTCGAGCAGGCGGCGCAGCGCCGCGACGTCGCTGCTGTGCGCGCCGTGCACGAGGTCGTCGCGCCAACGCGCGAGCAGCGCTGCACCGAGTGCGGTGGGTGCGCTCGCGATCCGGCTGTGGTGGCCGAGCGGCTGCAAGGCCTGCTGCAGCTGCGGCAGCAACCGTCGAAAGCCACCGAAGCAGCGCAGGCTCGACTGCACTTCGAGCAGCACCACCGGCGCCGGTGCACCGGTGCCGTCGCTGGCCTCCAGGCACACCATCGGCGTGAAGGCCAGCGCCGCATGCCCCGCTGTCTGCAACGCTTGCGCATCGCGCGCGGCGTCGGCCTCGCCGAGCACGATGTCGGGGGCCAGCGCGAGCGCGGTGGCGCGCTTGGCGCCGGGCTGCACGCCCAGCGCCGCGGCGCGCGCGTCGACCTGCGTGACGCGATGTGCCTCGATCAGCGCCAGCGGACGGCCGTGCCAGGCCGGGTCGAGCGTCGCAGCGAACGATTCCAGCGACAGCTGCGGCAGGTGCACGGCGATCCACAACATGCGATCACGCGCCGCATCGTCAGCCGGCGACCGAAGACGCTTCGGCGGGCGACTCGATCGCCGCCGCAGCTGGCGCCGACTCGTCGCGCGCACGGGCGCGCAGCCGCTCGCTCAGGATCGGCGGCAGCGCCAGCAGAAGCGGCCGCGCCAGCGGGGGGCCGCGCCGCTTGAGCACGCGCACCGACAGCCTGTCGATGCCCGCCCCTTGCAGCAACAGCCGCAACGGCGCGGCGCTGGGCTTGACGCGCGCATCGACCTCGCGGAACAGGAATGCCGGACCATCGTGCGCCTGCGCGGCCAATTGCAGGCGGCGCAGCGCATCGGCGCGCAACCGCGGCGGCAACCACGCCAGCACTGCGCCGACATGCCCGCTCTTCAACGCCTGCTCGAGCGCCCACAGCAGGTCGGCGCTCGGCAACCAGCGGCGCAACCCCGCGGTCGCCCGCGCGCCTTCGCGACCGTGAACGACCAGCAGCTGTTGTGCGTCGACGCCGAGTTGCACCAGCGCAGGCCCGCACAACGCCGCCGGCGGATCGAACAGCATCACGCTGCGAGCGCCCTGCTCCGGCTGCGCTGAAGACGCTCTCGCAATGCGCGCGAGCGCCGGCACCAGCAGGCGCAATTCACCGAGGCCGGGGTGCGGCAGCAGCAGTTCGGTCAGCACCCGATGCGGCCAGCCGCCGCCGGGCAATTCGGCATCGAGGGCCATGAAGCCGCTCGGGGTGGCTGCGTGGGCGGACGCGCTGAGTTGGTGAGCACGCCACAGCACTGCCCACGCCGGCAGCACCTGATGATGCGGCGATGGCGTTGCCATCGGCCGCTCGGCCAGAACGGGTGACAGATCCACGAGAATACTGTACATTCATACAGTCTCCTGTGGCAACCTCATCCCACCCGCATGCATGCCACGACGGGCACATCCCGAGACACCCGCGCCGGGCGCGCGGCTCTCGAGCGGCCTCCTACGCGAAGGCCTTTTGCAGCGCCGTGGCGCACAACGCCACCGCGGTGTTGGCCTCGTCGATCACGCGGCCCATCGTGATGAAGCCGTGGATCTGACGCTCGAAGCACACGTACTGCGTGGGGACGCCTGCCTGCGACAGCTTGTCGGCGTACTGCAGCCCCTCGTCGCGCAGCGGGTCGTAGCCGGCCGTGATCACCAGAGCCGGCGGCAACTTCGAGACATCGGGGTGCAGCAGCGGCGATGCGCGCCAGTCGGACCACTGCGCCTGGCTGTTGATGTAGTGGCCGCGGAAGTAGACGATCGAATCCGCGGTCAGCATGTAGCCCTGGCCGTTGGCGGTGTGCGAAGGCGCCACCGCCCGCATGTCGGTGCCGGGATAGATCAGCACCTGCAGCCTCGCGCGCGGCCCGCCGCCATCGCGCAACGCGATCGCCGTCACGGTGGCGAGGTTGCCGCCGGCGCTGTCGCCGCCCACGGCCAGCCGCGCCGCGTCGATGCCCAGCGCGGCGGCCTGCGCATGCACCCAGCGGGTCGCCGCCAGGCAATCGTCCACCGCGGCCGGGAAGCGATGCTCCGGCGCCAGCCGATAGTCCACCGCCACCACCACACAGCCGGCACGGTGCGCGAGCTCGCGGCACAACACGTCGTGCGTATCGAGGTCGCCGATGACCCAGCCGCCGCCGTGGTAGTACACCAGCGCCGGCGCCGGTGACGCAGCGGTGGTCGGCCGGTACAGCCGCAGGCCGATCGGCCCCAGCGGCCCATCGGCGCTCAGGTCACGCACCTCGGCCATCGTGATCGGCGCCGGCTGCACATAGGCACGCCGTTCGCGGTACAGGCGCCGCGCCTCGGCGGGCTCCAGCGTGTGCGTCGGCGGCACGCCGCGTTCGGTCATCAGATCGATCAGGGCGCGCGCTTGCGGGTCGAGCATCGAGGTCTCCTGCCGGATATGTCCGCAGTGTAGGCCCGATGGCGCTGGCCAGCGTCGGCTCGCGCCAGATAGTTGCCTTTAGCAATCATCTATTTGACAATGGCAAGCATGTCCGACACCCCCGCCTCCGACGCCCAGGTGGCGACCCTGCGCTCGTTCAATCGTTTCTACACCCGCCGCATCGGCGTGCTCGACGAAAGGTTGTACGGCACGCCGTTCACGCTGCCGCAGACGCGCGTGCTGTGGGAGCTCGCGCATCACGAGGGCATCACCGCGAGCGAGCTGGCCCGCGCGCTCGACCTCGACCCCGGCTACCTCAGCCGGCTGCTGGCCGTGCTGAAGAGCAAGCGGCTGGTGCGGGCCCAGCGTTCACCCGCCGACGCGCGCCAGCAGGTGCTGTCGCTCACCGCCGCCGGGCAGCGGGCCTACGCGCCGATGAACGCGCACTCGCAGGCGCAGGCGAGTGCGCTGCTCGCGCCGCTGGACGACGCCGGCCGCCGTCGCCTGCTGCAGGCCACCGACACCATCGAGTCGCTGCTCGGTGCGCCACGCGGCGAACGCGCGCCCTCGCCCTACCTGCTGCGCGCGCCGCGGCCGGGCGACATCGGCTGGGTCATCGGCCGCCACGGCGCCGTCTACGCGCAGGAGTACGGCTGGGACCTCACCTTCGAGGGGCTGGTGGCGCAGATCGCCGGCCGCTTCGTCGAGCGCTTCGACGCCAAGCGCGAGGCCTGCTGGATCGCCGAACGCGACGGCCTGAACGTCGGCTGCGTCTTTCTCGTTCAGGCCCGCGACGACAAGACCGACAAGCCCGAGCGCGGCGTGGCCCAGTTGCGTCTGCTGATCGTCGAGCCATCGGCGCGCGGCCTCGGCATCGGCGCCCGGCTGGTCGCCGAGTGCGAGCGTTTCGCGCGCCAGGCCGGCTATCGACGCATCCGGTTGTGGACGCAATCGACGCTGCTGGCGGCGCGCGCCATCTATGCCAAGGCGGGATACCAGCTGATCGCCACCGAGCCGCACCACAGCTTCGGGGCCGACCTCGTCGGCGAGGTGTGGGAGCTCGCGCTATCGCCGTGATGCCTGCGCTCGGCGGGCGTCAGGCGAACTCCTGGCGCACCGACGCGGTGTTGAGGCGGCCGATGATCCAGGCCAGCAGGAGGCAGGTGAGCAGGCTGAGCGTCAACGCGCCCGCACGCGCGGCGGTGGCCAGGCCGCCGAACACCCCAGCGGCCTCGCGCGGCAGCGGCGCCCGGCTCAACGTGTGATCGATCAGACCCTGCAGCAACTCCTGCTGCAACCACAGACCCGCCACGTTGGCGACGATGGCCAGCACCACCACCACCATGAACGCGCGGCGCGCCCACTCCAGGCGCAACAGCAGCCCGATGGCGGCGGCCAGCGTGGCGATCGACAGTGCCAGCGCGACGCCGGCCACCCATGGGACATGCGAGGCCAGCAAGCCGGCGAAACCGCGCAGCGGGCGGGCATCGAAGCCGAACCCGAAGCTCGGCAGCAACGACGCGGTGGCAGCGCCCTGGATCAGTGCCAGCGTGCTGGCGCCGGCGCCGAGCACGATGAACACCCATGCCGTGATGCTGACGAACAGCGAGCGTGAACCGACATTGAATGTCTGCGGCATGGTGACTCCCTCGTGGCACTGATCTGCGTGCCAGGGACGACTCGCGCCGCAGAGATGTTGAGCAGAGCGCATCGACCCGGCCGCATTCTCGAAGGGCTTCTCCGCCGCTGTCATTCCCTCAGCCCGGTGCTCGTTGCGCCGAAGTGTCAAAGAGTGTGACGCGCGCCTCGGTCGGGCACCGGGCCAGCCGTCAGACGTAACAGCCGCGACTGCGGGCGAACGGGACACACCGGCCCCGAGGCCATCAGCGACCGCCTGCATGTGGCGACGGCCTCGGTGAAATGCCTGAGGCGCCAGATCGGAGCCGAGCGCGACGTGCGGGCATGATGATGGGCAGACCTCCCGACCGCCCGCGACCCATGACAAGCCCATGATCGATCCACCGTCGACAACCCGCATCCGCGCCGGCCTCGCGCCTCGGATCGGAGTGCTCGCCGCGTTGGTGTGCCGTGCCGCCCTTGCGGCCGACCCGGTTGTCCACGAGTCGGCGATCGACGCCAGTCTCGGCTACGAGCAGTTGAAGCTGCCGGGCGACGAGAAGATGGGCCTGGCGAGCGGGACGGTGCTGTTTCCACTCGGCAACCAATGGTGGGCCGGCCCTGCGGTCTACGGCGCGGCCAGCGGCCAGCGCGGCGGATTGTTCGTCGGCGGTGGCGAGTTGCAGCGCCGTTTCGATCTGCCGTGGGGTTGGGACCTGCGCGCAGGCCTGTTCGCCGGCGGCGGCGGCGGGGCGGCGGCGCCGGTGGGCGGCGGGCTGATGCTGCGTGGCGCGGCCACCTTGACGCACGACCTCGGCCCACTGCGCGCCGGCCTGAGCTGGTCGCGGGTGAGCTTTCCGAGCGGCGACATCGCCAGCTCGCAGCTCGGGGTCATCCTGAGCTGGGAGCGGCCCTTCCGTTTCTTCGATTCCGCCGACGCCGGCCAATCGCAACCTGCTGGCGGGCCGACCGGGCTGGGCATCCAGCGGCTGGCCGGCACCGTGGGTGCGTATCAGTTGCGCGGCTCCGATACGCGACGAGTCGGCCTGGTGGGCGCGCGCGCCGAGTGGCAGCCAACGCCCGCCGGCGTGTTCACCGGCATCGAAGCCGCGGCCGCGGCGGCGGGCGGCGCCGCGGGCTACATGGAGATCCTCGGCGATGTCGGCTGGCGTTGGACGCCTTCGGCCGCGGTACCGTTGTCGCTCGAGGCACGCGGCGGGCTCGGACTCGGAGGTGGCGGCGGCATGCCCACCGAAGGCGGCGCGATCGGCAAGGTCTCCCTCGGTGCCAGCGTCGATTTCGGCCGTGGCTGGCGCGCTGGGGTGGAGTTCGGCGAAGTGCGAGGGCTGGGCTCGACGCTGCGTGCGCACACCGGCCAGGCGTGGCTGGCGATGGACCTCGAGCCGCCGCCGGACGCGCCGGCGAGCGGCACCATCAGCCGCAACGAATGGTCGGTGTCGCTGCAGCATCACCTGAAGGCGCAGCGCCGCGATGGCACCGAAGGATCGCTCGATACCATCGGCCTCAAGCTCGATCGCTATGTCGACGACCATGTCTATCTCAGCGGTCAAGCGCACAGCGCCTTCGCCGGCGGGGCCGGTGCGTACTCGATCGGCCTGATCGGCGCCGGCCTGGCGACCGCGCCGGCACCGTATCGGCTCGGCATCGAGCTTTTGCTCGGTGCTGCCGGTGGCGGCGGCGTGGCCAGCGGCAACGGCGCGATCGTGCAATCCGTCGCCTGGGCCGGCTGGAGCGTGACGACGGAGTCGCAGCTGCGCTTTGGTGTGGGCGGTGTCAAGTCGATCCACGGCGGCGACTTGAAGAGTCCGGTGATCGAGCTCACCTGGACACGTGCGCTCGGCCTCGGCGGGCGCTGAAGGCGGCCTCCGGCCGTGCCTATCTTCGCGTTAGCGACAGGCAATTAGCAGCGCGACATCGGTGCCTCAAAGTGATGGACAGCGCGCTTGCCGCTACCCATCCATCACTTCAGGAGTCATCCGCATGAAAACCGTTGGCCAGAAACTCGACAGCTTCGAGGTCGTCGGCGTGAAGCCGGGCTTCAACCACCATGAAGAGAACGGCGTCTCGGCCTTCGAGGCCATCACCGAGAAGAGCTTTGCCGGCAAGTGGAAGGTCATCTACTTCTGGCCGAAGGACTTCACCTTCGTCTGCCCCACCGAGATCGTGGGCTTCAACAAGCTGGCGCGCCAGTTCGAAGAACGCGACGCGGTGCTGCTGGGCGGCTCGACCGACAACGAATTCGCCAAGCTCGGCTGGCGCCGCGAGCACAAGGACTTGAACAGGCTCGCGCACTGGAGCTTCGCCGACGTCAAGGGCTCACTGGTCGACCAGCTCGGCGTGCGTGACGCACAGGCCGGCGTGGCGCTGCGTGCGACCTTCATCGTCGACCCGGACAACGTGATCCAGCACGTGTCGGTGAACAACCTCAACGTGGGTCGCAACCCGGACGAAGTGCTGCGCATCCTCGACGGCTTGCAGACCGACGAGCTATGCCCGTGCAACCGCGCAGTGGGCGGCAACACGCTGTGACGGAGGCAGGACGATGGAATTCCTGACCCCCATCCTGCAGCGGCTGCCCGACGCCGCCAAGGACGTCCGCCTGAACCTCGACTCGGTGATCGCACGCTCGAGCCTGACGCCCGAGGACGCGCTCGGCGTGGCGATCGCGGCGGCGTTCGCGGCGCGCAGCGACGATCTCGTGCAGGCGTTCAAGTCGGCGGCGCCGGCCGCCGAGGCCAATGCCGCGCTCACCGCCGCGGCACTGATGGGCATGAACAACGTCTGGTACCCGTTCGTCGAGATGGCTGGCGACGACGACCTGAAGACGATGCGCCCGGAGCTGCGCATGAACGCATACGCCAGCCACGGCGGCGTGCCACGCGCGAAGTTCGAGGCCTATGCTCTGGCCGCGTCGATCGTCGGCAAGTGCCACTTCTGCGTGAAGTCGCACTACGACGTCCTGAGGAAGGAAGGCTGGACGACGCAGCAACTGCGCGACATCGGCCGCATCGCGGCGGTGGTCAACGCCACCGCGCAAGTGTTGGCGGTCCAGGCCTGAGAGCAAGGCGAGGTCGCCAAGCGGACACCGCGGATCCGGCTCTGCCGGTCCGCTGGTGCAGCCCCCTTGAGGGGGACGCGGCCGCCACGCCGCTTCGGGGGTAAGCCCTCAGCGCAGGTCGCCAGCCAGGCTGGCCAGGGCCTCCGGCGAAATCGACACGTGTGCCGGATAGTTCGGGTGATCGCAGCCCAGACGCACCGCGGCTCCGGCGCGCACCGCTGCGCGTGCCGCCGCCGGCAGCTCGAAGCGCACGAAATGCACCGACGAGGTCTTCTCGGCGTTCTCGCGTTCGAGGTCTTCGTCGGCGATCGCATATACGCGCTGGTGCCCCTCGACCTCGACGAAGAGCCGATCCTCGACGCCGATCAGGCGCGCCAACTCGCGCCTGCGTTCGTGCTCGTCGGGGTACTCGATCAGCATCGTCGCCTTCCAATTGGTGCCGTCGGGCACCAGCGGCGCATAGGCTTCGATCTCGTGCGCGATGCCGTCGGCTTCGAAGATCTTCTCGATGCGCAGCATTTCCTGGATCTGGTAGCGGATGGTCCTTTCGTCCTCGAACTGCACGGTCACGTGCTCGCCCAGCGCCACGCTGCGCAGCCTGCGGTGCGGGATGATCTGCGCCCTGATGTCCTTGCGGGCCTTCGAGTAGGCCTCGAGCGTCATCAGGCTGTCTGCGGTGATGGGGGTGCCCATGGTTCACTCCAGTCCGTACGCATGGCGCAGCAGGCTCAGCGGGTGCTGCAGCGCCTTGGCCGGCGTGCCTGCCTGCGCCATGCCTTGCGCGATGTGATGGCCGGCGAGCGCGCAGTCGCTGCTGACGAAGTCGGGCTGCGGGCCGGCCATCGCCTTGAAGACCGGGCGCCCGATCTTCATGGCGATCGGGTGCGTCGCCGTCTTGACGCCGTAAGTGCCGGCGTGTCCCGAGCAGCGCTCGACGGTATTGAGCTGCACGCTCACGGTCTGCCCGATCAGCTTGAACATCTCCTCGGTCTTGCGGCCGATGTTCTGCACGCGCCCGTGGCACGGAATGTGGTAGCTGACCTTGCCGAGGTCGCGCTTGAAGTCTTTGCGCAGCAGGCCGTCCTTATGGCGCGCCACCAAGTATTCGAAGGGGTCCCACATCGCGTCCTTGACGAGCTGCACGTCGGGCTCGTCGGGGAACATCAGCGGAAGCTCCTGCTTGAACATCAGCGTGCAGCTCGGCACCGCGCTCAGGATCGCGTAGCCTTCTTTCGCGTAGCGGGCGAGCGCCGGAACGTTGTCGTCCTTGTGCTGCTCCACCGCCAACAGGTCACCGAGCTCGAACTTCGGCATGCCGCAGCACGACTCCTTGTCGACGATCACGTACGGAATCGCGTTGTGCTCGAGCACCTTCAGCAGGTCGTGCCCGATGCCTGGCTCGTTGTAGTTGATGTAGCAGGTGGCGAAGATCGCGACCTTGCCGGGCGTCCGTTCGCCGTCCTTGACTTCGCTGGCGCTGCCCTGCTTGCGCGCGCTCCAGCGGAAGCGCTGCGTGGCCAGCTCCGGCATCCAGGCGTCCGGATGAACGCCGAGCATCTTGTCCATCTGCCGACGCGCGAACTTGGTCTTGCTGACCGCGTTGACCGCCTGCACGACGACCGGAATGCCGGCGAAGCTGCCGTGCACATCGGTCGACGCGAGGAATCGCTCGCCGGCCTTGACTGCGCCCTTGTTGAACTTGATCGCCTTGGCGCGCAGCATCAGGTGCGGGAAGTCGAGGTTCCAGGCGTGCGGCGGCACGTACGGGCACTTGGTCATGTAGCACAGGTCGCACAGGTAGCACTGGTCGACCACGCTCCAGTACGCCTCCTTCTTGACGCCGTGCACCTCGCCGTCGTCGGTGGCATCGACCAGGTCGAACAGCGTCGGAAAACTCTGACACAGACTGACGCAACGGCGGCAGCCATGGCAGATGTCGAACACCCGCTCGAGCTCCTTGAGGCACGCAGCCTCGTCGTTGAACTCGGGACTCTTCCAATCGATCGCGTGGCGCGTGGGCGCCTCGAGATTGCCTTCGCGAAAACTCATGACCGTCTTGCCATCAACGAACAAGGGGCCGCTCGAGCCCCTTGTTCACCAGTCGTCGTTTGCCAGGATCAGTCGACCAACTGGTCCAGCGCCTTCTGATAACGGTTGGCGTGCGAGCGCTCGGCCTTGGCCAGCGTCTCGAACCAGTCGGCGATCTCGTCGAAGCCTTCGCCGCGCGCCGTCTTGGCCATGCCCGGGTACATGTCGGTGTACTCGTGCGTCTCGCCGGCCACCGCGGCCTTGAGGTTGGCGCGGGTGGGGCCGATCGGCAGGCCAGTCGCCGGGTCGCCCACCTGCTCGAGAAATTCCAGGTGGCCATGGGCATGTCCAGTTTCACCCTCGGCGGTGGAGCGGAACAGCGCGGCCACATCGTTCTGGCCCTCGACGTCGGCCTTGTTGGCGAAGTACAGGTAGCGCCGGTTGGCCTGCGATTCGCCGGCAAAGGCGTCCTTCAAGTTCTGCTCGGTCTTCGAACCCTTCAGTGCTGCCATGTCACGCTCCTTCGTCAGGGGATGTCAACGTTCCCGGCGCGCCCGGCCGGATCCGCATACGCTAGCAAAGCGCGGTGCCCACTTCCAATACAAAGCCTCAATATGGGGCATGCAGAAAAGCAATGTGCCGCCCCAGACCTTATCAGCGCAGGCCGAGCAACCGCAGCGTCAGTTCGTGCAGCCGGCAAGCCGGGTCGGCCAGGTCGTGCAGCACGGTGAAGTGGTTGCGCCCGACCACCGTCTCGCACACCGGCACGCTGGTGGGACCCCACTGGTCGCGAATCAATTGATTCTGGCGCAGGAACTCGTCGCTTTCCTCCAGGCCAGCCACGGTGTACAGCGTGCCGCGCGGTCGCGGAAAGAACGCCGGGCTCAACCGCTTGACCGACTGCGGCGTCAGCTGCAGGTCGCCTTGCAGGAACGGCGTCAGCCGGATCGGCTCGAGGTCGTACAGCCCGGAGATCGACAGCGCGCCCGGCACCAGGCGCGGCGGCAAGTCGTCGGCCACGTCCTTCCAGCGGCAGCTCAGCATCATCGCCGCCAGGTGGCCACCTGCGGAGTGCCCCGCCACCGCGATGCGCTGCGGGTCGCCGCCGTACTCGGCCGCGTGACGCCAGGTCCAGGCCAATGCCCGGGTGAGCTGCAGCGCGATCGTCTCGATCGTCACTGCCGGGCACAGCGCATAGTTGGGCACCACCACCGTGGCACCGGCATCGACGAACGCGGGGGCGACGAACGATACGTCGGACTTGTCGAGCGCGCGCCAGTAGCCGCCGTGAATGAACACCAGCACCGGCGAGTTCGGCTGCTTGGCCGCGAACACATCCAGCGTCTCGCCGGCCTGCTCGCCGTAGCGCACGTCGATTTGCCCTTGCAGGTGCGAGCGCGCCAGCGCTGAGGACTCGGCCCAGCGCGCCAGGTGCTGGGCATGTTCGGGCACGCGCGCGCGGTTGTTGTACTGCGCGTCGAGCCACGCTGGATCGTCGAGCGGCATGCGGTTCCTCCAGGTCCCGAGCCGGACCACCCGGCGGGGCGCACAGATTAACCGACGCACGCACGGCCGCGTGGCCGTCGAGTGATGCTGCTAAGATGCGCCCCTCTTTCGGGGACGTAGCTCAGCTGGGAGAGCGTCGCGTTCGCAATGCGAAGGTCGAGGGTTCGATCCCCTTCGTCTCCACCATCCCCCGCAACGTCACCGCCAATCGTCGTCCAGGTGCGGCGGTGATGGGCCCTCGGCCGGCGAACCGGTATCCGGATCGATCCACTTGCCGATGCCGATCTCGTCCTCGGCCTCGTCGAGCGACTCGCCCGGCTCCGGAGCCAAGTCGTCGAGGCGATCGCGGTCGACGCGCGCCTGCTCGTACGACGTGAAGGGACCGAACTCCCGCAGCCCATCGCGCGTGCTCCAGTAGTAGCCGTCGGGCCGCTCGTGGATGGGGCCCAGGTCACCGTCGAGACCTTCCTCGATGACCCTGGCGGCGCCCCGAGGTTTGCGCGGTTTGGCTGGTGGTCGGCTCATGAGTTCGGCCGGGAAAAGCTGGTCGCAGCCCCCTAATCTGGAGGTGGCAGCGTAATACCGAAGGCCGCCCAGTTGAAGCGCCCGCGCGGCGCGGCGCTCTGGCGGCTTGCCTGGACATCCGTACAGGTCGGATTCCCCTCCTTTCCCATCGCCTCGGGTACTGGTCGGATAACCGACGCACCGCACAATGTGCCGGACGGGCTGGGATCGACAGCCCCGTCAGCAACCCCTCCGAGTCCACCGTGCCTCCCTCCGCCTCTGCCGCAGTCATCCCGTTGCGTTTTGCAACGGGGCGCGATTGGGCCGCCAGACTGCCTTTTCCGGTCGAGCTGGGTCCATATCGCCTGGACATTGAACTGCGCCCGAGCACGACGATGCTCGATCGCCGGCGCTTGTCGTGCGTGAACCTGGAGGCTCACCGCATCGAACTGCGGCAGGATCTGAGCGGCCTGCGCCTGCTCGAGGCGCTGCTGGACTGCCTGATCCGGCTCTGCCACGCCAGCCGGGGCTGCCAGCAGGGCTGCGTCGAAGAGGCCTACACGCACAGCTTCGCCACCGGCCTGGTGGAGTTCGCGCAGCGCAATCCACGGGCCTGGTTGTGGTTGAACCTGCTGCTGAGCGAGCACCTGCCGGGCAATCTGCGCTACGACCGGGTCGTGCGCCGGTGCCTGGTCCGCGCGCCGTCGATCCCCAAGCGCATCCTGGTCGGTGGCCACCCGGTGACCGTGCGCATGATCTCCAAATCGGAGACCGGCAACGCGTTCGGCTGGTACGACCAGGAGCGCCGCGAGGTCCAGCTGTACAGCGGTCTGCACGGCCGCAACCTGCCGGTGGTGGCGGTTCACGAGATCACCCACGCGGTGCACGACGTGTACGGCCTGAAAGACCGCGACAAGCATCAGAACTTCCTGCGTGCGCAACGTGAGGGCTGGCTGGGCGTCATGCAGCACAACCCGAGCGCGTGGCGCTGGCTCGCCTGGACGATGAGCGAGCCGGTGGCCGTGCAGGACTCCCTGTTCTGACCTGCGCCACCGTGGGTGGCGCGGGCCGCCGATCGGCCTGTCCGACCTGGCGCTGCCGTGCGGCCTCTCACCTTTGCAACACGCGGTTTGACGCAGCGTTGTGCGGCCCTGGCGGCGGCACCCGCTCGGTCAGCCCTTTGCAGATCGATATTTCATAGTTAAACTATCTCGCAACCGGTGATCGTCCGCATCGGGTCGGCCGGGTCGGCAGGAGAAGTGGCTTGAAGATCATCTGCATCGGCGGCGGGCCCGCCGGCTTGTACTTCGCGCTGCTGATGAAGCAGCTGTCGCCACGCCACGACGTGACCGTGGTCGAGCGCAACCGCCCCTACGACACCTTCGGCTGGGGCGTGGTGTTTTCGGACGCCACGATGGACAACATGCGTGCCTGGGACGCTCCGACCGCCGACGCCATCCAGCAGGCGTTCAATCACTGGGACGACATCGAGCTGCACTTCAAGGGCCGTGTCATCCGCTCCGGGGGCCACGGCTTCGTCGGCATCGGCCGCAAGAAGCTGCTCAACATCCTGCAGGCGCGCTGCGAGGAGCTCGGCGTCAGGCTGGTGTTCGAGACCGAGGTCGACGCCGACACCGAGTTCGCCGACGCCGATCTCGTCATCGCCAGCGACGGCATCAACTCCAAGATCCGCAGCCGCTACGCCGACGTCTTCAAACCCGACATCGTCACGCGCCCCAACCGCTTCATCTGGCTCGGCACCCACAAACAGTACGATGCCTTCACCTTCCTGTTCGAGAAGACTGAAGCCGGCTGGTTCCAGGCCCATATCTACAAGTTCGACGACACCACGTCGACCTTCATCGTCGAGTGCCCTGAAGCCGTGTGGAAGGCGCACGGCCTCGACACCGCCGACCAGGACCAGTCGATCGCCTTCTGCGAGCGGATGTTCGCCGCCAACCTGCGCGGGGAGAAGCTGATGACCAACGCGCGCCACCTGCGCGGCTCGGCCTGGCTGAACTTCCAGCGCATTAAGTGCGAGCAGTGGTCGCACTTCAACGGCCGCAGCCATGTGGTGCTGATGGGCGATGCGGTCCACACCGCGCACTTCGCGATCGGCTCGGGCACCAAGCTCGCGCTCGAAGACGCGATCGAGCTGACCTCGCAGTTCAAGCAGCACGGCGACACGGTCGACCACATCCCCGAGGTGCTGCAGCGTTACCAGGCCGCGCGCGCGGTCGATGTGGTGCGGCTGCAGAACGCGGCGTGGAACGCGATGGAATGGTTCGAGGTCTGTGGCGAGCGCTACTGCGACCAGCTCGAACCCGAGCAGTTCATGTACTCGATGCTGACGCGCAGCCAGCGCATCAGCCACGAGAACCTGCGCCTGCGCGACAAAGGCTGGCTCGAAGGCTTCGAGCGCTGGTTCGATGGCAGAGCCGGCTTGCAGGCGCCGATCGCGGTGCCGCCGATGTTCACGCCGTTCAGCGCCCGCTCGGTCACGCTGAAGAACCGCGTCGTCGTGTCGCCGATGGCGCAGTACTGCTGCGTCGACGGCATGCCCGGCGAGTTTCACCTCGTACACCTGGGTTCGCGCGCACTCGGTGGCGCCGGCATGGTGGTGGCGGAGATGACCTGCCCGTCGCCCGACGCACGCATCACGCCGGGCTGCCCCGGCCTGTGGAACGAGTCTCAGGCGCGAGCGTGGAAGCGGATCGTCGACTTCGTGCATCGCGAAACCGACGCCAGGATCGCGATGCAGATCGGCCACGCCGGTGCCAAGGGCTCGACCAACGAGCCGTGGGTCGGCGCGGGCGCCGACCAGCCGCTGGCAGCGGGCAACTGGGCCTTGATCGCGCCGTCGCCCGTGCCCTACCTCGACGAAGGCGGCCTGGTGCCAAGGGCGATGGACCGGGCCGACATGGATCGCGTCAAGGCCGATTTCGTGCGCGCCACGCGCTACGCCGCCGAGGCCGGCTTCGACTGGCTCGAGCTGCATTGCGCGCACGGCTACCTGTTGTCGAGCTTCATCTCGCCGCTGACCAACCGCCGCACCGATGACTACGGTGGCTCGCTCGCCAACCGCCTGCGCTATCCGCTCGAGGTGTTCGCCGGGGTGCGCGCGGTGTGGCCACAGCACCTGCCGATGTCGGTGCGCATCTCGGCGCACGACTGGGTCGAGGGCGGCATCACGCCGGCCGATGCGGTGGAGATCGCACGCGCCTTCAAGGCCGCGGGCGCCGACCTGATCGACTGCTCCTCGGGCCAGGTCAGCGTGCACCAGAAGCCGACCTACGGCCGCATGTACCAGACGCCGTTCGCCGACCGCATCCGCAACGAGGTGGGCATCGCCACGATCGCGGTGGGCGCGATCTCGGAGGCCGATCACGTCAACAGCATCATCTCCGCCGGTCGGGCCGACTTGTGCGCGGTGGCACGTCCACACCTGGCCAACCCGGCGTGGACACTCAGCGAGGCCGCCAAGATCGGCTTCACCGCGATCGACTGGCCCCACCAGTACCGCAGCGCCAAACAGCAGATGGAGAACAACTTCCTGCGCGAGAAGGCTGCGGCGATGGCAGCGGCTCCGGGAGCGGCCAAATGAGCCGCACCACGACGCGACGCTTCGCGCGCCCGCATCTGCTCGACGACCGCGCGATCGGCCTGGAAGCGCGCGCCGACCACGACGACCACCTGTCGCTCAAGCTGTGGCTGCGCCTGCTGGCCTGCAGCACGCAGGTCGAGACCGAAGTGCGGCAGCGGCTGCGCGAGCGCTTCGGCATGTCGCTGGCGCGCTTCGACTACCTGGCACAACTGCACCGCCACCCCGACGGCCTGCGCATGAGCACGCTGTCGCGATACCTGATGGTGACCGGTGGCAACGTTACCGCACTCACCGACGAGCTCGAGCGCGAGGGTCTCGTGCAGCGCGACAGCGACCCCGAAGACCGCCGCTCGTGGCGGCTGCGCATGACGGCCAGCGGTCGCAAGGCATTCGAGCGCATCGCGCGCGAGCACGAGCAGTGGGTGATCGAGCTGTTCGCCGGCGTCGACACCACGCAGAAGCAGGCACTGTATGAAGGACTCGGCCGTCTGCGCGTGCAGATGGCCGCCAGCCAGGAGAAGGCAGCATGAACGATCGCGTCGATCCCGGCCTCGCGGCGGGCAATCGGGTGCAACTGGCAAGCCACCCGGCCAGGCACTTTCAGTGGCAGGTCGCGTCCGGCGTCGGCCGCATCACGCTGAACCGGCCCGAGCGCAAGAACCCGCTGACGTTCGAGTCGTACGCGGAGCTGCGCGACCTGTTCCACCGCCTGCGGCTGGCCAGCGACGTGCATGCGATCGTGATCGCCGGCGCGGGCGACAACTTCTGCTCCGGCGGCGACGTGCACGAGATCATCGGCCCGCTGCTGAGGTTGAAGGCGCCCGAACTGCTGATGTTCACGCGCATGACCGGCGACGTCGTCAAGGCGATGCGCCACTGCCCGCAGCCGATCATCGCGGCGATCGACGGCGTGTGCGCCGGCGCCGGTGCGATCCTGGCGATGGCCAGCGACCTGCGCGTCGGCACGCCCCGCGCCAGGGTGTCGTTCCTGTTCAACCGCGTCGGGCTGGCCGGCTGCGACATGGGCGCGTGCGCGATGCTGCCGCGCATCGTCGGCCAGGGCCGCGCCAGCGAGCTGCTCTACACCGGCCGCGCCCTGCCCGGTGACGAAGGGCTGCAGTGGGGTTTCTTCAACCGCCTGGCGGCGCCCGAGGCGCTGCACGCCGAGGCGCAACGCTTGGCCGCCGAGCTCGCGCAGGGCCCGACGTTCGCCAACGGCATCACCAAGACGATGCTGCATCAAGAGTGGGACATGGGCATCGATCAGGCGATCGAATCCGAAGCGCAGGCACAAGCCATCTGCATGCTGACCGAGGACTTCAACCGCGCCTACCAGGCCTTCGTGGCCAAGGGCAAGCCGCAGTTCGAGGGCAACTGAACGAGGACCGTGCCATGACCGAACCGCAAGTGATCCTGCCCGCCGGCTGGCCCCGCCCGAAGGGCTATGCCAACGGCGTATCCGTGCGCGGGCGCATGGTGTTCGTCGCCGGCATGATCGGCTGGGATGCGCAGGGCGTGTTCCACAGCGACGATTTCGCCGCACAGGCGCGCCAGGCGCTGCAGAACATCGTCGCCGTGCTCCAGGAGGCAGGGGCCAGGCCCGAGCACATCGTGCGCATGACCTGGTACGTGACCGACAAGCGCGAATACCTGGCCGCCGGGCGCGAGATCGGCCGCGCGTACCGCGAGCTGATCGGCGCCTACAACGCGGCGATGACGGCGGTCGAGGTCAAGGCCTTGCTCGAGGATCGCGCGAAGGTGGAGATCGAGGCCACCGCGGTCGTGCC
>DATJYZ010000086.1:0-10444 GCA_035499355.1 Burkholderiaceae bacterium | reverse complement strand
CCGGGCTACCGCTACGCCGCCTTGTGCGCTGACTGCGGCGCGATGCGGAAGATCGCCAGGTACACCGCACCGCCGATCGCCACGCCGAAGAACCAGCCCCAGACGCCCCACCAACTCGGCAGCAGCGAGGTGAAGTTGGGCAGGATGCTTGAGAACAACGCCCCGACGCCGGCGGCGATGAACGCGGCGACGTTCCAGCCGCCCTGGTAGCGGTAGGGACCGTCCTCGCGGTAGAGCCCTTCGACGTCGATCGCGCCTTTGCGGATGAGGTAGTAGTCGGCGAGGATCACGCCGAGCAGCGGCCCCATCGTGGCGCCGATCGCGCCCACGAACACCGCCGCATTGCCCTCCCACGGCGCGAACGGGTAGAGCACCAACGCGATCAGCGCGGCGATGTAGCCGCCGCGCTTGAAGTCGATGTGCTTCGGGAACACGTTGGAGAAGTCGAACGCCGGCGACACGAAGTTGGCCACCACGTTGATGCCGAGCGTCGCCACCGCGAAGGTGATGGCGGCCAGCAGCGCGAGGAACCAGCTGTCGAACTTGGCCGAGACCTGGTCGGGGTGCAGCAGCACCTCGCCATAGACCGTGAAGGCGGCGATCGTGGTGATGCCGGCCACCAGCGAGAACAGGATCAGGTTGACCGGCAGGCCCCACAGGTTGCCCTTGCGCACCGCGGCCTCGTCGCGCCCATAGCGCGAGAAGTCGCAGAAGTTGAGGTACAGCGCCGCGAAATAGGTGACCCAGGTGGCCGCCACCGCGGCCAGCGCCGCGAACGAACCCGGCTCGCCGGGCACGCCGGCGTCCTTGGTCTTCTCCAGCATCACGTCCATCGGGATCTGGTGGCTGAACGAGAAGCCGCCGGCCTTCACGCACAGGCCGATCGCGAGGATCAGCATCATGATCCACACCGCCGGGCCGGCCCAGTCCTGGAACTTGCGCACCGTCTCCATGCCGCGCTGGATGATCAACAGCTGCAGCGCCCACACCACCACGAAGCAGATCACCTCGAGCCCCGAGTGGCCGAGCAGGTGCGTGCCTTTGTGGAAGGCCATCAGGCTGTCGGTGCGGATCAGCAGCGCGACGATCGCGCCCGATGCCGCACTGGTCTGCGCGCCGTACCAGAAGCACGCCACGACGGCGCGCACCAACGCGGGCACGTTGGCGCCCCAGATGCCGAACGACGCGCGCGCGAGCACCGGGTAGGGCACGCCGGTCTTGACGCCGGCGATGCCGATCAGGTTCATCAGGAAGAAGATCACCAGCGAGCCGATGCCGATGGCGATGATGAAGTTGAGGAAGTTGCCGCACAGCAGGAACAGGCTCGCCGCGAGGTAGTACCCCCACAGGCTGTGCACGTCCGACGTCCAGACGTTGAAGATGCTGAAGGCGCCCCACTTGCGCTCGCGCGCCGGGGCCAGGTCCTCGTTGTAGAGGGCCGGCGATGCATTGGGAATGCTCATGGCTGTCTTCTCCTCGACCGTTCTCATTCTTTTGTGAGACCGTTGTGGACCCCCTGGGACGACTCCTTCTCGCAATAACTAGGCCAGCAGATCGTGCAGCGTGCGCGCCACCACCTTGGTGGCGCGGCGCAGGTCTTCGAGCACCAGGTGCTCGTCGGCGCGCTTGGCGTTGGACTCCAGCACCGTGCGCGGCCCGGCGCCGTAGATGACGCAGGGGATGCCGAGCGCGCCGTACAGCCGCACGTCGGTGTACAGCGGCGTGCCCGACACCGGGATCGACTCGCCGAACACCGCCTGCGCATGGCGCTGCAGCGCCGCCACCAGCGCATGGTTGTTGGGCGACGCCTTCAGCGACTTGGCCAGCAGCAGCCGCCTGATCTCCAGGCGGATGCCCGGCGAGCGCTCGACCGTGGAGCCGATCAGCTCGCGCACCTCGGCCTCGACCTGCGCGGCGTCTTCTTCCGGGATCATGCGGCGGTCGAGCTTGAGCACCACCTTGCCCGGCACCACGTTGGTGTTGGTGCCGCCTTCGATGCGGCCGACGTTGAGGTACGGGTGCGAGATGCCCGGCACCTTGGAGCGCCGTGCGCGCAGCACGTCGTTGTATGCATAGAGCGCGCTCAGCAGCTTGTTGGCCGCCTGCAGCGCGTCGACGCCGGTCTCGGGGTAGGCCGCGTGGCTGGCCAGGCCGTGCAGCGTCACCTCGAGCTGCAGGCAGCCGTTGTGCGCCACCACCACCTGGTAGCTGAAGCCGGCGGCGATCAGCACGTCGGGTTGCGTGAGGCCGAGGTTGAGCAGCCAGCCCGGGCCGAGCTCGCCGCCGAACTCCTCGTCGTAGGTGAAATGCAGCTCCACCGCGCCGCGGCGTGCGCCGCCGCCGTCGATCAAGGCGCGCAGGGCGTAGGTGTAGGTGGCGAAGTCGCTCTTGCTGACCGCCGACGCGCGGCCGTAGAGCTTGCCGTCGACGATCTCGGCGCGGTAGGGGTGGTGGCTCCAGCCATCGCCCGGCGGCACCACGTCGCCGTGCGCGTTGAGCGCGATCGTCGGCCCGTCGCCGAAGCGGTGGCGCACGATCAGGTTGGTGATCGATTGCAGCCCGGCGTTCTTGACCACCGCGTCGGGCACCTTGTGGCGCTCGGCCTGCAGGCCCATCAGCGACAGCATCTCGGCGGTGCGCTCGGCATGCGGCGCGTTGTTGCCCGGCGGCGTGTCGGTCGGCACCCGCACCAGCTCCTGCAGGAAGCGCACCTCCTCG
Source organism: Burkholderiaceae bacterium (assembly GCA_035499355.1). Lineage (GTDB taxonomy): Bacteria > Pseudomonadota > Gammaproteobacteria > Burkholderiales > Burkholderiaceae_C > JAEUPI01. The sequence goes on along the minus strand of DATJYZ010000086.1, from coordinate 7,726 downwards.
TCGAAGTGCTCGTCGACCCAGCGGTCGAGGCGGCTGTAGGCGTCGTCGGGCTTCGGCGCCTTCGCCGCGCCCGCCTTGCGCTTGGGCATCGGCCGCGTGTCGTCGCTACCGGGTACCGGACGGGTGGCGTCGTCGTCGCTCATGCGCTGATCGGCTCGCGGGCGAGCCCGTCAAGCAGGTGCTGGAATGCGCGCACCGCCAGCTCGGTGTCGTCGTTGGTGATCGCCTCCAGCGGGTTGTGGCTGATGCCGGCATTCAGGCCGCGCTGGAACAGCATGGCCTGCGGCATCACCTCGTGCAGCTTCATCGCGTCGTGACCGGCGCCGCTGGGCATGCGCACCAGCGGCAGGCCGAGCGATGCCACCGCGGCCTCCCAGCGCGCCTGCCAGGCCGGTGCGCTCGGCGCCGCCGGCGCGCGGATGGTCTCCTCGGCGGTGAAGGTCAGGCCGCGGCGGGCGCAGATCTCGCGCAGCCGGGCCAGCACATCGCGCTCGCAGGCGTCGCGCACCGCGTCGGTGGTGGCGCGGATGTCGAGACTGAACCGGCAGCGCCCGGGCACCACGTTGATCGAGCCGCTCGGCACGTCGAGCATGCCCACCGTGCCCACCAGGTTCGCATCGGCGGTCGCGCGCTGCTCGAGGTAGAGCACGAGCTCGGCGGCAGCCGCCGCGGCGTCGCGCCGCATGGTCATCGGCGTGGTGCCCGCGTGGCTGGCCATGCCGATGATCTCGCACAGGTAGCGCACGCTGCCGTTGATCGAGGTGACGATGCCCAGCGGAGCGTCGAGCTCGTTGAGCACCGGCCCCTGCTCGATGTGCACTTCGACGAAGCCAAGGTAGCGGCGCGGGTCGCGCTGCAGGCGTGCGATGTCGCCGATCGGCAAGCCGGCGCGCGCCATCGCCTCGCGCATCGACACGCCGTCGGCGTCGGTCTGCTCGAGCCAGCGCGGGTCGAAGTGGCCGGTCAGCGCGCCCGAGCCGAGGAACACGGCCTTGTAGCGCTGGCCTTCCTCCTCGGCGAAGCCGACCACCTCGAGGCCGAACGGCAGGCGCTGCCCGCGCCGCTTGAGCTCGCGCACGCAGGCCATCGGCACGAAGATGCCGAGCCGGCCGTCGTACCTGCCGCCGTTGCGCACGGTGTCGTAGTGGCTGCCGGTGAGCAGCCGCGGCGCATCTCGATCGCTGCCGTCGTAGATGCCGACCACGTTGCCGACGGCGTCGATGCGCACGTCGTCGAAGCCGCAGTCGTCGCGCATCCACCGCAGCAGCTGCTGCGCGCAGGCGCGGTGCGCGTCGGTGAGGTAGGTCACCGTCAGCTCGCCGCGCTCGGCATAGCCGGGGTCGCTGTGGCGCGCCAGCGCGGCGGCCCAGTCGAGGATCTGGTTGCCGAGCGTCGGTTCGATGCCGAAGGCGTCGTCGAGGCGGATCTCGGCGATGCGGTGGATGTTGCGCAGGCACTCGGCCTGCTCGAACGCCGGGTGGTTGCTCAGACGCCGCGCGAAGGTGGCGATGATCTCCTGCTTGTTCAGGCCGGTGCCGCGTGGTCCGCGCACGGCGAGCACGAACGGAAAGCCGAACTTGGCGTTGTAGTCGGCGTTGAGCTGCTGGATGCGCGCGAACTCCGCCGGCGTGCAGTCGGTGAGGCCGGCCTTGCCCTGCTCGTGCGTGGACTCGGCGGTCAGCGTCCTGGCGACCATCGCCTTGCCGGCGAGCTCGGGGTGGGCGCGGATCAGGGCGAGCTGTTTCTCCCAACCGGCGTCACGCACCACCTCGACCAGCGCGCGCTTGAACGCGGCCAGCGTCGCGAACGGACGCTGGCCCAGCGCCGCCTCGACGATCCACGGCGAGTGTTCGTAGGTGCCGGCCAGCGCGGCCAGCGCATCGCCGGCGGGCGCGGCGTTGAGCCAGTCGAGCGTCAGCGCATCGGCGCTCACGCCGGCTCCCTGTACGGATGGATGGCCTTCCAGTGCCGCGCGATGTCGATGCGGCGGCAGATCCAGACCCGGTCGTGCGCCTCGATGTGGTCGAGAAACCGCTGCAGCGAGCCGATGCGCCCGGGCTTGCCGAGCAGCCGGCAGTGCATGCCGATCGACATCATCTTCGGCTTCTCCTCGCCCTCGGCGTACAGCGCATCGAAGCTGTCGCGCAGGTACGTGAAGAAGTGGTCGCCGGTGTTGAAGCCCTGCGCCTGCACGAAGCGCATGTCGTTGGTGTCGAGCGAATACGGCACCACCAGGTGCGGCACCGTGGCGCCGTCGCTCTTCTCGACGCGCGTCCAGAACGGCAGGTCGTCGCCGTAGTAGTCGCTGTCGTAGTCGTAGCGGCCGAGGTCGACCACCAGGCGGCGCGTGTTCGGGCTGTCGCGGCCGGTGTACCAGCCGAGCGGCCACTCGCCGCCGGTGAGCTCGCGCAGCTGCTGGTCGGCCACGCCGATGTGGCGGCGCTCGGTGGCCTCGGGCATGTGCTGGTGGTGGATCCAGCGCAGGCCGTGGTTGGCGATCTCGTAGCCGTTCTCGAGAAAGGCCGACACCAGCTCCGGGTAGCGCTGCAGCGCGGTGACGACGCCGAACACGGTGAGCGGCAGCCGGCGGCGCTCGAACTCGCGCAGGATGCGCCAGACGCCGACGCGCGAGCCGTACTCGTACATCGACTCCATCGTCATGTGGCGGTTCTCGTAGGCCTGCGCGGTGACGAGCTCGGAGAGGAACGTCTCCGACGTCGGGTCGCCGTGCAGCACGTTGTTCTCGCCGCCCTCCTCGTAGTTGAGGACGAACTGCACCGCGATGCGCGCGCCGCCGGGCCAGCGCGCATGCGGCACTGCGCGGCCGTAGCCGCGCAGGTCGCGCGGGTAGGGCGTGGCGGGCTTGTCGTCGGTCGTCATGGGTTCTTCAGCACCAGAGCGAGGTCGGGGCGGCGCGGGTCGAGCCGCAGGTTGTGCTCCACGCTGTGCAGGTGGCGCTGCGTCAGCCGCACGGCATCGCGCGCATCGTGGCGTTCGAGCGCGTCGACGATCGCCACGTGCTCCTCGAACGACGCCTCGGCCGAATGGGTGGACTGGTACATCAGCGCGATCAGCGACGAGCGCGTCAGCAGGTCGGACAGCAGCTGCGCCAGCACTTCGTTGCCGAGCATGCGTGCCAGCACGACGTGAAAGTCCGCCAGCAGCCGTGTGCGGCCGGAGATGTCGACGCGGCCGATGGCGGCGCGCTCGGCGTTCAGGTGCATGCGCAGCTCGGCGATCTGCGCCGTGGTGATCGCGCGCGCCAGCTGCCGCACCATCGCGCCCTCGATCAGTTGGCGCGCCTCGAACACCTGGCGCGCCTCGGCCACGCTGGGTGCCGCCACCGACGCGCCGCGCGACGGCTGCAGGTGCACCAGACGGTCGCGGCTGAGCTGGTTGAGCGCCTGGCGCACCAGCGTGCGCGAGACGCGGAAGATGTCGGCCAGCTTCTGCTCGGCGAGCTTGGTGCCGGGCATCAGGCGGCGCTCGGCGATGGCCGCGGTGATCGACTCGACGATGCGTTGCGTCGCGGTGCTGGCGGCGGCATCATCGCGTGTGGCACGCGGCGCGGCGGCGCTGCGCACCACGCGCAACGCCGGGCGGCTGCGGCCGGGCGACGAGGGACGGCGCGACGACGGGGTGGGCACGGGTGGACGTCGATTGACCTGTACGCAGAAGTGTATACACTTTGCCGCTGCCCGCAACAGCCCCGCGCGCCGTCACCACCATCATGGGCCACCTCAGCACCCACGTGCTCGACACCATGCACGGCAGCCCGGCCGCCGGCATGCAGGGCCGCCTGCTGCGTCTCGACGGCGCCGGCGCACGCACGATCGCCTCGTTCACGCTCGACGCCGACGGCCGCCATCCCGGCGGCCCGTTGCTCGATGCGAAGGCCATGGCCACCGGCCGCTACCGCCTGGTTTTTGCGGTGGCCCCGTACTTCCGCGCGCGCGGCGTCGCGTTGCCCGAGCCGCCGTTTCTCGACGAGGTGCAGCTCGACTTCGGCATCGCCGATGCGAACGGCCACTACCACGTGCCGCTGCTGGTGAGCCCGTGGAGCTATTCGACCTACCGCGGCAGCTAGCACGCCGCCAAGGCCTGGCCATGCATATCGCGTCGATGAAGCCGCACTGCAGCGCGCAGGAGTGGGCGGCGCGCGTCGATCTGGCAGCGTGCTACCGGCTGGTCGACCTCTACGGCATGTCCGACATGATGGCCAACCACATCTCGTCGCACGTGCCGGGCGAGCCCGGCGCGTTCCTCATCAACGCGTACGGGATGATGTACGAGGAGATCACCGCGTCGAGCCTGATCAAGGTGGACCTGGCCGGCAACGTCCTGGCCAAGCCGGATTTCGGTGCGCTCGACTACGGCATCAACCGCGCCGGCTACGTGATCCACAGCGCGATCCACGCCGCGCGGCCGGAGATCGCCTGCGTGATTCACACCCATGCCTTCGCGTCGATGGCGGTCAGCGCGCTGCAGTGCGGGCTGCTGCCGGTGACGCAGACGGCGATGCGCTTCCTCAAGATCGGCTATCACGACTACCAGGGCGTGGTGCTCGACGAGGCGGAACAGAAGTCGCTGCTGGCCGACCTCGGCGAGTCGGAGGCGTTGATCCTGCGCAACCACGGCGCGCTGGTGGTAGGCCGCACGGTCGGCGAGGCGTTCAACTGGGCACACCGGCTCGAGCTGGCATGCCGCACGCAGCTGGCGGCGATGGCGTGCAATTCGCCCCTGAACCCGGTGCCGCAACCGGTGATCGAGGCCACCTGGAACAACTACCAGCGCGGCACGCGCAGGCCATACGGCTTGATGGAGTGGCCGGCGCTGCTGCGCAAGCTGGACCGGCTCGACGCGAGCTACGCCGCCTGAAGGCCGGGCCGACGACGATGCAGCGACGCGGTTTCATGCTGGGCGCTGCCGTCATGGGGCTGGCGCCGCTGGCCTTGGGCGAGACGTGGCCGGCGCGCCCGGTGCGCGTGGTGGTCGGCTTCACCGCCGGCGGCACCACGGACCTGCTGGCGCGCAACGTCAGCCGCCACCTGGACGAGAAGTTCAAGCAGCCGTTCGTGGTCGACAACAAGCCGGGCGCCGGCGGCAACCTCGGCACCGAGCTGGTGGTGCGCTCGCCCGCCGACGGCTACACGCTGCTGGTGGCGTCGGTGGGGCCGATCGCCGTCAACCCGACGCTGTACCCCAAGCTGCCGTACAACCCGCTGACCGAGCTGATGCCGATCGTGCTGCTGGCCGACGTGCCCAACGTGCTGGTGGTGCATCCGTCGGTACCGGCGGCCACGCTCGAAGAGTTCGTCGCCCATGCGCGCGCCAACTCCGGCCAGCTCAACTACTGCTCCACCGGCATCGGCACCTCGTCGCACCTGTCGGGCTTTCTGCTCGCCAAGCGCGCCGGCTTCGAGGCGACCCACGTGCCCTACAAAGGCGCCGATGCACTGAAGGATCTGCTGAGCGGCCGCATCCAGTTCATGTTCGCGACCATCCCGTCGGTGCGGCAGCACATCGCGGCCGGCGCGCTGCGCGCGTTGGCAGTCAGCAGCGCGCGGCGCTCGCGCTCGCTGCCCGACGTGCCGACGGTGGCCGAGCGCGGCTACCCGGGCTTCGAGGCCGGCTCGTGGTTCGGCTTCTTCGCGCCCAAGGGCACCAGCGTCGACGTCGTGTCGGCGCTGAACGGCGCGGTCAACGAGATCCTCGCGCTGCCCGCGGTCGAGAGCGCGATGGTCGCCGAGGGTGCAGACCCGGTGGGCGGCACGCCGCAGCAGTTCGGCGCTTTCGTGCAGCGCGAGTTCGAGAAGTGGCGCGCGGTGGTGCGCGAGTCCGGCGCGGTGGCTGAATGAGCGCGGTCGTGCTTAGAGGGTGGTCGGTCGCTGGCATGCACGCGAGCGAGTGTGCAAGCCCGCGGGCGGGCGGGCGCCGCCGGCGCTCAACCTCCGGCGCCTCGGCCCTGCGGGCCGAGGTTCCCTGCGCTGCTCTCGCCCCAGGGGCGGCTCCGCCCCTGCAAGGCCGACCGCCACAGTAGGAGCCCACATCGGGTACCGCCCACCGCGCCGCGCCAAGCCCTCGCAATCGAAGCAATGGACACCTACCTCCTCGACTGGATCAACCTCCTCTTGCGCTTCGCGCACGTGATCACCGGCATCGCGTGGATCGGGGCGTCGTTCTACTTCGTGTTCCTCGATCTGAGCCTCACGCCGCCGACCGACCCGCACCTTAAGGCCAGGGGTGTCGACGGCGAGTTGTGGGCGGTGCACGGCGGCGGTTTCTACAACCCGCAGAAATACCTGGTGGCACCGAAGTCGCTGCCCGAGCACCTGCACTGGTTCATCTGGGAGAGCTACAGCACCTGGCTGACCGGCTTCGCGCTGTTCACGGTGCTGTACCTGTTCAACGCCAACATCTTCCTGGTCGACAGGAACGTGTTCGACTGGTCGGCCGGCGCGGCCGTGATGGCGGCGTTGGCGTTTCTGGCGGCAGGCTGGATCGTCTACGACGCCATCTGCCGCGTGTTCGGACAGCGCGAGCGCGGCGACCTGATCGTCGGCTTGCTGCTGCTGGTCTACGTCGTGGGCGCCACCTGGCTCGCCTGCCGGCTGTTCGCCGGCCGTGCGGCGTTCCTCATCGTCGGTGCGATGCTGGCCACCGCGATGAGCGCCAACGTGCTGTTCTGGATCATTCCCGGCCAACGCAAGGTGATCGCGCAGATGCGCGCCGGTCAGCCGGTCGATCCGGTGTACGGCCAGCGCGCCAAGCAGCGCAGCCTGCACAACACCTACTTCACGCTGCCGGTGCTGGTGGCGATGCTGAGCAACCACTACGGCTGGCTGTACCAGGCCAGGCACAACTGGCTGGTGCTGGTGGCGTTGATGCTCGCCGCCGCGCTGGTGCGGCATTCGTTCGTCGCGCGCCACAAGGCGCTGGTGCTCGGGCAGCCGGTGCCATGGGGTTACGCCGTCGCCGGCGTGGCGATGATGGTCGCGGTGTCGGTGGCGTTGATGCCCGCGCCGGCGACCGCCACCGCGGCGGGTGCGGCGCCGCCCACGATGGCGGCGGTGCGGGCCATCGTCGACCAGCGCTGCGTGCTGTGCCACAACGCGCAGGTGCAGCAGAAGAACGTCGCGCTGCACACCGATGCGCTGGTGCGCCAGCACGCACAGGCGGTGTACCAGCAGGCGGTGGTGCTCAAGCTGATGCCGCTGGGCAACGCGACGCAGATCAGCGACGACGAGCGCGCCGTGATCAAGCGCTGGTACGAGGCCGGCGCCAAGGGCGACTGACCGCGAGCGCGAGCGCCGTCACACGACAGACAAACGTTTCGGAGGGAACCCCCATGACCACCGCCACCGCTCCCACCCCCATGGTCGATCCGGTCGACGAGCGCCTGCCGGTGCCGCGGCTGGCCGCGCTCGGCCTGCAGCACGTGCTGGTGATGTACGCCGGCGCCATCGCCGTGCCGCTCATCGTCGGCCGCGCGCTGAAGCTCGGCCCGGAACAGGTCGCGATGCTGATCAGCGCCGACCTCTTCTGCTGCGGCCTCGCGACGCTGGTGCAGTCGTTCGGCACCGGCGGCTGGTTCGGCATCCGGCTGCCGGTGATGATGGGCGTGACTTTCGCTGCCGTCGGGCCGATGGTCGCGATGGCGAATGCGACACCCGGCCCCGACGGCGCGCGCATGATCTTCGGCGCCATCATCGGCGCCGGCATCGTG
>DATJYZ010000085.1:0-17594 GCA_035499355.1 Burkholderiaceae bacterium | reverse complement strand
CCGCGTCGTCGCGCGTCCAGTGCAGGCCGTCGCGCGAGCGCGCATGGCCGAGCCGATAGGCCGCGGCCGAGCGGCGGCGAATCGAATAGAACAGCTCGAACCCACCGTCGGCAGTCGGCAGCACCCAGGGCCGGCCGAAGCCGTGTTCGTCGGCATGCTGCAGCGGCAGGCACACCGCACCGCGGGTGGGCCAGCGGATGCCGTCGGCCGAGTCGGCCACGCGCAGGTCGTACACCGGCAGCGTCTTGCCGGCGACGTCGGTCCAGGCGCTGCCGCCGACGTACCACATGCGATAGCCGGGCCCGACGCGGCGCACGAACGGGCCGCCTCGGAACAGCAACTCGTCGTCACCACGGTCGAGCACCGGCGCGCGGCTGGCGCGGCGGAAAGAGGCCCCACCGTCGTCGCTGAGGGCGAGCCCGCTGAACACGCGGTAGCGAACCTGCGTGCACAGCTCGAATCCGGCGTAGTACATGAACAGGCGTCCGGGCTCGGCCGCCACCATGCAGGTGACCATGACGCCGTTGTCGTCGAAGCTGCCCGGTTCGCCGATCTCGAGCACCGGCGCTGCGCACTCGCGCAACACGCGCGTCGGGTCGCGGGCATCGACGTCGACCCAGGCCGGCCGGCCGCGCCCCTGCGCGTCGAGGCAGGTGAGGTAGACGCGGATCTCGCCGTCACGCAGCACGATCGGTGTCGGCCCCATCGCATGGCTGGTCGCCCACGGTGCGCGGCGATGTGCGTTCCACACCAGGCCGAGGCGCCGCCAGCGCATCGCGCCGCGCACGGCCGCTGCCGGTGCCTGGATCGCATCGGCCTCAGGCATCGCGCACCTTGCAGAAGCGCCGCGCGCCGACCTTGGCCGGCGCCGGCTGCTCGCCGCGGAACAGCTGGTCGGGCTGGGTGTCGGCCATCACGACCACGCCGGGGCCGATCCAGTTGTCGGCGGCGACCGTCACGTTGTTGGCCACCGCCGCGTTGACGCCGAGGAAGCTGTGCCGCCCGACGCTGCTGAAACCCGACAGCACGACCTGCGATGAGACGAAGCAATGGTCGTGGATGCGGCTGTGGTGACCGATGTGGTTGCCGCTCCACAGCACCACGTTGTCGCCGATTTGCACGAACGGTTGCACGGTGTTGTGCTCGAACACGAAGCAGTGTTCGCCGAGCTGGGCGTTGCGCCACACCTGCGCGCGCGGGCTGACGAACGAGGCCAACCGATAGTCGCGTGTCTTGGCCGCCGCGGCCAGGCGTGCCCGCAGCCGGTTGAGCTGCGTGTACACGGTGGCCACGTAGACGTCGTGGTCCGACGGCGCGCAGTGCTGCTCGAGCTGCTCGAACGGCAGCACCGGCAGGCCATGCAGTGTGTCGCGCCTGCGGAACGCCTGCTCGACGGCGAAGGCCACGACACGGTAGCCAGACTCGGCGTCGAAATACTCGTGCGCCACCTCGGCGAAGGCCGAGTCGCCGACGATCACCAGCTTGCGGGTCTTGTTCACGCCTGCGCTCCGGTCGACTGCGTCATGGGCAGCGGATCAGGATGTCTTCGCGTCGATTGGCCATCGGCAGGCTCACCGCCTGCGGCACCACCCAGGCATGGAAGCCCTGTGCCCGCGCGCGGGCCAGCACGGCGAGCACGACGCTGTCGTCCATCTGGCCCGGCTCGAGCCGGTTGAAGTGCACCTCCGGCACCGCGCTGCTGCCCGTGTGGCGCCGGTGAGTCGCCACGCCGGCCGGGCTGGCGAAGAAGCGTTTGCGCATGGTCTGATTCGGCACGTCGCCGATCAGCAGCTCGCCCCCGCTGGCCAGCAGCGCCAGGCAGGTGTCGAGGAACTGGTAGAGGTTGCCCTCGCCGAACACGTACTGCACGACGCTGTAGGCGACGATCGTGTCGACGCCACCGGTGAGTTCGTGCAGCCGCGGCTGCAGCGCTTGCGGAAAGCGTCCAGCCACCTTGTGCACGTGCGGCGCGTCGGGAAGAAGCGCCAGCATCTCGGCGCTGTCGACCCACGTGAGCTCGCTGCGCATCTCGGCGCAGCGCTCGGCCAGCATCACGGGCATGCGGCTGCAACCGGGCCCCACCTCGATGACGCGGGCGCCCGGACGCTGCAGGCTGGCGAGCTTGGCGACCACGTCGTGAAAGATCGCCTCCTCGCGGCCCTCGCGGTAGCTGTCGGGGAAGCCCACCTTCTCGTGCCGGCTCAAGCCGGGGTCGCCGGCCAGCGCGCGGAAAGCCTCGTAGTCGAGGTCGTCGAAGCGGTGGTCCGTGATCGACACCATCTCGCGTGCCCTTCAGGCGAACGCCGTCGCGGGCTGCTCCGCGCGCACGCGATACAACCAAGCCGGGTCGAGCGCGTCGTCGGGCACCTCGAGCACCGGGCTCATCGTGCGTGCCACCATGCGCTCGCGCGGCGACGTCACCACCTTTTCGAGCACCACGCGCATGAAGGCGGCGCGCTCGCGCGGCGCCTCGCGCAACTCGAGGTCGAGGTATTGCGAGCTGAGCACCCCGAAGCGATGCTCGAACCAGCCGAGGTACCAGAACCAGTCGCTGTAGTAGAGCCACGAGTTCTCGTTCATCGCGCGCACGTGGGTCGGGTCTTGCCAGGCGGTGGGCGCATGCTCGTACGGCACTTCGATCACCAGTTGGCCGCCCACGCGCAGCAGTTGCAGCACCTGGGTCATCAGCCGCGGCAGATCGGTCACGTGCTCGAGCACGTTGTTGGCCAGCACGATGTCGAGTTGGCCTTCGGCCAGTTCGACCGCCCCCACGGTGCACGACTGCGCCTGCAACGGCAGCCGCAGCGGCTGCGACAGGTCCAGCACCAGGTCGGGCTCGGTGCGCGGCAGCACGTCGACGTTGAGCCAGCCTGGCTTGTAGTCCTTGCCCGAGCCGATGTGCAGGCGCGCCGGCCGCCACGGCGCCTGCGGCCGGCGCTCATGGTGCGCGCCACCGAAGCCGACCGCGAATGCCAGCAGATCGCCATAGGCTTCGACTGGATCGGCGTCGCGGAACTGCGTGAGTGCCGTCTGCGCGCGTTCGGCGAACGCGGCGCTGTCCTTGAACCCGGCCAGCACACGCTCGAGCGAGCCCTCGTCGAACCAGCACACGCTGCGCTCGAACGCCGCGTGCGGCCTGCACGCGGCGCCGCGCTCCGAGATCACCGGCGTGCCGAGCGACAGGCAATGCGACACCCGCACCTGCTCGAAGCGGCTGCTCTCGTAGAAGTGCAGGTTGAGCACCGCCTTGGCCTGTGCGATGTACTGGTCGCGTTCGTCGCCGTACAGCGCCGAGTCGAACATCGCGACCTGCACGCCCAGGGCCTCGACGCGGTCGATCAACGCGCGACGCCGCGGGTTCATGCTGCCGACGAACAGCAGGTCGATCGGCCGCTGCGCGATCGGCAGCGGCGAAGCGGTGGTCAGGTACGGTGCGTGCAGGATCGGCACCACCGGCACGGCGTCGGCGTCGCGCGCGTAGGCCGCCACGTTGTCGGCGTCGTAGTCCACCACCGCCGAGCCGGCCAGCAAGTCACGGTAGGTCGCCGACACCTGCGCGCCGCCTGCGCCGAGCTGCTCGAGGTTGACGAACACGCAGGCGTGGCGCTCGCGCAGCGTGGCGTCGAAGCCCAGGTGGGCACCGAAGACGAAGTTCACCGCGTCGTGGCGCAGCCGGTTCTTGGCCATGCTCACATTCGCGCCGAAGCGCCGGAACTGGTGTCTGAAGTAGCGCGCCGGGTCGATGAACCCGAGCGAATGCACGTAGCCGAGCGGCTGCACGATGCACAGGTTGATGTCGGGTAGCTGGCTCATCGATTCGTCCCCGGTCGCCGGTCGGCATGGCCCGGCACCGTTAGCGTAGGCGCTGGCCCCAGCGCGCAAGCGGGTGAGATGCGCTGTGAATGGACGCCAAATCGGCCGCCGCCGGCGCCCCGGTGGCCTGGCTTCAGGCGGGCAGGTGTTGGGGCGGTTGCCCGCTCAGCGCGCGCGCCCACATGCGTTCGAACAGCGCCTCGACGTCGCGCGCGAAACGCGCGCCATCGAACAGCGGGTGGCCGCTGCGCTGAGCGATCAGGGTGTCGCGCAACCGCCGGCGACGCGCGGGATCGCGCGCCAGCGCCAGCACGGTCTGCTCGTACTGCGCGCCGTCACGGCACACCAACTCGGGCAGTCCGCTGGCGTGCAGCAGGCTCGACGCCACGCGTTGGGCGAACGTCTCGCCCACCACGGTGATCGGCGGCACCCCGGCCCACAGCGCCTCGCTGGCGGTGGTGTGCGCGTTGCACGGCCAGGCGTCGAGGTAGAGATCCGCCGCGGCCAGCCGCGACAAGTGCTGATCGGCCGGCAGCCGCGGCGCGAAGACCAGGCGCGCCGGGTCGACGCCCATCGCCGCCGCGGCGCCGGTCAGCGCCGCCTGCACGTTGGCGTTCCAGCACAGCAGCCACAGCACCGCATCGGGCAACGCCTGCAACAAGCGGCACCAGCTGGCGAACACGTCGCGCGAGATCTTGTACGTCTGGTGAAAGCCGCAGAGCACCAGCGCACCCTCGGGCAGCCCCCAGTCCGCGCGCGGCTGCGCGAGCGGCAGCGCGCGTCGGCTGTCGTTGGGCTGATAGCACAGCGGCAGCTGCGCGATGCGCTCGCTGAAGTGCGCCTCGTGAGCCAGCGGCGTGACGATCGGGTCGCCGATCACGTAGTCGATGTAGTCGGCGCCGCTGGTGCCGGGAAACCCCAGCCAGTTCACCTGCAACGGCGCCGCGCGGTAGGCCATCACCTGCATCACGCTGCCGTGGGTCGCGCCTTTGACGTCGACCAGGATGTCGATGCCTCGGGCACGGATCGCTGCAGCCATCTGCGCCACGTCGTGCCCGTGCAGATCGACGAAGTGTTCGGCGGCGGCTTCCATGCGCCGGCGCAGCAGCGACCCGTCGTCGGCGCTGGCCGAGAACAAACTCACCTCGAAACGGCTGCGGTCGTGCGCCTCGAACATCTGCACCGTCAGCTGGCTGGTGGCGTGTTGGTGGAAGTCGGCCGACAGGTAACCGATGCGCAGGCGGCCATCGCGCGGACGCACTTGAACGCGCGGCAACGCCACCGTGCGCGCCGCCAGATGGCGCGCATAGTGCGTGGCCACCTTGCGCTGCTCGAGCGCGTCGTCGACCAGCACCGCGTGCACGAAGGCGCCCGTCTCGACTGCGGCACCCTCCGGTGCCACGCGCACCGCCTGGCGCAGACGCCGCAGCTCGACATCGGCCTCGTCCCAACGACAGGCCTCGCGCTCGAGAAACACCAGCAGTGCGCGCGCCGACAGCTCGCTGCCGCCCAGTCCGAGCGCCAGTGCGGTGCGGACGCACTCGGCCGCCTCGGCCTTGAGGCCGAGCTCCTTGAACGACATGCCCATGCGAAAGTGCGACAGGGCGTCATCGATCTTCAGCGCCAGCGCATCCATGAACGCCGCCACCGCGTTCTGATGCCGGTTCAGGCGCTGCAGCGCGATCGCCAGCGACACCTGGTACATGTGGTCGCGCGGCGCCGCTGCGGGTAGCGCCAGCAGCGCGTTGGCCGCCTCGTCGGCCCGCGAAAGGTCGAGCCAGGCATGTGACTCGAGCGTGTAGGCCAGCGTCAGCTCGGGACACCGCGCGCGCAGCGCGCGCAACCGCGTCACCGCGTGCTGCGCCTGTCCAGCCTTGATGGCGGCGTGCGCCGCGGTCAGTGCATACGCGGTGTCGTTGCACAGCTGCGCCGCCTGTTCGAACGCCTTGTAGGCATGCGGCCACTGCTCCTGCGCGGCGTGCGCGCGGCCAGTCAGGAAGTGCCGGTGGGCACGCCGCTGCCGCGACGTGGCGGCACCGCGCAGGGCCGCAGTGGGTTCGGGCAGGACGAGCGACGACATGGTACGGCAGCGTAGTGCGGCGGCCGCCGCGCCATCGCCCGGAACTGCGCTGCGGCCGCCGGTCTGTTCTCGCGCTCGCTCAGCGCACCGTCTGCGCGGCGCGCATCTCGCGTTCACGCTCGCGCCAGCGCCTGGCGTCGTCGTGCCGGTTGAGCGCGGCATACAGCACGGCGAGGTTGTGCGCGCTGAGGAAGCTGCCGCGTCCCAACACGGTGTCGGGCAGGTCCGGCCGCTCGCCGATCGTCACCGCCCGCTGCCACGCCGATTCGATCACCGGCAGCAGCTCGGGGCCGCGCGCGGGCTCGTGGGCGGCCCACTCCAGTAGCACGTCGCCGAGCGTGAAGCAGAAGTCAGGTGAGTCGACGTGCCGTGGCTGCTGCGTCTCCGCCAGCCGCACGGCATCGCCGAAGCGGCCGAGCTTCTTCAACGTGAACAGCTGCCGCAGCAGCAGGTCGTGGCCCCACGGCTCGCCACCGGCGCCGGCCTGCGCGCGCTCGTAGTGCGGCAGCGCCTCTCTATATAGTGCGCGCAGTTCCAGGTCCTTGCCCAGCTGGTAGTGCAGGTAGGGATCGTCCGGACGCTCGGCCAGCGCCAGGCGCAGCAGACGATCGTTGCGGCCGCGCTTGCCGTGCATCGGCGCGTCGAGATATCCGTCGTGGCGCACCACGATACCCAGCCTGCGCCGCGGCCACGCTGCATCGGGCTGCTCGTGGACGCGGCCGTGGTAGCGGGCACCGCGCGGCAGCAGCCGCGACAACCAGCTCGTCGAGCACGACGCACCCGCCTCGTCGGCACCGTACAGGTTGTCGACCCGGATCACGCCGATCACCGACGGAGCGCCGTCGCGCAGCGCGTGCAAGGCATCGGCACCGTCGGTCAACCACTCGTCGGCGTCGAGCACCAGCGACCAGTCGGCGTCGGCGATCTGCAGCGCGGAGTTGCGCGCGGCGGCGAAATCGTCGCACCAGTCGAAGTGCGCCACGCGTGCCCCGGCGCGCCGGGCGATCGCCGCGGTGTCGTCGCTCGAACCGGTGTCCAGCACCAGCATCGAGTCGACGTGCTCGCGCACGCTGTGCAGGCAGCGCTCGATGCAGCGCGCTTCGTTGCGGGCGATCATCACCAGCGCGAGATGGGCCATCCTCGGATGGTGCGCGACGGCCGCTTCGTCACGTGATGTGAACAGGGACCGAATGACCCGGCTGTTCCTGGCGCGACGGCAAATCGGTCACGGTTCGATCGTTCGAACTGGCTTGCAAAAACCCTCAAGTTCGATTTCCACGCCTCCGATAAGCCATCCAACGCCTCCCGCAAGGGGGACGTGGTCCGGTTGGATGGACTGCGGTTCGCAAGAGCAACAGGTTGCATCCGGCGTCGGGCAACACCCGGCGGCTTGAAGAGCCGGATTCGTTTCAACTTGAAGGAGTCACTCAAATGGCAATGACCATCAACACCAACGTCTCGTCGCTGAACGCGCAGCGCAACCTGTCGACGTCGAAAGACTCGCTGGCCGTGTCACTGCAGCGCCTGTCGTCTGGTCTGCGTGTCAACTCGGCCAAGGACGACGCCGCGGGCCTCGCGATCGCCTCTCGCATGGACGCGCAGATCCGCGGCATCAACGTCGCGGTGCGCAACGCCAACGATGGCATCTCGCTGGCGCAGACCGCTGAAGGCGCGCTGGCCACGATCTCCGACGTGTTCCAGCGCATGCGCGAACTGGCCGTGCAGGCTCAGAACGGCTCCAACGGCACCACCGACCGCGCCAACCTCGACACCGAGTACCAGCAACTGTCGGCTGAAGTGACGCGCATCGCCGCGCAGACGAAGTTCAATGGCAGCGCGATCATCGGCGCCGGCTCCGGCGCGCAGACCTTCCAGGTCGGCGCCAACAACGGCGACACGCTGACGATCACGACGGCGACCGTGGCCACCGTGACCGGCGACCTGACCACGGCCGCCAACGCCTCGACCGCGCTGGCCGCGCTCGACACGGCGATGGACACCGTGACGACCAGCCGAGCCACCTACGGTGCCGCGATGAGCCGGTTCCAGTTCGCGATCAGCAACCTGCAGATCACCGGCGAGAACCAGAGCGCCGCCCGCGGCCGCATCATGGACGCCGACTTCGCTGCCGAAACGGCGAACCTGTCGCGCGCCCAGATCCTGCAGCAAGCCGGCGCGGCGATGGTCGCGCAGGCGAACCAGCTGCCCAACCAGGTGCTCGCGCTGCTGCGCTGACGCAGGAAGAGAACACGCCACGCTCCGCGTGACGTGTCCTTGGACGGCCGCCCTTCGGGGCGGCCTTTTCTTTGCCTGCGACAGGCGCCGAACTGGACTGCGAAAGTCTTGCTCATCGCGCGATCCACGATCCACGGTCTGCCGAAAACTCCCCCATGCAGGCTTCGCAGTTGGCCTGAAACCCGGCGAGCCGGCGCAAACGGCGAGCCGAACGCCAAGGAGTCCGTATGTCGCAGACCATCAACACCAACATCTCGTCGCTGAACGCGCAGCGCAACCTGTCGACCTCGAAGGATTCGCTGGCGACGTCGATCCAGCGCCTGTCTTCGGGCCTGCGGGTCAATTCATCGAAGGACGATGCCGCCGGCCTCGCGATCGCCGACCGCATGAATGCGCAGATCCTCGGCATCAACGTCGCGATCCGCAACGCCAACGACGGCATCTCGCTGGCACAGACCGCAGAGGGCGCGCTGGCCACGATGACCGACGTGCTGCAGCGCATGCGCGAGCTCGCGATCCAGGCGCAGAACGGCTCCAACGGCACCGGCGACCGCGCCAACCTCGACACCGAATACCAGCAGCTGTCGGCCGAGATCACGCGCATCGCGGCGCAGACCAAGTTCAACGGCACCGCGATCGTCGGCGCCGGCGCCGGCAGCAAGACGTTCCAGATCGGCCCCAACAACGGCGACACGCTGACCATCACCACCGCCACCGTGACCACGGTGGGCGGCGACATCACGACGGCTGGCAACGCGTCGACCGCGCTCGATGCGATCGACACCGCCCTGGATGCGATTTCGACCAACCGCGCCACCTACGGTGCCGCGATGAGCCGCTTCGCGTTCGCGATCAGCAACCTGCAGATCACCGGCGAGAACCAGAGCGCCGCGCGCGGCCGCATCATGGACGCCGACTACGCGGCCGAGACCGCCAACCTGGCACGGGCGCAGATCCTGCAGCAGGCCGGCACGGCGATGGTGGCGCAGGCGAACCAGATCCCGAACCAGGTGCTGACGCTGCTGCGCAGCTGATCAACGGTGCCGCGCCCGTCTTCGGGCGGCGCTGCGCCGCCCCCGCCGCATCCGTGATGTGCACGCCCCGACCCCCGGCCGTCGGGGCGTGAACTATTTCACTCAAGATGCCCTCGACCCGTGCCGATAGGCCGTAGGCGAAGGTAGGTAAAGACCATGGCCACCATCTCATCGCCGGGCATCGGCAGCGGACTGGACGTCAACAGCATCGTGACGCAGCTGGTCGCGATCGAGCGCCAACCGATCAACGACTTGCAGACACAAGCCTCCGCGCTGCAAACCAAGCTGTCGGCGTTCGGCAAGGTGCAGTCCTACCTGTCGACGCTGCGCGATGCCGCGGCCGCCCTCACCAGCCCGAGCACGTGGAACCAGACCTCCGGGACGTCCAGCGATGCGACGTCGGTGGCGGTGACCACCGATGCCAACAACCGTCCCGGCAGCTACAGCGTGCAGGTGACGCAGCTGGCGCAGGCCCAGACCAACATCTCCAAAACGTATGCCTCGGCCGACGACCTGGTCGGCGAAGGCACGCTGCATATCGAGCTCGGCACCTGGGGCACCGGCAACACGTTCACCGCAAACCCCGCTGCGACGGCCGTCGACCTCAGCGTCGGTCCGCCGGCCAAGTCGCTCGCCCAGGTGCGCGACATGATCAACGCGGCCAATGCAGGCATCACTGCCACCGTGCTCAGCGACGCATCGGGAGCGCGCTTGGTGTTCACGTCCAGCACCACCGGCGCCGCCAACGGCTTCAGAATCACCGTCGCCGACAGCGACGGCGGCAACGTCGACACCAGTGGGCTTTCGGCTCTCGCCTTCGATCCTTCGGTCGGCACGGTCACGATGTCGCAGGCGCTGGCCGCAGCCAACGCCTCCGCCCTGATCAATGGTGCGCCGGTCAGCTCGGCAACGAACACGCTGACCAACGTCGTCGACGGCATGACGCTGCAGCTGCAGCGCGTGACCACCTCGCCGGTGCAGATCACGACCGCCTCGGACAAGGACGCGATCCAGCAGAAGATCCAGGACTTCGTCAAGGCCTACAACGACATCAACAACGAGCTGGCCACCGACACCAAGTACGACGCGGACACCAAGACCGCCGGCACGCTGCAGGGCGACAGCGCAGCGGTGTCGCTGCGCTACGCGCTGCGCAACATGCTGGGCGGCACGAGCGCTGCGTCCACCGCCTTCACGCGCCTGGCCGACATCGGCTTCGACGTGCAGCGCGACGGCACGATCTCGGTGAACAGCACCAAGCTCGACAACGCGCTGGCCAATCTCGGTGAGCTGAAGAAGTTGTTCTCCAACACCGACACGGTGACGCCGGCCAACAACGGCTTCGCGACCCTGTTTCGCCAGTTCGGCGATCAGGCGCTCGGGGTCGATGGCGCGCTCAGCGCGCGCACCGACGGCATCCGCCAGAGCATCAGTCGCAACGAGGACCGCCAGGCCGAACTCGAGGTGCGGGTCTCGCAGACCGAGGACCGGCTGCGCAAGCAGTACACCGCGCTCGACGCGCAGATGGGTCAACTGCAGAGCCTGTCGACCTACGTGACGCAGCAGATGTCGATCCTGTCCAATAGCAGCAAGAGCTGACTCGCCGGTGCCCGCGGCCGCTTGCGCGGCGGAAAAAGGCCACCTTCCTCGGCACGCTGGCGCGCTCAAGTCGCCAGCAGGAGAGGCCGATAACAGAAGCATCCCGCACGAAACCCCGAAAGGGATGCGCCGATGTTTGCCAGCTCCCATTCCGCGATGCGCTCGATCGCCGGCCTCTATCAGGACGTTCAGGTCGACACCGGCGTGGCTGGCGCCAGCCCGCACCGCCTGATCGACATGCTGTTCGAGGAGTTTCTCGCCTCGTGCGCGCGCGCCCGCGGCGCCATCCGCTCGCGCGACGTGCAGGAAAAGGGCCGCGCGATCGGCCGCGCCGTGCGCATCGTCGAAGAAGGCCTGCGCGGCGGCCTGAACATGAAGGACGGCGGCGACCTCGCCCGCGTGCTGCAGGATCTGTACGGCTACGTCAGCCTGCGCCTGACCCAGGCCAACCTGAACAGCGACGAAGCCGGCATCGCCGAGTGCATGTCGCTGGTGCAGCCGATCCACGAGGCATGGCGCGCGATCGCGCCACGCATCGACGGCGAGCCGGGCGCCCATTGATCACCGCAATGACCGACGCCAGCCACGGGGGCTCATTGATGAACACCTCATTGCTCAACTACTACGAAGCGATCGAACGCGCCAGCGCCGACATGCTGAGCGCCGCACGCGTCGGCGACTGGGACATGGTGGTCAAGCTCGAAGGCGCCTGCGGCCTGCTGATCAGCCAGCTCAAGCAGGCCGCGCGCGGCGAGACGCTGCAGCCCGCCGACGCGCAGGCCCGCACGCGCATCATGCAGCGCATCCTGCTGCGCGACGCGGAGATTCGTCACCTCGCCGAGCCGTGGCTCGAGCAGATCGACGGCATGTTGTCCGGCAGGCCCCGCACGCTGCACTGACGTCGCTGAAGGAGGGGACGCAGCATGTTCCTCGACACCCAACCGGCCGCGCTGGCGGCCAGCGGCGGCATCGATCCGTATGCGGAGTTCCGCATCAGCCAGCCGCGCGAGATCGCGGCACTGCTCAAGCAACTCGCCGCCGACGCCACGCCGGTGGTGCTGTCCGGCCCCGATGCCGCCGGGCTGACGACCGTGATCTGGACGGTCGACAGCACCCAACAGCGCGTCAACTTCAGCGCCGACGCCGACAGCCCGCAGCTGCAGCGCCTGATCGAACTCGAGGAAGCGACGTGCGTCGCGTACCTCGATTCGGTGAAGCTGCAGTTCGACGTCGATCACCTGGTGCTGGTGCGCGGCAACACGACCTGCTCGCTGCAGACCGACATGCCGCGCGAGATGTATCGCTTCCAGCGCCGGCGCAGCTTCCGCGTGCGCACCCTCGGCCGTGGCACGCCGACCGCTTTGCTGCGCCACCCTTCGATGCCCGACATGCAGCTCGGCCTGCGCGTGCTCGACGTGTCGATCGGCGGTTGCGCACTGATGCTGCCCGCCGACGTACCTCCATTGTCTGCCGGGTTGGAGATTCGCGGTGTGCGCATCGAGCTCGACCCCGATACGCGCTTCGATACAGACCTGCTGTTGCACCATGTCACGGTGATCCAAACCCCGTCACGGGGGTCCCGATTGGGCTGTGAATTCATGCACGTGCAGCCCCAGGCCCAGCGCGCACTGCAACGCTACATTGATCAAACGCAGAAGCGCAGAAGGCTTCTGTCTCTCGACTGACATCACCCGGCAGCGGCGCTGCCGAACCGTCCACAGCGTGCAGCCATGAAGCGGGCTCCCACATCGTCAAGACAGCGCGGATCGACCTTGGTCGACATCTGCGCCGCCTGCGTCACGGGCAGCATCACGATGGCACTGGCGCTGCCGTCGTACCAGAGCTACCTCGAGCGCACGAGGCGCGGCGACGCGGTGGCCGCGCTGCAGCGCGTGCAGCAGGCGCAGGAGCGCTACATCGCCGGCAAGGGCCAGTACGCGCTGCGCGTCGACCAGCTCGGCATCGACGTGCCGGCCCTGAGCGACCGCGGCCTTTACCGCATCACGATGTTCTCCGACGGTCCCGACAACTACGAGGCCCGCGCCACCGCGGTGCCGGACCGCGAGCAGGCCAAGGATCCGGGCTGTTCGCAGCTCACGCTACGCGTCACGCACGGCGTCATCGCCTACGAGCCTTCGGCTCGGTGCTGGAACCCTTGATGCGATTCCACATTGCCCAGGCGCACCGCCTCGCGCGCGGCATCACGCTGATCGAGTGCGTGATCGCAGTGGCCATCGTCGCTGCCCTGATGAGCATCGCGCTGCCATCGTTCGGCGAAGCCATGGCGCGCGCCCGGCTTCGTGCCGCCGCACAGGATCTCGCGCTCGACCTCGGCAACGCACGGCTCGAGAGCGTACGTCAGGGTGCGGGGTTGGTGCACGTGTCGGTGCGCCCCGGCTCCGCGTGGTGCTGGTCGGTCGGCCCGGTGGCCGACGCCGATTGCCACGCGGCGCCGGCCGGCACCCTGCACGTCGCACGCGCCGATGACTACGTCGGCGTGACGATGACGCGCGGCGTCAGCACCAGCTTCGACGGCCGCGATGCGCTCGCGGCCGCCGGCTTCGCCGCCGAGTTCGCGCTGCCCCAAGGCCAGCAGCTGCGCGTGCAAGTGACGCCGCTCGGCCGTGCGACGATCTGCTCGCCGCAGGGTACATCGCTCGACTTTCCGCGCTGCGCTGGCTAAGCGCGGCCGAGTGCGGCACAGGTCGCCGAGCACTACCCCCTTGAGGGGGAAGCGGGCGCCAGGCCGCCTCGGGGGTGGGCGTTAAACCTGCATGTTCATGATCTCGCTGTACGCCTGCACCATCCGGTTGCGCACCGCGAGCACGCCCTGGAATCCAATCTGCGCCTTCTGCATCGCAATCATGGTCTGCTCCAGGCTGACCGCCGGGTTGTCGAGTTGCAACTCACGTTGCAGCGACTCGGCCTGGCGCTGCTGGTTGCTCACCGAGCTCAGCGCCTGCGTCATCGCGTTCTGAAAGCTCGTGCCCGCGGCGCTGGTGGCGGCCGGCCGCGCGAGCGGCGTGCCGTCGGGACGCAGCCCCGCCTTGGCCACGGCCTGCGCGAAATCAAACGGTTTCAGATCGACTCTCATGATGGCGGCACGCACGGCCAACATGCGAGTGCCGGCGTGACGATGTCACTGTAGGCGGGCCGCTCGGCAGCGATGGCGGGAACTGAAACCCGAATTCGGGGCTGTTCACCCCATAGCTCGCCGCGGGCTCACCGAACAATGCGTCCCAGCTTGTGGCACGAAGTGTCCGCACCAGGACTGTTCGTGCCCGACCGGTGATCCACATGGACAACGCATTGACACCCGCCCTGCTCCCCGCCAACGCACGCCCGCCCGACGGGCTGATGGGTCGCCTGACTGCGGTTCCGGTCAAGGCGATGGTGATGTTGACGCTCGGCGTCGCGGCGCTGGCGGCGGTGATCGCCGCGCTCGCGATGTGGAGCAAGAGCGGCGACTACCGCGTGCTGTACGCCAACCTGTCCGACAAGGACGGCGGGGCGATCCTGGCGCAACTCTCGCAGATGAACGTGCCGTACCAGCACGCCGACGGCGGCAGCGCGATCCTGGTGCCGGCCGACAAGGTGCACGACGTGCGCCTGAGGCTGGCGCAGGCAGGGCTGCCCAAGGGCTCGACCGCCGGCTTCGAGCTGCTCGACAACGCCCGCTTCGGGCAGACGCAGTTCCAGGAACGGATGACCTGGCAGCGCGCCCTCGAGGGCGAACTGGTGCGCTCGATCAGCGCACTGTCCGCGGTGCAGAGCGCGCGCGTGCACCTGGCGCTGCCGCAGCAGAACGGCTTCTTCCGCGAGCAGCAGAAGCCCAGCGCATCGGTGCTGGTGCAACTGCATCCCGGCCGCACGCTCGATCGCGCGCAGATCGCCGGCATCGTGCACCTGGTGTCGTCGTCGGTGCCCGAGCTGACGCCCAAGGCCGTGAGCGTGCTCGATTCGAGCGGCACGCTGCTGTCCGGCGCCAGCGGCGACGGCCCGGCCAGCGGGCTGGACGCGCAGCAGCTGCAGTACGTGCAGCAGATCGAAGCCAGCTACGTCAAGCGCGTGATCGAGATCATCGAACCGATCGTGGGTCGCGACAACGTGCGCGCCACGGTCACCGCGGATGTCGACTTCGCCCAGAGCGAGGCCACCGACGAGCTGTTCAAGCCCAACCAGGGCCGCGACGCCGCGGCCACCGTGCGCAGCCAGCAGATGTCGGAGTCGAGCAACGGGCCGAGCAGCACGCCCTCGGGCATTCCCGGCGCGCTGAGCAACCAGCCACCAGTGCCGGCGACGGCGCCGCTCACCGGTGCCTCGGCACCGCTGCACACCGCCGGCAGCAATGCCGGCGGCAGCGGCTCGACGCGGCGCGACAACGTCGTCAACTACGAGGTCGACAAGACCGTTCGCGTGACGCGCAACGCCACCGGCATCGTCAAGCGGCTCAATGCCGCGGTGGTGGTGAACCACCGAGTGCTCACCGATGCCAAGGGCAAGACCACCAGCACGCCGCTGTCGAGCGACGAGGTCGACAAGCTCACGGCGCTGGTGCAGGAGAGCATCGGCTTCAGCAAGGAGCGCGGCGACTCGGTCAAGCTGATCAACGCCCCCTTCCGCACCGAGGCGATGCCGAAGGCCGCCGACGCACTGCCGCTGTGGCAACAACCGTGGCTGCTCGACCTCGTGCGAGCGGCCGCCGTGCCCGCCGCGCTGGTGCTGGTGGCGCTGCTGGTGATCGGCGGCGTCATCAAGCCGGCGCTCAAGGCGGCAGCCGGTCCCACCGTCGGCCGCCAGCTCGATGCGGTGGTGGCCGACACCCCGAACATGCAGTCGCCGCCCGCCGCGCCGCTGGCGCTCGGCGCGCCGAACACCGGCAAGCAACTCACCGACGCCCGCGAGATGGCCAAGCAGAACCCCGCCGCCGTGGCGCACATCGTGCGCGGTTGGGTCGGCAACGACGGCGGCTGACGACCAGGCGGACGAACGATGGCGCACAGCGACGACACCGGCACCGAGAACGCAGCGATCCTGCTGATGTCGCTCGGCGAGGAGCAGGCCGCCGAGGTGTTCAAGCACCTTGCACCGAAAGAGGTGCAGAAGCTCGGCGAGGCGATCGCCAGGATGAAGGCCGTGCCGCGCGAGCGCGTCGACGAGGTGATGAGCAAGTTCACCACCGTGGCGGCCGAGCAGCACATGCTGGTGGCGGACTCCGACGAGTACGTCAAGAATGTGCTGCGCAAGGCGCTCGGCGAGGAGAAGGCCAACCTGCTGATCGACCGCATCATGCAGGGCAACGACATCTCCGGCCTCGAGAGCCTCAAGTGGATGGACGCCAGCGCGGTGGCCGAACTGCTGCGCCACGAGCACCCGCAGATCGTCGCCGCGGTGCTGGTGCACCTCGACTTCGAGCAGGCCTCGGCGGTCATCAAGGCCTTCGGTGAGCGGCAGCGCAACGAGGTGATGGTGCGCATCGCCACGCTCGACGGCATCCAGCCGGTGGCGCTGAGAGATCTGAACGACGTGATGAGCAAGCTGCTGGCCGGCGGCGACAAGCTGCGCAAGGCCTCGCTCGGCGGCGCCAAGACCGCAGCGGAGATCATCAACCTGCTCGGCAGTTCGATCGAGACCTCGGTGCTCGACTACATCCGCGAGGCCGACAACGATCTGGCACAGAAGATCATGGACAGCATGTTCACCTTCGACGACCTGATCAAGCTCGACGACAAGGGGATCCAGGCGCTGTTGAAGGAGGTGCAGTCCGAGTCGCTGGTGATCGCGCTGAAGGGCGCCTCGCCCGAGCTGCGCGAGCGCATCTTCAAGAACATGTCCAGCCGCGCCGCCGAAACGCTGCGCGAAGACCTCGAGTCGCGCGGCCCGGTGCGGCTGTCGGAGGTCGAATCCGAGCAGAAGGAAATGCTCAAGACCGTGCGCCGCCTCACCGACGAAGGCCAGATCGTGATGGCCACCGGTGCCGCCGATGAGTTCGTCTGAAGCAACTTCCCCCCGATGCGCCTTCGGCATCTCCCCCCAGGGGGCGCTGCCAGCGGCCCGACAAAGCCGGCTCCGCGGCGGCCCCTGGTGGTGCCGCATGCCTGCACCTTGGGTGCACCCTGAACAGCGCCGAGCACCATGAAGCCGCCAGCCAACCCATACGGCCGCTTCATTCCGCGCGAGGAGCTGCAAAGCTTCGCGAGCTGGAAGCCGGGCGCCTTCGCCAGCGCAGACGGCGGCATCGCCGCGGCCGACAGCGCCGAGCAGCAGGCCAGCGCGCACGCCGCGCGGCAAGCCGGCTACCAGGAGGGCTACCGCGACGGCCTGGTCGCGCTCGAGAACTTCAAGCGCGGCGTGCTGCAGCAGAACGCCGCGCAGTTCGGCGCGCTGCTGCAGCAGTTCGACGAGCAGCTCGATGCGCTCGAACTCGACATGGCGCGCTCGCTGGCGCGCGTGGCCGCCAGCATCGCGCAACAGGTGGTGCGCGACGAGCTGGTCGCGCAGCCGCAGCGCATCGCGCGCGTCGCGCAGGAGGCCGTCGAGGCCGTGCTGCTGAGCGCGCGCCACATCGTGGTGCAGGTCAGCCCGCACGACCTGCCGATGGTCGAGCAGGGCGCCGCCGACGCGCTGGCTTCGCGCGGCGCCCGGCTGGTCGCCGATCCTGCGATCGAGCGCGGCGGCTGTCGTGTGCTGTCGGACGTGGGCACCATCGACGCGCGCATCGGCGCGCGCTGGCAGCACGCCAGCGCGACGATCGGCGCCGAACTGCCGTGGCACACCACCAGCGGCGACGCCAGCGGCCTCGGCGCCACCGACATCGATACGCCACCATGACC
>DATJYZ010000084.1:0-18283 GCA_035499355.1 Burkholderiaceae bacterium | reverse complement strand
GATCCGCATTGCGAACATCTGATCGTGTGGGCCAACAACGGTGTCCGGCGCCGCGCGGTCGGTACCTACCGGGTGTTGCCGCCGGCAGGCGCGCGGCGGGCGGGAGGCCTGTATGCGGACGGCGAGTTCGACCTGTCGTCGGTCGACGCGTTGCGTCCCGACATGCTCGAACTGGGCCGCTCCTGCATCGACGCGGACCATCGTCAGGGCAGCGTCATCCTGCTGCTGTGGGGCAGCCTGGTTTCGTTCATGCAGCGCAACCGACTGCGCTGGATGATTGGCTGCGCCAGCGTGTCGATGAGGGACGGCGGGCACGCCGCGGCCAGTCTCTGGCGAGGGCTGTCGGAGACGCACATGGCGCCGGACCCGTGTCGGGTCCTGCCACGCTGCCCGCTGCCGGTCGATGATCTGCGGCAGGACCTCAAGGTCGAGGCGCCGCCCCTGATCAAGGGCTACTTGCGCTGCGGCGCGAAGCTGCTGGGGCCGCCGGCGTGGGACCCCGACTTCGGGACTGCCGACCTGCCGTTGCTGCTCGACATCGGCGCCCTGCCACGCCGCTACCAGAAGCACTTCGGGAGCGCGTGATACCAAGCCACGCGGGCCGGGGGGCTAGACCCGTTTGACGACGCTGCCCCGGTGTGCAGCCACGCGCACCGACCTGAGAACACGCTCGGAGGCCCGTGCTGCCATTCGACGACGACATGGAGGTGGCCAGAGGCTGGCTTCAGCCGCTGGATGAGTTGCGCGACCTCATCGAGCTGGGCGGCGACTGTGCACAGGCAACAGTGGTGTGCACAATCCCCAGCGCGCGCGGCCGACTGCCGATGCATGCGATCACGATGGGCAATCCCGATCCGCGGGTGCCGGCCATTGGGGTGTTCGGCGGCGTGCATGGACTCGAGCGCATCGGCACCGAGGTGGTTCTGGCGTTCCTGCGCGGCCTGCTGAGCCGATTGCGCTGGGATGCCACCTTGGGTGCGCTGCTCGAGCGCCTGCGCGTCGTCCTCATGCCACTGGTGAATCCCGGTGGCATGCTGCGCGGCATGCGGTCCAACCCGCAGGGCGTTGACCTGATGCGCAACGCGCCCATCGAGTGCACGGAACGAGCGCCGCCGATGCTGCGCGGTCAACGCCTGAGTCGACACCTGCCTTGGTATCGCGGTGCCTCCGGGGCTTCGATGGAAATCGAAGCGCAGGCGCTGTGCGGCGTCGTGCAGCGCGAGCTGCTGAGCCACAGCTTCGCGATCAGCGTCGATTGCCACTCTGGATTCGGGTTGACCGATCGCATCTGGTTTCCCTATGCGCACACGGCACGACCGATCGAGGAGTTGCCCGAACTGCTCGCGCTGAGCGATTTGTTGGACGACAATCTCGTCCATCACCAGTACCGCTTCGAGCCTCAGAGCCGCCAGTACCTGGCCCACGGCGACCTGTGGGACTACCTGCATACGGTGTGCGGCGCGCGACACGAGGGCATCTTCCTGCCCCTGACGTTGGAGATGGGGTCCTGGCTGTGGGTCAAGAAGAATCCGCGGCAGATGCTGTCGCGTCAGGGGTTGTTCAACCCGTTGATCCAACACCGTCAGCATCGCGTGCTGCGCCGGCATGTGGCGCTGCTGGAGTTCTTCATGCGCGTCGCCTTCAATCACGTGCGATGGTCACCCACGGGGCTCAACGCGGTGCGCTGCGTGATGCGGCATTGGCGCGCTGGTATTCGACCATGCCATGACGACCTGGATCCTGCTTCGCGGTCTGACGCGCGAGGCCGCGCATTGGGGCGGGTTTGTCGACCAGCTGGCGGCAGCGGTGCCGGGCGCCGAGCCGGTGACGATCGACATGCCGGGTACTGGATCGCGGCGAGGCGTCGCCAGTCCCTGGCGATTGGGCGCCGTCACCGACGCCTGCCGCGAGCATTGGCGGTCTCGCGGACGCAAGGGGCGCGTGGCGCTGGTCGGGCTCTCGCTGGGGGCGATGGCGGTGGCCGACTGGGCACAGCGGTTCCCGGACGAAGTCGATCGCGCCGTCCTCATCAACACCAGCATGAGAAGGTTCGGCGCGCCTTGGCAGCGCCTCCGGCCTGGCAGCTGGTGGCCGTTGCTGCGCGTGCTGATGGGCGGCGACGCGCGCGGTGCCGAACGTGTCGTTCTGCAATGGACCAGTGCCTATCCGGCGCGCCACCGAAGCGTGCTCGAGACTTGGACGGCGGTCCGGCGGACTCGACCGGTGCGGCGCATCGATGCCTGTCGGCAACTGGTGGCCGCGGCGCGGTACGAAGCGCCAGCGACATCACCGCACGTCCCGACGCTGGTCGCCGTCGGCGCGTGGGACCGGTTGGTAGACCCCATCTGCTCGCGCCGACTGGCTACCTCCTGGGGGTCATCGTTGGTTGTCCATCCGACGGCGGGTCACGATCTTCCCCTCGATGCCGGACCCTGGCTGGCCGAGCGAATCGCGCGCTGGTGCGCGGAGTCCGTCCACTCGTGACGACGCCTTGTCCGCGGGGCATGCACGCACTCGACCGAAACGACGCCGCACCACCAGCTCGAGCGACCTCTCACGGGCGCGATCACGCCGTCGATTGGCAACTGCGCTTGGCCCTCATGAAGCTCCGAACGCAGCCCTCGTCAGCTCCATCGGACGTCTGCGAACCGGGTCTGCGGCTCGCGCTGTAGCCGATCACGGTTCCCCGCCCGTTGGGTGCGTCACGGCGCTGTCACAAGACGCGCCCAGGATGCGTCGCCGGGCTGGACGAGGAGCCCCGAGCCATGAACACGACAACAGCATCCACGATGCCCGCGCCGCTGTCGGCGCGTCCAAATCTGGACCGGCGTGGCGGACCGGTGGTGTGGGTGGTTTTCGGCGGATTGCTGGCGCTCGGCCTGCTCTACACCGGCCACAGCCTGTACAGCGATGTCGCCGACACCGGCGCGCAGGTCACCACGTGGTTGCCGTTCCTTTTGTTGGGGGTGGCGCTGTTGATCGCTCTCGGATTCGAGTTCGTCAATGGCTTTCACGACACCGCCAACGCGGTGGCCACCGTGATCTATACGCACTCGCTGCCGCCGCACCTGGCGGTGGTGTGGTCGGGAGCCTTCAACTTCCTCGGCGTGCTGGTGTCCAGCGGGGCGGTCGCCTTCGGCATCATCGCGCTGCTGCCGGTCGAGCTGATCCTGCAGGTCGGTTCGCATGCGGGCTTCGCGATGGTGTTCGCGCTGCTGATCGCCGCCATCGTCTGGAACCTCGGCACCTGGTGGCTCGGGCTGCCGGCCTCGTCGTCGCACACGTTGATCGGGTCGATCATCGGCGTGGGCATCGCCAATGCGCTGATGCACGGCCGCGACGGCACCAGCGGCGTCGACTGGTCACAGGTGTCCAAGGTCGGCTACGCGCTGCTGCTGTCGCCGCTGGTGGGTTTCATCTGCGCGGCGCTGCTGCTGATGGCGCTGCGAACCTTCGTGAAGAACCACGAGCTGTACGAGGCGCCCAGGGGCAACAAGCCGCCGCCCTGGTGGATCCGCAGCCTGCTGGTGCTGACCTGCACCGGCGTGTCGTTCGCGCACGGCAGCAACGACGGCCAGAAGGGCATGGGCCTGATCATGCTGATCCTGGTCGGTACGGTGCCGATCTCCTATGCACTGAACCGGGCGATGCCGGTCGATCAGATGACGCAGTTTGCGGCAGTGGCGCGCGTGACGCAGGAGTCGCTGCAGCGGGCAGCGCCGGGCGCCGCCCCCGCCGACCCGCGCGCGGCGCTGTCGGACTACGTGCGCACCCGGACACTCGTGCCGGAGGTGATGCCCGCGCTGGCCGCCGTGGTCGGCAGCATCGGCGAACAGGTGACCGTTCACGGCACGCTGGCCAAGGTGCCGTCGGCCGCGGTGGCGAACGTACGCAACGACATGTACCTCGCGTCCGAGGCGATCCGCTTTCTGGAGAAGAACGACGCCGTGCGACTGGAGCCGGACGCGAAAGCCAACCTGGCGGCCTTCAAGCGGCTGATCGACGCGGCGACCAAGTTCATTCCGCTGTGGGTCAAAGTGGCGGTGGCGATCGCACTCGGCCTGGGCACGATGGTCGGCTGGAAGCGCATCGTCGTGACCGTGGGCGAGAAGATCGGCAAGAGCCACCTCACGTACGCGCAGGGCGCTTCGGCGGAGCTGGTGGCGATGGGCACCATCGGCGCGGCGGACATCTTCGGGCTGCCGGTGTCGACCACGCACGTCCTGTCTTCTGGCGTGGCCGGCACGATGGCGGCCAACCGCTCGGGGCTGCAGTGGAGCACGATCCGCAACCTGCTGATGGCCTGGGTGCTGACGCTGCCGGCCGCGATCGTGCTCTCCGGTGGCCTCTATTGGCTGCTGTCGCACCTGCTGTAGAGGTGCCTCAGACCTGCGGCGGCAGCTCGACCTTGAACAACGACTGACCATCGATGCCGTGCAGTGACACGGTCATCGCCTTCGTGCGCGCGTCGATGCGCCCGATGCCGAAGAATTGCAGGCCATCCTTCGGGCTGCGGTTCTGCTTCATGTCGCTGGGGATGCTGACGAACTTCACGTCGGGACCGAAGGTCTTGTCGATCTCACCGGGGCCGAAGGTGCCGGCATTGATCGGGCCGCCGACGAACTCCCAGAACGACTCGAAGTCGGTGAAGCGGGCGCTCTCCGGGCGGTAAAGCGTGGCCGACGCGTAGTGCACGTCCGCCGTCACCCAGACGACGTTGCGGATGGCCTCGTGCTTGATGAATCGCAGCAGATCGGCCACTTCGAGTTCCCGCCCCGACGGCGGGCCGTCGTCGGCGTTGGCCCAGGCCTCGAAGGTGCCCTTCGGAACATCCGGGTTCAGATCCGGCACGACGATCGACAACGGCATGTCGCTGGCGATCACCTTCCAAGTCGCCCGTGACGCCTTCAGCGCCTGCTTCAACCAGCGTGTCTGCTCGGGGCCGAGGAAGTCGGCTTGCGGCCCGCCTGTCTGGCGGTTGGGCGAGTTGGGGCCACGGTAGCTGCGTTCGTCGAGCATGAACACGTCGAGCAGCGGCCCGAACCGGAACGCGCGGTAGACGCGCTCGGGGTCCAGCGGATCGGGTCGCATCGGGTTGTACTCGAACATCGCGCGTTTGGCGCGCGCCGCAAGCAACGATGCGCTGCGCTGCTGGTAGCGCTTCTCTTCCGGACCGATGCGCTGCCCGGGGTACCAGTTGTTGCGCGTTTCATGGTCGTCCCACTGCACGAGCATCGGCACTTCGGCGCAGAAGCGCCGCTTGCTAGCGTCCAGCAGGTTGTAGGCGAAGTTGCCGCGGAAGTCGTCCAGGCTCTGCGCGACCTGCTGCTTGGCCGGCGTGACGATGTTCTTCCACGCGGTGCCGTCCTCGAGGGTGACCTCGGTGGCGATCGGTCCGTCGGCGTAGATCTGATCGCCCGAGTGGATGAAGAAGTCGGGCTCGAAACGGCGCATCGCCTCATAGACGCGATAGCCGCCGAAGGTCTCGTTGATGCCCCAGCCCTGGCCGGCTTCATCGCCCGAGAACGCGAACACCACGTCGCGCGCCCGATCCGGTGGCGTGCGGAAGCGCCCGAACAGCGGTGCGCTGATCACCCCCGGGTCGGCCAGGCTCTCGAACTCGACGCGGTAGAAGCAGGTTTGCCCCGGCGGCAGGTCGGTCAGGTCGACGCGGGCGGTGAAGTCGGAGGACTCGATGGCGGCGGGTCCGACGACGCGCCGGGCGTTGCGCATCGTCTCGTTGGTCGCCACCTCGACGATCAACCGCGCCGGACGGTCGGCGCGGCTCCAGACCACGGCACGCTGATCCGTGACGTCGCCGCTCATCACGCCGTACGGAAGTTGCGGG
The DNA here is from genome assembly GCA_035499355.1 of Burkholderiaceae bacterium. Lineage (GTDB taxonomy): Bacteria > Pseudomonadota > Gammaproteobacteria > Burkholderiales > Burkholderiaceae_C > JAEUPI01. The sequence goes on along the minus strand of DATJYZ010000084.1, from coordinate 12,435 downwards.
CGCGCAGGGTCGGCGGTGACGATCGCCGGCGACGTGCCTTGCGCAAGCACCTCGGTCAGCCGGCCGCCGGCCAGCAACGATCCGGCGCCGATCCATCGCAACGCGCGACGACGGGCAGGCAGGGTGACATCGGTCGGCGTCACGGCCATTTGGAACTCCTCTCCACGGCACACTGGCATGGCATCGTTGCTGCCCGCAGTGACGCTTCGATGACGGCCGGCGCAGGCGTCGGCACGGCGTCATCCGCGTGACACGCGGCGGGACGACCATGCGTGGCATGGAGATCGCCCTGGTCGCGGACAGCCACCTGTCCGAGCGCGCGCCCGAGTGCGTGAGCAACTGGCGCATGGCCGCGCGCACGGTGGCCGCGGCCGACCCCGACCTCACGGTCCACTTGGGCGACATCACGCTCGACGGTTGCGATCAGCCCGACGAGCTGCAGTTCGCCAGAGGCTTGCTGCAGGCCTGGCCGACACCGATCGTGTGCACGCCCGGCAACCACGACATGGGTACCGCCAGCGGCGAGGAGCGGCTGTCGCGCGCGGCCTTGTCGCGCTACACCGCCGCCTTCGGCGACGATCATTGGTGCTTGGTGGCGGGTGGCTGGACGTTGCTCGGTGTCAACGCGCAGCTGTTCGGCACCGGCTCCGCCGAAGAGCGGGCACAGCTCGAGTGGCTGCGCGGGCAGGCGCGGCGCCTGCGCAGCGGCAATCGGGTTGCGCTGTTCCTGCACCGCCCGCTGCTGCGCCCGATGGGCGATGTGTCGATGCCGATCGGCCGCTACGTGCACGCGGAGAGCGCGCGTTGGCTGTTGGATGGGCCCTTGCGCGGTGCGCTGCGTCTGGTCGTCAGCGGGCACACGCACCAGGCAATGGACTTCGTGGCCGGCGGCGTGCGGCACGTGTGGGTACCCTCATCGGGCTTCGTGATCTCCGATGCGCTGCAACAGCCGGTCGGCAGAAAGACCGTCGGCATCGGATGGCTGAGCTTGTCGGCCGACGATTGGGACTACATGCATCTCAGGCCGACCGGCAGCGTGATGCACGAGCTCACCCGCTTGCCGTTCTACCGCGACCGGGTTTCGCACGCCTAACGCGCGCTCAGCGCTTGGGTGGCCAGCGCGCTGCGCTGGCGTCGGCCGGCGCGGTGGTGCCTCGGACGGCCGCCTGCGCGAGCTTGAAGAAGACGTCGGTGTTGTCGATCACGCCGGTGAAGGCCAGCGCACCAGGCCCGAAGGCAGACAGCGGGATGTCGGTCGCCGTGTGCACCGCGGTTTCGCCGGGCACCTGCCCGGTCACCAGGTAGTTGCCGAGCGCGTCGTCGCGCTCGATCGCATTGGCCGGGTACCACTTGAGCGGCTCATCGCGGACGAACGGCTGCTGGCCGTCGCGTTGTGGAGTGCGATCGGTACGCCAGTCTTCGTAGCGGTCGGCGTTGGCGCCGTATCCCACCAGCAACCGAAAGTCGATGTCGGTGCTCTCCGGGTAGCCGTCGGCCGCAGTGCGGTAGCGCGGGAATCCCGCCCGCTCGTACACGCCGACCACCTTGTCGCGCAGGTTGGCCGCGCCGCGCTGGGCGGCGAGGTCGCGTAGCGCGGTGTCGGTGACCATCGAGCCCCCGATCAGCGCCGCCCCGGAGCACTCGTGGTCGGCCGTGATGATCACCAGCGTGTCACCTTGCTCGCGCGCGAATTCCTGCGCCACCTTGACCGCGCGATCGAACTCGATGGTGTCGAGGATCCAGCGCTCGGTGTCCATGTTGTGCGCCTGCTTGTCGATCGAGGCGCCTTCGACCATCAGCACGAAGCCAGCGCGGTGCCGCCGCAGCGCGTCGAGCGCACTGCGCGTCATCTCGTCGAGCATCGGCTGGTCGGGGAAGCCGTAGTCGTCGACCACGGTGCCGCCGATGCCGCGCTTGGCGCCGCGTCTGCCGTCGATCTTGTCGAGAGCGACGTTCATGTTCGACAACGCAAACAGTCCGAGCAGCTTGTCGCTGCCGTGCGTGGCATCGAGGCCGCTCTTGCTGGCGGCATAGCGGAAGCCGGCGTCCTGGAAGTCCTTGATCAGGTCACGTTCCTTGTCCTTGCTGCCGGCTGCCGCACCCCAGCGCCGCACGATCTCGGCGGTGTGCGCGTCGGACGACGAGAAGGCGTAGTCGCTGGCGTCCGAGCGCGCCGATCCCGGCGTCGACGCCGGCAGGAACCACTTGCGCCCACCGCCCATCAGCACCGCGAGGCCGCTGCGCGCGCGGTCGTCGAAGTACTGGTCGACGATGCCGGTGCCAGCGCCGCGGTTGCTGGTGTGCACCGCATTGCCGGCCGGCGTGGCGTCGAACACGTCGGCCGTGGTCACCAGGCCCAGCGCCTTGCCTTGCGTGCGGTGCAGGTACTCCGACAGGTACTCGATGCGCGGGTTGTCGAACGCGTCACTGGTGTCGTCAGGGAAAACGCCCTCCTCATTGTTGTTGTTCTTGTTGCCCGACACGTAGGCCGTCATTCCGGGCGACGAGTCGGTCACGATGGAATTGAGCGACGCTGTCTTCACCAGGGCAGTGGCCGGAAACGTGTCCATGGCCAGCGGCTCGATCGCTTTGCCCTGTGCATAGCCGCCCTGGACGATGCGGGCCGCGGTGCGTTGCGCGGCGCCCATGCCGTCGCCGAGCAGGATGATGATGTTCTTCACCTTCGGCCCCAGCGCCGGGCTGAATGGCACGACGTCGAAGTTGCCGCGTGCGCTGACGCGTTGCTGGTCGTCCTGCACCGCCACGACGCTCAGTTCGTGCCGCCCCGGTGTCTCGAAGCTGTAGGCGCGCACGGTGGCGATCACGGCCTCTGCGGGAACGCCTCTGACGCAGCCTTCGGCGCAATCACGCAGCGCGACCGGCAGCGTGACCGGCTTGCCGTCGACGGAGAAACGTGCCTCGACGATGCGGCCGCCGGGGTCAGGACGGATCGTTGCTTGCAAGTCGAACCGCTGGCCGGGCAGAAATCGGGCGATCACCGGCTCGGGCCGGCCGCTGGCGAACAACTCGCTGGGCGGCGTGAGCCGGGAGATGGTGGGTGCCGCGTGGGCAGCGGCGCTGCCGATCAGGACAGCGAGCGCGAAGCTCGGCGTGCGCAAGGCGATGCAGGTCATGGTGGTTGAAGTGCGTGAATCGAGAGTCAGTGTCCGGCCGGCGGCGCGGCCCGTGAGGTCGCCGCTGCGACGAGCGCGGTCGCTTCGGGGTCGAGCCGCAATCGCACCCACGACACACGCCCGGCGGCGTCTTCGGCGCGACCGACCTCGAGTCGTCCGCTGAGCGCGATCAGGCCGGGCTGGTGCTCGACGACACGGTCGCGCTGAGTCGGGTCGAGGAACACGTGCACGGTCGCGGGTGGCAGGTCGTCGGCATCACCATCGGCGTGCTCGCTGAGGCGCAAGGGTCGCGGGGTCAGGAGGAAGCGCCCCGCGGTCGGTTGCTCCTGCGACACCATGTAGCCGACCAGGCGCACGGTTTGGCCGTCGGCGGCGCGCAGCGTGTCGGTGATCGTCAGGCCGCGCGCGCCGACCGGCTGCACAAAGAAGTCGGCGAACTTGAGTTGCCGCACCGGCTCGCGCTGTGCGCCCGCGGGTGCCATGAGGGCGAGGGCCAAGCTCGCCGCTGCGGCAACGGCCAGACCGACTCTGGCGCGTCGTGAGGGTGGATCGAGACTCATGGCGTGCCCATTCATATGAAGCGCTGGCGCAATCGCGCCGACGCCAGGTCGATCAGCGAGACGCACACCACCAGGATCAACAGCACCGCACAGGTCTGCGCATACTGGAAGCTGCGGATCACCTCGTACAGCACGACCCCGATGCCGCCGGCACCGACCATGCCCACCACGCTGGCCGAGCGCACGTTGCTCTCGAAACGATAGAGCGTGAAGCTCAGCCACAGCGGCATCACCTGTGGCACCACGCCGTAGACGATCTCGACCAGCTTGTGCGCGCCGGTGGCGCGAATGCCCTCGACCGGGCGCGGGTCGATCGCTTCGACCGCTTCGGAGTACAGCTTGGCCAGCGTGCCGGTGGTGTGCACGGCCAACGCCAGCACGCCGGCGAACGGCCCCAGACCGACCGCGACGATGAACAGCATCGCGAACACCATCTCGTTGATGGCGCGACAGGCGTCCATCGCCCGACGCATCGGCTGGTAGAGCCAGCGCGGCGCGACGTTGGACGAACACATCAGTCCCACCGGCACCGCGGCGACCACCGCGAACAGCGTGCCCCACACGGCGATGTGAATCGTGACCACCATCTCGTGGACATAGATGCGCCAGTCGGAAAAGTCCGGCGGAAAGAAGTCGCGCGCGTAGGTCCCGATGTTGCCGGAGTCGCGCAGCAGATCGAACGGACGGATCTCGGCGCCGCGCCAGGCCCAGGCGAGGAACGCGAGCGCGAGCGCCCAGCCGGCGTAGTACAGCCAGCCGTGACGCTCGTCGGCTGCCCGCTGCCGCAGACGCTGCAGCGAGCCGGCGCTGGCGCCGAGGTCGCTCACTGCATCGCGGCCAGCTTGCGGTCGATCTCGGCGAGCAGCTTCGCGCGCTCGTCGGCGGTGAGCTTGTCGTCGGCTTCGACCTTGCTGCGATCGCGGAACAGCTCGAGCTGGCGGATCGGGATCAGCTGGTCGTTGCTGCTCTCGCGGAAGCCGCCGTAGTTGTAGATGTTCTTCAGGACCGCCTTCTCTGCCGGATCGGTCTTGGCGTAGCCGAGCACGAAGCCCTTGATCTTGGCCTTCACCGCGGGGTCGAGGTCCTTGCGCCAGACGAAGGGGTCGCTCGGAATCAGCGGGCTCTTCCAGATCACGCGGATCTGCTGCGCCAGCTCGGGCTTGGTGGCCTCGAGCTTGCCCAGGTCTTCGGTGTTGTTGGTCGCCACGTCCACCTGCTTGGCCAGCACCGCCTGGATGTTGGCGCCGTGGCTGGCGTTGCGGATCGTCTTGAACGCGGTGCGGTAGTCGACCTTGTTCTTCGCGAACACGTAGTACGTCGGCACCAGGAAGCCGGAGGTCGAGTTCGGGTCGCCGATGCCGAAGTTGATGTTCTTGCCGTTCTTGAACACGTCGTCCAGCGTCTGGTACGGCGAGTCCTTGTGCGTGATCAGCAGGCCGTTGTAGCCGAACGTGCCGTCGGCGTACATCACCTGGGCGAACACTTCGCCGTTTGCACGGTCGACAGCCTCCATCGCCGACGTGTTGCCGAACCAGGCCACCTGCACCTTGTTGAAGCGCATGGCCTCGATCACGCCTGCATAGTCAGGCGCATAGAACGACTTGATCGTGAGGCCGGTCTTCTTCTCCATGTCGCGGAAGAGAGGTTCCCAGCGCTCGCGCTGGGCGGCCGCGGCATCGGTGGCGATGATGCCGAAGTTGATCTCCTGCGCCAGCGTGGCCGCCGAGGCCGCCAGCGTGGCGCTCGCCAGAATCAGTGTGCGAAGTATCTTCATGCAAGCTCCTTTTGGGGTCGAAGGGTCGATGCCACGCAGGCGGCGTGCGTCAGGCCGGCACGGGCACGGCCGCTGCAGGGGCGACGGGCTCGTCGTCGGGCAGGTCCGACAGCTCTTCCTGGATCAATTCCTCGGACGCGGTGCCGTACAGCGAGCGCAGGAATTCCGGTGTCAGCGCCGCCGTCGGGCCGTCGAACACGAGTTCGCCGCCGCGCAGCGCGACCACGCGCTCGCAATAGCGCCGCGCGAGGCCCACGTGATGGAGGCTGACGATCAGCGTCATGCCTTGCTCGCGGTTGAGCGCCAGCAGCAGGTCCATCACGCGGCGCGTCGACTCGGGGTCGAGCGAGGCCACCGGTTCGTCGGCGAGCAGCAGTCGTGCGCGCTGCACCAGCACGCGTGCGATCGCGGCGCGTTGCTGCTGGCCGCCCGACAGCGTGGAGGCGCGCTGGAAGGCCTGCGGCTCCAGCCCCATCGACGCCAGCGCGTCGAGCGCGAGCGCGCGCTCGTGCAGCGAGAAGCGGCCGAGCAGGCTGCGCCACAGCGGCACCTCGGCGGCCAGGCCGGTGAGCACGTTGGCCATCACCGGCAGGCGGCCCACGAGGTTGAACTGCTGGAAGACGATGCCTACCTGTCGACGCATCTGGCGCAGCTCCGGCGCCAGGCGCCCGCCCGATTGCAGCGTGCGGCCGAACAACTCGACGCGTCCGGCGCCGGCGTCGATCGACTCCAGGGCGCACAGGCAACGCAGCAGGGTCGACTTGCCGGAGCCCGAGGCACCGAGCAGGGCCACCCGCTCGCCATCGCGCACCTCGAGCGCGATGTTCCGCAATGCGCGGCGCTGGCCGAAGGTCTTGTCGATCGCCGATACGCGCACGGCCACGCCCGGGCTGCTGCTCATGGTTCCACCCTATCGAGCCCGGATGTCGTCGGCGTGACTCCCTCCGGCACGATGGCCGCGCGCAGCACCTTGCGATCCCCCGCGTCGCGCATCGCCTGGTCGACCTGATCGAGGCCGTAACGGGCGTCGACCAGAGCCCGGAACGGAAAGCGCGTGCGCTGCGCCACCACGAAATCCATCGCCTCGACGAGGTGGCGCGGGTGGTAGTTGTGCGCCCCGCGCAGCGTGATCAGCTTGCGCAGGATGACGTTGACGTCCAGCGCCACGACGCTGGCGGGGTTGACGACGCCACCGAGCACATAGTGCCCGCCGGTACGCAGCATGCTCAAGCCTGCGGGGATCACCGCCGGATCGCCGCACACCTCGATCACCGCGTCGGCGCCATCGGGGCGGCACAGCGTCCGAACCGCCTCGACCAGCCCTGCATCGTCGATAGCCGACGGATCGAAGACGTGGTCACAGCCGAACTGCAGCCCGAGCGCGCGCCGCGCCGGCACCATGTCGAGGCCGATCACCAGCCGCGCGCCGCGCGTCTTGGCGACCGCCGCGGCGTACAGACCGAGCAGACCCAGGCCCTGCACGACCACCGCGCTGCCGATGCGCAGCGACGCCAGTTCGGTGATGCAGATCACCGTGGCGACGCCGCAGTTGATCGGCGTCGCCTCCTCGTCGCTCAACCCGTCGGGCAGGCGCAGGATCCACGATCTCGGCAGGATGTAGCAGAACTGGCCGAAGCCACCGTGGTGGTGCGGCGCGCTGGTGGCCGCCATGTGGCCGTACTTGTCGACGCCCGGGCTCTTGTGCGGCAGGTCGAGCACATCGGCCAGGTAGCTCGCGCTGGGGACGAAGTACTCGCTCCAGGTGATGCGGTCGCCCACGCGCAGCGCATCGCCGCGCATGTCGTGCGTGATGCCATCGCCCAGGGCAACGATGGTGCCGATGATCTCGTGGCCCAGCACGCCGGGCGTCGGGTTGGGGCGGTGGCCGAGGTAGCTGTGCAGGTCGCTGCGACAGATGGTGCACATGCGCACCTTGACCAACGCTTCGCCGGTGCGCGGCGCACGGATCGGGAAACGGCGCAGCTCGAACGGCGCTCGCGGGCGCTCGTAGACCGCAACCATGCCTTCGGTGGGCAACTCGATCATGGTCTGCGGCATCAGGCGCGTTGCGCTCGGGCCGGCCGCGAGGCGAGCGCTTCTGCCCCGGTCAGTGCCACGCCCAAGCGCTCACGGCTGGCCAGCACATGTTGCGCGAGCAACCGCTCCGCGCCGCCGGCATCGCGCGCGGCCACCGCCGCGACGATGGCTTCGTGCTCCCGGGTAGATGGCGCGATGTGCTGGGTCGCGCGCGAGATCGTCGCCCGGCGATAGAGGTCGAGCTGATTGACGACGCCGCGGTAGTTGGCAAGCAGCGCTCGGTTGCGCGCCGCCTGGGCGAGCAGGTCGTGAAATTCCAGGTTGAGCGCGAAGTACTCGTCGACATCGCGCGTCTTGCGCAAGGCCTGCATGCGCCGGACCACGCCACGCAGCTGCTCGATCTCGTCAGCCGAGATGCGCTGCGCCGCCAGACGGCCGATCAATCCCTCCAGCGCGGCGCGCACCTCATAGAACTCGTTGGCCTCTTCGAGCGACACCCGGCGCACGAACACGCCGCGGTTCTTCTCGACCCGCACGAGGCCGGCCTGGCAGAGCGCACGCAGTGCCTCGCGCAGCGGGCCGCGCGAAGTCCCGAGCGAGCTTGCGAGCGCCACCTCGTTGAGCCGGGCACCCGCGGACACTTCGCCCGAGAGAATTCGTCGCTCCAGTTCGACCTGCGCGACGGTGACCAAGGACTCCCCACGCAGCAGTTCGATCGTGCGCAACGGATCGAGTGGGCGACGGATCGAGGCGGCAGTCATGCGATCAAGGGTGCCCAGGGTTGGCGGCCGCCTGTCGATTGTCGACAGCCCACGTGGGACGACGGATGTTCGGCCGCCTCGATGACGGTGGCGTGACAGCGTCCGTTCTCGATGCGCACGGCCAACTGCACGCGGAAGTCCGCGTCGCGTAGGGCGCCGCGGTGACAGGCGAGTGTCGGCAGCGTCGCTGATCAGGTCTTTAGGGCGCGCTGCCGGAGCGCGTCCAGACGCGCGAGGAGTTCCTCCGGGTACTTGATCTTGACCTGGGCAGCGCCGGCGTAGAAGACCCCTTCGTTGCCGTCGAGGCTGATCAGATCCCCCTCATGCAAGGTCGTGGCGCCGACCTGGAGGGTGCGCGCGGTCTCGTCGATTTGCAGTTCGGTGCAGCCCACGAGGCAGACCTTGCCCAGCTGCCTGGCCACCACGGCCGCATGCGATGTCCGAGCTCCGCGTTGCGTCAGCAGTCCGGTGGCCGATTCGAGCGCTGCGATGTCGCGGGTCTCGGCGTCGCGGCGCACCAGGACCACCGGAACCCCCGCTTCGTAGCGGGCGACCGCGCGTGCCTCGTCGAGCGCGACCTCGCCGACGGCAACGCCGCTGCTCGCGGTCGCCGCACGACCCAACGGCGTCAGCCGCGTGCCGCCTGCCGCGACAACACAGGGCTGCGCCAGCGACTCGCGATCCAGCCCGGCCGTGCGCTCCAGCGCCAGCTGGGGTCCGATCAATCCCTCGTCGAGCAGGTCCAGCGCAATGCGGGCAGCCGCGTAGGGCGTGCGCTTGCCGGACCGGGTCTGCAACATGAAGAGCCGGCCGTCCTGCACGGTGAACTCGAAGTCCTGCATGTCGCCGAAGTCGTGTTCGAGTTGCTGTGCCGCCTCCGAGAGTTCGTGCCAGACCTCCGGGAGGACGGCTGCCAACTCGTCGTGCCCGTTGGCACTGCGCCGCCCCGACACCACGTCTTCGCCCTGCGCGTTGAAGAGAAAGTCGACCCACAGGGCCGGCTCGCCGCTGGCCGGGTCGCGCGTGAAGCCCACGCCGGCACCCGATTGGCCGCCCGCGTTGCCGAACACCATGCACTGCACGGTCACCGCTGTCCCGATGGCATCTGCGATGTGGTTCAGGCGCCGGTATTCGCGCGCCTTGGGGGACTGCCAGGACGCGAACACCGCTTCGATCGCGCCGCCGAGCTGCTCTGCAGGATCCTGCGGGAAGGGGCGCCCCACACCCTCTGCATAGACTTCGAGGAATCGGTGCGTGAGCGAGCGAAGATCGGCGAAGTCGAGTTCGCGTTCGTCGCGGCCACCGAAGAGCGCGACGGCGGCTTCGTCGAAGCGGGTCGCCGGCAGGCCGGCCACCACCTCGCCATAGGTGGCCACCAGGCGCCGGTAGGCGTCCCACACGAGCCTCGGGTTGCCGGTCTGGCGCATCAGACCGCCGACCGTCGCGTCGCACAGGCCGATGTTCAGCAGCGTGTCCATCATGCCGGGCATCGAGACCGGCGCGCCGGACCGGACCGACAGTAGCAAGGGGCGGCGTGCATCGCCCAGGGCCTGGCCGGTCGAACGCTCCAGCGCTTGCAGACCCGCCCGCCACAGGTCGGCGCCGGCGACGCCAGCGCGGGCGTTGGCATCGATGCAATAGCGCGTTCCGATCACGAAGGCCGCAGGCACGGGCAGCCTCAGCTGGGCCATGCGGAGCAGGTTCCACGCCTTGAAGCCCATGCTCCGCGCCGAGGGTTCGCCCTGCACGGAAACCTCTGCGCCGCAGCCGACTAGGTAGACCTCTGGCGGCAATGCTGTCGCGGCTGCCGAGGGGGTCTTGGCCAGCAAGGGCACGACGGCAGGCGGCGCGGCAGCCACGGCCCCGCGAGGACCATCACCGTGCGGAAGAGGGATGTCGGGGATTTCGGTCGCCTTGCCCCGTGCAACGGCGAGGCTGTGCTTGCCGTCGCCATGATGGTGTCGATGTCCGCTCATCCCCGCACCCCGGCCTTGTCGAAGGCCAGATCGCGCAGCGCATAGGCTGCCGCCAGCAAGCGGTCGGAGGCCAGCTCCAGGGTGCCGGCAAGATCGTTCGCGAGCATCAGCGACGGTGCGTCCTGCACGGCACCGAGAATCACGCGCCGCGCGTCGCGCAGCAGTGCATCGCACTGCCGCTCGGCCTGCAGCACTCGCCAGGTCGCGCCCAGGAACGCGTCGTTGTCGGCGGCTTCGCTGTTGCTGCCAAGCGTCCTCGCGATCGCCAAAGCCTTCACCTGATCCTGCGTCGCCTGCAGCACTGTGGCCGCCAGACGGGCCAGGACCTTGCGAACGTGATCATCCCAGCCCTTGAGGTGGTGGTCGGCGATCAGGCTGATCAGGAATGCGGCCTCCTCGAGCGCATCGGCCACGTCGTCCGATTGCTCGACCAACCGGGCCACGGGCCGCCAGCGGGGCTGGCGCTCGGCCTTGTCGCGCGCCTGCATGACAAGATGGTCGGCCTTGCGCTCCCACGCCTTCGAACGCGCGGCGAGTTCCGCCGCGGCCTTGCCCGAACGCTCGGCCCCGTGGGCCAGGCCGTCGCCGACCGCTTGTGCCAGTGCCTGGCAGTAAGAAGCATGCTCGGCCAGCAGGTCAAACTCGCTGGTGCGTTGCCGCACATGCTGTGCCAGAAGCATGCGCGTCTCGTCAGCCACCAGGGCTGCTGGCTGGCCACGGCGCAGGGCCTCGCAGGCCAGCCGCATCACGGCCACCAGGAAGGCGTGCGCGTCAGCGACACCGATGACCTCGTCCAGTCGGTCGCCGATGCGGAACGCGCCCTCGCCGGCCGCCTGCATCGCGGCGAAGATCAGGCGCTCGCCGCCGACCTGCAGCCAGGCGCGGTGGCCAATGTCGAGTCGTGCGACTTCAGCCAGGATGGCGATCGCATCCTCCTTCTCGACGAAGGCCTGCAGGCGCTTGCGGGCACGATTCCAGTCGATCAGGAACACGATGCGCGAGCCGATGCCCTCCAACGCGTCCTCGACGGCGGCATCATCGGCGCATTCGAATTGCGCTGTGCCCACCGAATAGGCCGCACCCTGGTTGAGTTCTGCGTTCGTGCGCGACTCCAGCACAGACCATTTGGCGCCGAACGGCTCCAGCAACGCCTGGAAGAACTCCAGCCGGACGCGGTGCAGGTCTGAGTAGGTCAACGTGATCGAGTGGGCGGCGACCTGGATTACCAGCACATGGGCATCGTTGGTGCCGATGTCGTTCTGGATCAGCAGCCGCTCCCCGTCTCGCGTGGCAGCGGTGTCCAGGCCCGGGTGGTCGAACTTCAGCACGCTCGTGCGGTTCAGACCGCGCATGAAGGCGGCCACTCTCGGGCGGTCCTTTGGCTGCAACTCCCACACATTCGCGCCGTCGATGACCTCGCTGGCGAGTTCACTGGACAGTTTGTTGATCTTTCTGTGCAGGTCCATCACGAGCAGGTGCAGGCTGTCGCCCTCGCCACGGCGGCCATGGGTGAGCTCTTCAACCTGCTGGTCGCTCAGCCGGTCCTTGGCCAGCGCGCCGAGCCACTCGAGGCGCAGCTGCACTCGGCGATGCAGTTCTTCGCCGGCCGGCGTCGTCTCGAGCACGGGGCGCGCCAAAGTCGCGAGATCGTCCTCGACGCATTTCAAGAGCCTCGGCAGGTCCGGGATGAAGAGGTCCCCGTCGACCCGTCGCGCGACGGCGGCAAGGTCATGCAGCCACGCCGTGTTCAACCCGGCCGCTGCGATCTCCTTGCCCAGGTCTGGCACATCGCGATGTGGGTGCGATGCGTGCGACGAGGCCGACTGCACCACGGTGAGGTAGACCTTGAGGCGGTCGTTGGCAGACAAAGCCGCCTTGACCCAGGCCGGCAGCATCAGTCTGTGCTGGCCAAGGGAGGCAACCGCTTGGGTCTTTTGCATGGATTCGATTCGTTGCAGCCGAGGAGCTGGTTCAGTCTTGGGGTCCCGGATGACAGCCGCGTGGCAATTCCGTCAAGCGTCTGCGAATGATTGACGCAGCTCAATCGCGCGCGTGTTTCACGGCCAGCGACAGCAGGCGAAGTGGGATTCAACCTCCTTGGACCACGAGCGCGAACGGCTTCATCAACCGGAACGCAGCCTTGAACCTTGCGGGCACGGACTGACGAATCCCGATCCCGCCACGCCGGGTTCA
>DATJYZ010000083.1:0-12858 GCA_035499355.1 Burkholderiaceae bacterium | reverse complement strand
AGGGGCCCTATCCGATCAAGGCGCTGCCGCTGCACGTGGGCATCCGGCGGCCGCTCGGGGTGGGCGCGGGAGGGTTGGCCATCTTGTCCGCCATCGCGCCTGCGAGGGTCGAGGAGATCCTGAAGGTGAATGCCGTGCGCTACCCGGCCTACGGTGGCATGGACGTCGCCTGGCTGCGTCAGGCCATCAAGCAGACGAAGCGCGATGGCTTCTCGACGATCGCGGAAAAGGCAACGCCGGGCATGACCGCCATCGGCGCGCCCATCCTCAACCCGGCCGGGGAGCCGATCGGCGCGATCAGCATCGCGGCCATCTCGGCGCGCATGCCCGAAAAGCGGCGGGTGGCGCTGGCACGCATCCTGCGGGCACAGTGCGAAGCGGTGGCGGCAGCCGTGGCGCGGACCACCTGACTCCGCTTCGGCACGGAGATCTGCCGTCGGGCCCCGTGGCATGACGGGCTTCGGTGCCTCGGGGCCGGCCGAGGTGCTATACCCGCACTTCGGCATCACGCCCGAGGCCATCGTCGCCGAGGCGCCGCCGCCTGCTCGCCACCCAAGCCGAGAGCGCCATCGCATGACTCAACGCATCGTCTTCCTCGACCGCGCGACCATCGCGCCGCAGATCCGCGTGCGGCCGCCCAAGTTCGCGCACGAGCTGATCGAGCACGCCGAAACGCGCGCCGACCAGGTGGTCGAACGCCTGGCCGGCGCGGCGATCGCCATCACCAACAAGGTGCCGATCACCGCCGCAACGCTCGAGCGGCTGCCGGCGCTGAAGCTGATCGCGGTGGCGGCCACCGGCACCGACTGCGTCGACAAGGCGGCCTGCGCCGCGCGCGGCGTCAAGGTGAGCAACATCCGCGGCTATGCGATCAACACCGTGCCCGAGCACGCGTTCGCGCTGATCCTCGCGCTGCGCCGCAACCTGGTGGCGTACCGCGAGTCGGTGCTGGCCGGGCGTTGGCAGCAGTCGGGGCAGTTCTGCTTCTTCGATCACCCGATCCGCGACCTGCGCGGTGCGCGCTTGGGGCTGATCGGCGAGGGCGTGCTCGGCCAGCGCGTGGCCGAGCTCGGCAAGGCCTTCGGCATGCAGCCGATGTTCGCCGCGCACAAGGGCAGGAGCGGCCTCGGGCCTCTGTACACACCGTGGCAGGAGGTGATCGAGACCAGCGACGTGATCTCGCTGCATTCGCCGCTGACCGCGGAGACGCGCCACATGATCGCGATGCCGGAGTTCGAGGCGATGAAGCGCAAGCCGCTGATCGTCAACACCGCGCGTGGCGGGCTGGTCGACGAGGCTGCGCTGGTGCGCGCGCTCGACGCCGGGCTGATCGCCGGCGCGGGGTTCGACGTGGTCGACGGCGAGCCGCCCAAGCCCGACAACCCGCTGATGCGCGCCGCCGCGCGCCACAACGTGATCCTCACGCCCCACGTGGCGTGGGCGTCCGACGAGGCGCAGCAGACGCTGGCCGATCAACTGGTGGACAACATCGAGCACTTCGTCGCCGGCCGGCCCACGAACCTCGTCGAGGGCGCCTACTGACGAAGATTCGAGCCCGGTCGGGGAGCCCGACGGCCGGCGTGCGCATCCCTTGAACACGTGCCGCGCCTTGCCCGCGGCTTGCATGCCGTGGCGCAGCGCAGACGGCTTCTCGGCACGAACCGGATCTCTACGCGGCCACCCCCAGGGGCGCCGCCGTCAGCGCCGGGAAAATGCGCCATCCCTAGCGCTAGGGACGCCGGCTGTTGCGCAACCCTCGCCAGAGGGATTCTCAGCGCTGCCCGCCAGGCGCATGCTGTGGTTCCTACGCAGAGCGTGCGCAAGACGAGACAAGCGGACGGACGACTTCGATGGCCACCAAGCCCATTCAATGGTTGGCCCGTGTGCTCGGGCTCGATGCCGGCAGCGACACGGTGGAAGACGTGGTGTCATTCGAGTACGTCGACGGGTCGCGCCTGGCCGCCGACGAGTTTCATCAGTCCGACTCGATGCGCCTGGACGAGGCCAACGTCCGCGACTTCGCCGAGACGTTGCCCACCTTCTCGCACCGGGCTGCGACGCCGCCGTATGCCCCGCGGCAGGTGGCGATGCACGGACAGCGCGTTCACTGACGCTCGGGCCGGCGGTTGCGCGGCCAGCCGAGGCCGCTACAGCAGGTCTTCGGCCACGAACATCGACAGCACGCTCAGCCGCAGCCGGCTCAGCCAGTTGACGTGGGGCTCGGCGCGGTGCACGACCGGCTCCTCGTCGTCCGGTTCGATCCATTCGACGCGGCCGTCGTCGCGCGCGATGCGCAGTTCGTAGTGGCTGTCTCGCCAGTGCTGCTGCATCTGCCGCAGCGCCTCGTTGGACAGGCCGACATCGTCGATCACCAGGCTGATTTCGGTGTTGCTGCGCGACGAGCGCGCGTCCATGTTCATCGAACCCACCAGCAGCCAGCGCCGGTCCACCACCGCCACCTTGGCGTGCAGGCGACCCAGCGACGAGCGCATGTCGCCGAACATGTCGAACTTGCGGTTCGGCAGCGGGCTCAGCTCGGACAGCGACACGCCGAGGTTCAGCATCTGCGCGCGGTAGCGCGCGTAACCGCCGTAGGTCAGCGGCTCGTCGGTCGAGGCCAGCGAGTTGGTCATCACCGAGACGCGGATGCCGCTGTCGATGGCGGCGTGCATCAGCTTGAGGCCGCGCTCGCCGGGCACGAAATAGGGCGACACGATCGTCACCTCGGACTGCGCCGAGCGCATCATCAGCAACGCGCTGTCCATCGCAGTCGGCGGCAGCGCCGTCGGGGCGCAGGCCTTGCCGGGATCGTCGGCGAACACGCTCACCGGCGCGAAGCGCAGCGGCACGCTCGCGCGCGACGACAGCTGCGCCGCCAGCCCCTCCACCGTCGCCAGCGCCGGCCCGCTGTCGGCCCAGGCATCGAATGCCGCGCGCGCCTGCAATGGCTCACCGCGCACCAGTGACCCGATCGGGTAGGCGGGTTCGCTGTTCCAGTAGCGATCGAACACATCGGACAGGCCGTGCACCACCGGGCCGGTGGACAGCACGTCCATGTCGATGAAGTTGGCCGATTCGCTGCGCATGAAGTACTCGTTGGCGATGTTGCGCCCACCGGTCACCGCGATCGAACCGTCGGCGATGAACAGCTTGTTGTGCATGCGCCGGTTGACCCGCTCGAACTCGTGCAGCGACAGCAGCAAGCGCGTCTGCAGCGCGCCGCCGCGCACCGGCAGTGGGTTGAACAACCGCACCTGCACGTTGTCGTGGGCGGCCAGGCCGAGCAGCAGCTCGTCGAGCTCGCCGACGTGCAGGTCATCGATCAGCAGCCGCACGCGCACGCCGCGCTGCGCTGCGTCACGCAGCTCGCGCAGGAACTGCCGCCCCGAGGCGTCGGGGGCGATCACGTAGTACTGCACGTCGAGCGACTTCTGCGCCCGCCGTGCCAGCGCGATGCGGGCGCCCAGCGCCTCCGGCCCGTTGGCCATCAGGCGCAGCCCCGACAGGTGGCGCATGTCGTCGGGCGTCGAGGCCGACGCCAGCCGCGACAGCGGCGTGTCGGCAACGTCGCCCAACGCCTCGCTGTGCGGACGCACCACGTCGCCCGGCAGGCTGGCACAACCCGACAGCAGGCCCCACAGCACGAGCGCCAGCGCGCCGAGCCCGCGCAGGGCCCGGGTGTGCAGCGATGCAGTGGCGCTCGTCATGGCGCCCATTTCGCGCGCCGCGGGTTGTGCCGGCATTACCGCGCCGCGCGCGCGCCATTACGGCTGAAACGCCGGCCGTCGCGGGCCGCCCGTGGCGGCGCCGACCCGTCAGCTCACGACGTCGACGTTGGCGGCGAAGAAGTAGCCCGCACCGCGCTCGGTCTTGATGAACTGCGGCTGCGCGGGGTCGACTTCGATCTTGCGGCGCAACCGCAGGATCTGCACGTCGATCGAGCGGTCGTAGACCTCGGCGTTGTGCAGGCGCGAAAGGTCGAGCAACTGGTCGCGCGACAGCACGCGCTGCGGCGCCGACACGAACGCCGCCAGCAGGCTGAACTCACCGTTGGTCAGCTCGACGACCTTGCCCTGCGCCGACTTCAGGCGGCGCAGGCCGATGTTGAGCTCCCAGCCGCCGAAGCGATAGGCGCGCACCTTGGCGATGGCGTCGGCCACGGTGGCCTGGGCGCGGGCGCGGCGCAGCAGCGCGCGAATGCGCGCCAGCAGCTCGCGCGGACTGAAAGGCTTGGTCAGATAGTCGTCTGCGCCGAGCTCGAGGCCCATCACGCGGTCGGCCTCCTCGGCGCGGCCGGTGAGCATCAGGATCGGGATGGTCGAGCTCTCGCGCAGGCGACGCGCGATCTGCAGGCCGTCTTCGCCCTGCAGGCGCACATCGAGCACCACCATGTCGATGGCTTCGCGCGCCATCACCTGGTCGAACTCGGCGCCGGTGGCCACCACCGTGCAGCGCAACTCGTTCTCGACCAGATAGTCGTGCACCAACTGGCGCACCGACGGGTCGTCGTCGAGCGCCAGCACGTGCGGTGTCAGTGCGGCGGCGGTCTGCGGAGTCTGCGGTTCGGACACGGGTTCGTGGGCCGCCAGCCAGCGGCCTGCAGGGTGAGTGGCCACCCGATGGTAGCGGGCCTGCAGCATGGCGCTCAAGACCGCCAGAAGTGTTTGTGCGCCTCGACCGCCGCGTCGTAGCGCGTCAGGCCGATGTCGCGCAGCAGGTGGTCGTCGAGTTCGGCGATCTCATGGCGCGTGCGGCTGCGCTGCAGCCATTCGCGCACCATGGTGAATACGCCCCGGCGCGGCTCCAGCGGCGCGACGACCCAGCCGTGGGCCCCCAACAGCGGCACGGTCGGTGCAAAGCTGCGGTCGGCGATGCTGGCGGTGTTCATGAGCAGCCCCTTTGCTGGTGTGTGGGGTGCATTTCAGGGCCGCCGGGTTGCGGCCGCGTTTCGCCGGCGCGTACGCGCGTTTCGATTGAAACGCGGGCCGGCGTGGCCTCAGCCTTGCTGCAGTGCGTCGGCGAGGCTGCGCGCGATGTCGCGCGCCACCAGCGGCTTGGCCAGCACGTCGAGCACGCCGGCGTCGCGCGCGCGGTGCGCCAGGGCCGGGGTCACGTAGCCGCTCATCAGCACGATCGGGATGTCGCCGCGGATGGCGCGGATTTCGCGCGCCAGCTCCGAGCCGGTCATCTCGGGCATCGACTCGTCCGACAGCACGGCGTCGAAGCGCGCCGGCGCCGCGCGGAACGCCTCCAGCGCGGCGGTGCTCGACGTGAAGCCCACGGGCTCGTAACCGAGGCCGGCGATCATCTCCTCGCCCAGCCGCACCAGCGCCTCCTCGTCGTCGACCAGCAGCACGATCTCACCGGCGCCGGCGGTCACCTCTTCCTGCACCACCTCGGGCGCCTGCACGGTGTCGCGCCACGGCAGGTAGACCGTGAACGTGGCGCCCTCGCCCGGCCGGCTGTCGACGTCGATGCCGCCGCCGAGGTCGGTGACGATGCCGTGCACCAGCGACAGCCCGAGGCCGGTGCCGACGCCCACCTCCTTGGTGGTGAAGAATGGATCGAAGATGCGCTCGAGCACCTGCGGCAGGATGCCGACGCCGGTGTCCCTGACGCTCAGGCGCACGTAGGCGCCGTCGGGCAGCACGCTGGTCGCGCAGCGCGGCGACTGCATCTCGACGCGCTCGAGCGTCACCGTCAGCGTGCCGCGCGAGCGCATCGCCTGCACCGCGTTGGCACACAGGTTCATCACCACCTGGTGCACCTGCGTCGGATCGCCGTGCACCGCGGCGTCGCCGACGTCGAGCTGCGACTGCAGCGTGATGCCCTGCGGCAGCGACGCACGCAGCTGGTCGAGCGCTTCCTCGACCACCGATTGCACGTGCACCGGCACGCGCTCGCCCATGCCGCTGCGGCTGAATGCCAGGATGCGCTCGACCAGCGACTTGGCGCGCATGCCGGCGCTGATCGCGGCATCGATGTGGCGGCGCTGCGCCGAACCCTCGGCCGCGTCCTTCTGCGCCATCTCGCCGTAGCCGAGGATGGCGGCCAGGATGTTGTTGAAGTCGTGCGCGATGCCGCCGGCCAGCGTGCCGATCGCCTCCAGCTTCTGCGCCTGGCGCAACTGGGTCTCGAGGCTCTCGCGCTCGACCTCGGCGTTCTTGCGCTGCGTGATGTCCTCGATCGAGCCGGCCATCCGGTAGGGCTTGGCCTTGCCGTCGCGCAGCGCGACACCGCGCTGGCGGTACCAGTGCCAGGTGCCGGAATGGTGCTGCATGCGGTACTCGACCACGAAGAACGGCGTCTCGCCCTGCAGGTGGCGCTCGAGCTCGCGCCGCACCGGCTTGATGTCGTCGGGGTGGTAGCGCGAGCGGTCGATCCAGTAGCGGCGCGACTGCAAGGGCTCGCCCGGCTCGACGAACATCAGCTGCTGCGCGCGCGGCGACAGGAACAGCATGTCGCTCGACAGGTCCCAGTCCCACAGGCCTTCGTTGGAGCCGGCCACCGCGAGCTGGTAGCGTTCTTCCGAGCGGCGCAGGGCCTCCTCGGAGCGCTTGCGCGCCGTGACGTCGGTGGTCGAGCCGGCCAGCCGCAGCGGCTGCCCGGCCGCGTCGCGGAAGCACTGTGCCCGCGTGTGGATCCAGCGCACCTCGCGGTTGTCGAGCCGGATGATGCGGAACTCGTGGTCCAGCCGCGGCGTCAGCCCGGCGAGGTGGTCGTCACGGTTGCGGCGCACGCGCTCGCGGTCGTCGGGATGGATCGGCATGCGCTCGAAGTACGACTCGGCAGGCAGCACCTGCGCCCCGCCGCCCAGGCCGTAGATCTCGGCCAGCTTGGCCGACACGAAGATCGTGCTGGCCGCGATGTCCCACATCCAGTGGCCCTCGTCGGAGCCGGTCATCGCCAGCGCGTAGCGTTCCTCCGACTCGCGCAGCGCCGCCTCGACGCGCTTGTAGTCGTCGATGTCGCTGACCGAACCGGTCAGGCGCAGCGGCGCGCCCTGGGCATCGCGCATGCAGTAGTTGCGCAGGCGCACCCAGCGATAGACGCCGTCGGCGCGGCGCATGCGGTACTCGCCCTCGCGCAGCACCTCGCGGCTGGCGAGGAAGCGCTGCAGGTCCTGGCCGTGGCGCTCGCGATCCTGCGGATGCAGGTCGAGCAGCGCCATCCACTCGGCACGCGTGCGCACGTTGGGCGTCGGCGGCAGCCCGACCATCTCGAGCATGCGCTCCGAGGTGTACATGCTGTCGTTGACGAGGTCCCAGTCGATGATGCCGTCGTTGGCGCCGCGCACCGCGAGCGTGAAGCGCTCCTGCGACAGCTGCAGCGCCTCCTCGGCCTGCTTGCGATCGTGGATGTCGCTCACCGAGCCGGCCATGCGATACGGCTGGCCGCCCTCGTCGCGCAGGCACAGTGCGCGCACGCGGATCCAGCGGTAGCTGCCGTCGTCGCGGCGCACGCGGTACTCGCACTCGTAGGCCGGCGTCTCGCCGGCCAGGTGGGCGCGGATGCCCTCGGTGCGCCGCGCCGCGTCGTCGGGGTGCACGCGCAGCGACTCCACCAGGCTCTGCAGCGGCTGCACCTCCGGGCCGGGTGGCAAGCCCTGGATCTCGCGCGCGCGCGCCGACTCGAACGCCAGGCCGGCGCGCAGGTCCCAGTCCCACACGCCGTCGTCGGAGCCCGCCACCGCCAGCGCATAGCGCTCTTCCGACTGGCGCAACGACTCCTCGGCGCGCTTGCGCGCGTCGATGTCCGACACCGAGCCGGCCATGCGCAGCGGCTTGCCGGCGCCG
The DNA here is from genome assembly GCA_035499355.1 of Burkholderiaceae bacterium. Lineage (GTDB taxonomy): Bacteria > Pseudomonadota > Gammaproteobacteria > Burkholderiales > Burkholderiaceae_C > JAEUPI01. The sequence continues at coordinate 5,062 of DATJYZ010000083.1, read as the reverse complement.
TCGCGCACGCACATGCCGCGCACGCGCACCCAACGATACTGGTTGCCCGGATGGCGCACACGCCACTCGCCTTCGTACGCCGGCGTCAGGCCGTCGAGGTGGGCCTGCATCGCCGCCTCGCGCTTGGGCATGTCGTCGGGGTGCAGCACCAGCGTCTGGAACCATTCGTCGAGCGACTGCACCTCGGGCTCCGGGGCGATGCCGAGCATCTGGCGGCAGCGCCGCGACGCGAACACGCGCTGGTTGACGTAGTCGAAATCCCACACACCGTCGTCGGAGCCCGCCACCGCGAGCGCAAAGCGCTCCTCGCTCAGGCGCAGCGCCTGCTCGGTCTGCTTGCGCGCCGAGATGTCGACGCTGACGCCGGCCACGCGGACGGCCTTGCCGGATTCGTCGCGCAGGCTGTGCGCCCGCGTCAGGATCCAGCGCACGGCGTCGCTGCCCGGCAGCAGGATGCGGAACTCCCAGTCGATGCGCGCGGTGCGGCCGGCCTCGACGTCGTCGTTGATCTTCTGCAGGCCTTCCCAGTCGTCGGGGTGCACCCGCACCTTGCGGAAGTACTCGGTGCGCGTGCCGACCTGGGTGCTCGGCGGCAGGCCGAACAACTGGTGCACGCTGTCCGACACGAACAGCGCGTCGGACTCGACCTCCCACACCCAGTGCCCGCCGGTCAGGCCGGCCATCGCCAGCGCGTAGCGCTCCTCCGAGACCTTCATGGCATCTTCGGCACGCCGGCGGGCGTCGACGTCGGTGACCGAGCCGGCCATGCGCAGCGGCTCGCCGTTGGCGTCGCGCACGGCGAGGCCGCGCACCCGCACCCAGCGCCACTGGTCGCCGGCCCAGACGCGGTACTCGCCGGCGTACACCGGCGTCTGCCCGCTGATGTGCGCCTGCATCGCCTGCCGGCGCGACGCCTGGTCGTCCGGGTGCAGCTTGATCGACGCGAACCAGGCCTCGCGCGGCTGCGTGTCGGGCCCCGGCGGCAGGCCGAAGATCTCGCGCGCCCGCGCCGACGCGTAGACCTTGTCGCCCACCACGTCCCAGTCCCAGATGCCTTCGTCGGAGCCGGCCGCGGCGAGCGCGAAGCGCTCGCGCGACACCTCGAGCGACGCCCGCGTCTTGTCCAGACGCAGGAACTGTCGCCGCAGCACCGCCAGCAGCAGCGCCGCCAGCACGCCCATCGCCAGCGTGCGCACGATCGTGCCCACCGTCTGCTCGCGCCACGGCGCCATCGCGACGTCGACGTCGCGCGTGACGATCACCGCCAGCGGCTGCTCCGGCACCAGCGCCAACGCACCGAAGCGATCGACCCCGTCGACCGGGCTGACGCTGCGCATCGGGCCCTCGGGGTCGGTGTCGCGCAACGCCAGCATCGTCTCGACGATGCCGAAGCGCTGGCCGAGCGCCTTGTCCGCAGGTGGGTAGCGGGCCACCAGCGTGCCGTTGCGGTGCATCAGCGACACCGAGGTGCCGGCGCCCAGACGCACGTCGCGGTAGAACTGCTGGAAGTAGTCGACGCGGCCTTCGGCCACGACCACGCCGGCAAAGCTGCCGTTGGGCATGCGCAGCCGGCGCGCGATCGGGAACACCCACTGCCCGGGGTGGAACGGGTCGGGTCGCACCCCGTCGACCACCGGTTCGATCACCTTGCCGTCACGCAGCGTGCGGAACAGCGGATCGTTCGACGCGTCGGGCAGCGGGTCGGGCGGCTCGGCCGACTGCGAGCTGGCGAGCAGCCGGCCCTGCGCGTCGAACAGCATCAGCTGCTCGACCTGCACCAGGCCGATCACCTGCTCGCGCAGGAACAGGTGCAGCTCGGCGCTGGTGCCGCTGTGCCGCTGGCTGGCGATGTGCCGCAGCACCAGGTCGACGGCCTGCACGCTGCGTGCCGTCTGCTCGGCGATGATGCGCGAGTGGGTGTCGAGCTCGCGCGCGGTCTCGACGGTGTTGGCGCGGTGGCTGCGCACGATCTCGTAGGCCGCCAGCAGCACGATGGCGGCGATGAAGACGCCGCCGATCCAGGGAATGCTGCGCCAGGTCAGGCGCGCGGGTGCGGCGGCGACCGCTGCGGCCGGGCCGCTCATGGCTCGTCAGCGCGGCAGGACGCGCCGCACCGCGCTGGCCAGGGCCTCGCGGGTGGCCGGCTTGGGCAGCACGCAGTCGACGCCCAGCGTGCGCGCCACCGGGCCGCAGCATTCGATGCCGGAGAAGAAGTTGGTGGACAGAGCAAGGATCGGCGTGGCCGGGTGCTGGCTGGCGATGCGTCGCACCAAGTCTACGCCGCCGCAGCGCGGGAACGGCACGTCGACGATCACCAGGTCGGCCGCCGGCGGCGGCTCATCGTCACCGACCGGCTCGGGCACCACCGTGCACTCGAGCGTCGCCAGCCACTGGCCGAGCAGGTCGCGCCACGTCAGGTCGGCGTCGACCAATCGCACGCGGCGCAACGCGGCATCGCCGCGCTGCGCCGCGCCGTCATTGGCTGACATGCTTGTCGTTTGCGCCGACCGGGCACGCGCCCGCCGTGACCCACTCGTTGCTCGCGGCCTGCACCCTGGTGCTGGCCAGGGCCAGGTAGACGCTGCTCGCGCTGGCGACCACGGCAACCAGCACGGCCGCGCGAGTGGCCGTCATCAAGGGCCTGTGGGTGGGAATCGTCGGTGCCATGTCAACCTCGCTGCGGTAGTGCGCCTATGGTCGCGCGCCGTGCCTGCCGCGGCGTGTCGCCGCGGGCCGGCTTGTGTTTCAAATGAAGCTTTCGGCGGCGAGAACGCGGGGGCGCGACGCCACCACGGCCGCGGCGAAGCTGCGCTCGACCCGCACCAGGCGCGGGTCGGCCGGGTGGCGCTGCACCGTGTAGCCGAGGGTGCGTGCCAGCGCGAGCATCGCCAGGTTGTCGCGCAGCACGTCGCCCACCAGGCGCGGCACGCCCTGGCGCATCGCGTGCGCGCCCAGGCTCAGCAACAGTGTCTTGCCGATGCCGCGGCCCTGCCAGCCATCGGCCACGGCGAGCGCGAACTCGCGACCGACGGCAATCTCTTCGCTCAGCACGTAGCGCGCTTCGGCCACGCAGACGTCGCGGCCGCCGTCGGTGGTCAACGCCACCAGCGCGAGCTCGTCGGCCGGGTCGGGGTGGGCCATGCGCTCCAGCCACGGCGGCGCCAGCTCGCGGATGCCGACGTGGAAGCGCCATTGCCGCGATGCCGGCGACAGCCCGCGGATGAACGCGTCGAGCAGCGACACGTCGCGCGGGTCGACGCGGCGGATGCGCACCGCGGCGCGGCGCCGGTCGCGCAACGGCGCCGCCGGCACGGGCACCGCGAGCCCTCGCACGAGCTGATCCACGGCCTGTCGCGCGCTCAGCGAACCGCGGTGCAGACCGTCATCGCACGCGGCGCCGCACGCGGCGCCAGGTGGGCGATCCAGCGTGCGACCGCCTCGCGCACGGTCTGCGCGCCGCGGCGCATCGAGTCGGCGATCGCCGCCGTGCGTTGCTCGCGCGCCCAGCGTTGCAGCTCGAACGAGCTCGGCGGCGTGTCGCGACGCGAGCGCGCATCGACCAGCAGCAGCTTGCTGTCGCGCAGGGCCTCCACCAGGGTCAGCCCCGGGCGGTCGATGCTGAAGCTCTCGCCGCCGGACAGCACGAAATCGCGCTGGTCATCGTGTTGGGTGATCCACACGTCGCCTTCGAACACCACGATGGCGCGGCCTTCGCCGTTGTCCACGCGCAGCATCGAGCCGGCGGTCAGATCGGTCAGCGGGTGGCGCAGTTCGTTGTCCATCTTGCATCTCCAGGTCAGTGCTTCGAACACGCGGCCATGATCTGCAGAGCGCGTTGCAGACCCATTGCGCGCGGGCGCACAGGGGTTTCAGCTGCAATGCGGCGCGCGTCCGGCTGCACGCCCGGCTGCGTCGCGCGTGATCGCAGGCGTCGGCCGGCGAGCGCGTGCGCGTCGCGGCGTGGGCCGTCGGTCGTTCGGATCCGGAGCGCTCAGAGCGACGCCAGCAGCGCGCGTGCCTGCTCGACCCAGTGGGCGCTGCCGATCAGCAGGTCGGGCGTCTTGGGGTCGGGCTGGTTGTAGCGGCAGGGGCTGCCATCGAAGCGGCAGGCCACCAGGCCGTGGGCCAGCGCCACGCCGACCGGCGCGCACGAGTCCCACTCGTTCATGCCACCGGCGTGCACGTACAGCTCGGCGTCGCCGCGCAGGACCGCCATCGCCTTGGCACCCGCAGAGCCGATGCGCAGCAGCTGCGCACCGAGCCGCTGCGCCAGCGCGTCGGCCACCGGTGGTGGCCGCGTGCGGCTGACCATGATGCGCGGCCGGCCGGCGTACGCGGCCGGCAACGGGCGTACCCGGTCGCTGCGCCACAGCTGCTTCAGGCCCGGCAGCGCCACCGCGCAGGCGGTCGGCACGCCGTCCGACACCAACGCGACGTGCACCGCCCAATCCGTGCGGGCGCCGGGTTCGCCGTACTCGCGCGTGCCGTCGAGCGGATCGACGATCCACACCCGCGGGCGCTGCAATCGGGCTTCGTCGGCGGGTTGTTCTTCCGACAGCAGCGCGTCGTCCGGACGGTGCTGCTGCAGCAGCGCGACGATGGCCGCGTTGGCCTGCGCATCGCCGGCGCGGCCGAGCTCGTCGCCACGCAGACCGGAATCCGCACGCAGCGCCAGCAGCAGCTGCCCCGCCTGCTCGGCCGCCAGCGCAGCGAGTTCGGCGTCGTCCAGTGGCTGCGTCATGGGCGGATCAGTTGGCTTCGAAGCCGCAGCGCCGTCGCAGTGCCGCCTGCTCGGGTGCACACAGCAGCGCCAGCAGGTGTTCGGCCGCGCCGGCCTGCGGCGCGCCGTGCACGACCGCGGCGCTGTACAGCGTGGCCAGCGCATGCGGAGCCGGCAGCGCGCCGAGCAGCTGCAGCCCCGGCGTGTAGAGGATCTCGCTCACCTGCGTGATGCCGACCGCCGACGCGTCTGCCTGCTGCGCCAGCGCCGCCATTGCAGCGGCGCCGTTGGGATGCGGGCGCAATCGCTCGGGCTGCGCCTGGCCGAGCTGGCGCAGCATCT
>DATJYZ010000082.1:0-5722 GCA_035499355.1 Burkholderiaceae bacterium | reverse complement strand
GGCGCAGATCGCGCTGATCGCGTCGGTGGCGTCGTTGCAGCTGTCGCTGCTGGCCGACGACGAGCTGCTCAAGCTGACGCGCGAGACACTCGACACGCGCATCGAGTCGCTGCGCCTGACGCAGCTGCGCTTCGACAACGGCGCCGCCTCCGAGCTCGACCTGCGGCTGGCGCAATCGGTGGTGGCCAGCGCGCGCGCCGCGCTGGCGCAGGTGCAGCGCGCGCGCGCGCTCGACGAGAACCTGCTGGTGCTGCTGGTGGGCGCGCCGCTGCCGGCCGACCTGCCCGCGGGTGCCGCGACGCTGGCCGAGATGCCGGCGTTCCCCGAGCTGCCGGTGGGCATGCCCACCAGCGTGCTGCAACGGCGCCCCGACATCCTGGCCGCCGAGCAGCAGCTGATCGCGGCCAACTTCAACATCGGCGCCGCCCGCGCGGCGTACTTTCCGCAGGTGACCATCACGGCCAGCGCAGGCAGCGTGGCCGGCGAGTTCTCGGGCCTGTTCAAGGGCGGCAGCTGGGGCTGGAGCGCGGCCCCGCAGGCGTTGCTCACGTTGTTCGACGCCGGCCGCAACCGCGCCACCAACCGCTTCGCCGAGGCCAACCGCGACGCCGCGCTGGCGCAGTACGACCGCACCGTGCAGACCGCGTTCCGCGAGGTGTCCGACGCGCTGGCGGGCCGCGACACGCTGAGCGAAGAGGCGTTCCAGCTGCAGGAGACCAGCAAGGCCGAGGCGGCGCGCTACCGCCTGGTCGACCTGCGCTACCGCAACGGCGTCGCCTCGAGCCTCGACCTGCTTGATGCGCAGCGATCGCTGTTCGCCGTGCAGCAGCTGGCGCTGCAGTCGCGGCTGGCGCAGGCGCAGAACCAGGTGGTTCTCTACAAGGTGCTCGGCGGCGGCTGGACCGAAACGACCACCACCTCCAAGGCGCCTTGAGCCCCGCCCGGACGTCCGAAGGGGCTCAATCCCGCTCGGCGGGGAGGCGCGAAGCGCCTGGGGTGCACTTGTGACCACCGGCGCCGGCGCGGCGCCACGGCAGGTCGGCATCGGGCTCGCGCTGGCAGCGGCCGGCGCGATCGCGTTCTCAGGCAAGGCGATCATCGTCAAGCTCGCGTACCGCCACGGCGTCGACGCGGTCACGCTGATCATGTACCGCATGCTGATCGCGCTGCCGATGTTCGTGGCGCTGGCGTGGTGGGCTGGGCGCGGCAGGCCGCCGCTGTCGGCGCGCGACTGGCGCACGGCGGCGGTGCTCGGCTTCTTCGGCTACTACCTGGCGAGCTTTCTCGACTTCGCCGGGCTGCAGTACGTCACGGCCAGCCTCGAGCGCCTGGTGCTCTACCTCAACCCGACGCTGGTGCTGATGCTGTCGTTCGCGATCTACCGCAAGCCGGTGAGTGCGCGCCAGCTCGGCGCGATGGCGGTGAGCTACGTCGGCATCGCGCTGGTGTTCGGCCACGAGATGACGCTTCAGGCGCCCGACACCGGCCTCGGCGCCGCGCTGGTGTTCGGCAGCGCGGTGAGCTACGCGCTGTACCTGGTGATCAGCGCCGAGGAGGTGAGGCGCATCGGCTCGATGCGACTGACCGGCCTGGCCTCGTCGGTGGCGTGCGGGCTGTGCATCGTGCAGTTCCTGCTGCTGCGGCCCTTGTCGGCCGCCGCGGTGGCGCCGCCGGTGCTGTGGCTGTCGCTGCTCAACGCGGTGGTGTGCACGGTGGCGCCGATCATGATGGTGATGGCGGCGATCGAGCGCATCGGCGCGCCGCTGACGGCGCAGACCGGCATGGTGGGCCCGCTGTCGACCATCACCATGGGCGTGGTGCTCCTCGGCGAGCCCTTCACCGGCTGGACCGTCGTCGGCACGGCCTTCGTGCTGGCCGGCATCTGGCTGCTGGCGCGTGCGCGCTGAGGCGGGGCGCCGCCCTGCGGCGGTAGCGCCGGGCCGGCATCGGGCGGGATGCCGGGCGCGGGGACGGGCAACCCAGGTGCCCACTTCGGGGGGCCGGCCCGGCAAAGGGTTTTTTGCGGACCCGGCTGCGGCCGCCTTGTCCTACGATGGCTGCGGTCCGCGTGAGGCTCGGGAGGGACGAGACGCCCGCGCGGCCACCCGTTCGGCCAGCAAGCGACCCGGCGTCGCCTGGCGCCTTGTTTCGCTTTGACCCGAGTCTGCCGCGAGTCCGCCCCATGCCGTTGCCCTTCGACACCTCCGACCTGACGATGACCGAGATCATCCGGCTGCAGACCGAGCTGTCGAAGGAGCTGGCGCGCCGCTTCGAGCGCCTGGCGGCGCTGGCCTTCACCGACATCGTCGGCTCGAGCGACTACTTCGCCCAGTTCGGCGACGAGGCCGGCCGCCGGCTGCAGCAGCAGCACTTCGACCTTCTCGAAGAAAGCCTGGTCACCGCCGGCGGGGCGCGGCTCGGGCGCATCGTCGACACCGCCGGCGACGGCGCGTTCGCCTGCTTCGCATCGGCCAGCGCCGCGGTGCAGGCGATGGTGGCGCTGCAGAACCGCATCACGCGCGAGAACGTCAACCAGCCGCGCGTCAACCAGCTCAACGTGCGCATCGGCCTGCACTGGGGCCACGTGCTGACCGACGGCGTGCAGGTCACCGGCGACGCCGTCAACCTGTGCGCGCGCCTGGCGGCCACCGGCAACGCCGGCGAGATCCGGCTCTCGGGCGATCTTTTCCAGGAACTCGGCTTCGACCTGCGGCCGCGCTGTCGCCGCCTGCGGCAGGTGAACCTCAAGGGCATCGCGCGCAGCGTCGAGCTGCTGATGCTGCTGTGGCGCGACCCGGCGCGGTTCCCCAGCCAGGCGGTGGTGCGCGAATCCGGCGAACGCATCTACATCCCGCCGCGCGACAGCGTCTGCTTCGGCCGCGGCGAGACGCTCGACGTCACCAACGCCAGCGACGTGCCGCTGAGCCTGCCCGACACGCTGGCGGTGATGCAGGTCAGCCGGCGCCACTTCGAGCTGCGCGCGCGGCCCGAGGGCTACGTGGTGCGGTCGTTGACCAGCCAGCCCACCGAGGTCGACGGCATGATGATCCAGCGCGACCAGGAAGTGCCGATCCGGCCCGGCTCGTGCGTCAAGCTGGCCGGTGTGGTGACGCTCGATTTCGCGTCGCCGGGCCTGGCCGAGGAAGGCTCGATCGACGAGACCGTGCTGCTGAACCCCAGCCACCCCGGATGAACCTGTTCGTCACCGGCGCGGGCGGCTACATCGGCGGCAGCGTCGCCACCGGCCTGCTGGCGGCGGGGCACGCCGTGCGCGGCCTGGTGCGCACCCCGGAGAGAGCCGCCGCCCTGGCGCGCACCGGCATCGAGCCGGTGATCGGCGACCTCGACGATGCGGCGCTGCTGGCGCGCGAGGCGCAGCGCGCCGACGGTGTGGTCCACGCGGCCGCCGCAGACCATGCGCCGTCGGCGGCTGCGCTGGTCGACGCCCTGGCCGGCAGCGGCAAGCCGCTGCTGCACACCAGCGGCTCCAGCGTGATCGGCGACGACGCGCGCGGCGAGCGCGCCTCCGAGCGGATCTTCGACGAAGACACTCCCTTTGTCGTCGCGCCGGCCAAGCAGGCGCGTCGCGCGCTCGAGCAAACGGTGCTGCGCGCCGCCGAGCGGGGCGTGCGCGGCGTGGTGATCTGCCCGAGCCACATCTACGGACCGGGCCGCGGGCTCAACCCTCAGAGCGTGCAGATTCCGTTCCTGGTCGACAACGCGCGCCGCCATGGCGCGGTGCAGATCGTCGGCCACGGCCTGAACATCTGGTCTCACGTGCACATCGACGACGTCGCCGAGCTCTACCGGCTGGCGCTCGAGCAGGCACCGGCCGGCGCCTTCTACTTCGCCGAGAACGGCGAAGCGTCGTTCGCCGACATCGGCGCCGCCATCGCGGCGCGGCTCGGCCTGGCGGTGGAGCCGTTGCCCGCCGAGACGGCCGCGCAGCGCTGGGGCGAGGGCCGCGCGCTCTACACCTTCGGCAGCAACAGCCGCGTGCGCGCCCGGCGCGCGCGCGGCGAGCTCGGCTGGGCGCCGAAGCACGAGTCGGCGCTGGCGTGGATCCGCGACGAGATGCCGCTCTGAGCGCCACTCAGCCCGCGCTCACCGCCTCGGCCAGGTGGCGCAGCAGCGCGGCGCCGTCGCCGCGCCACGCGCTGCCGTGCATGCACGCCAGCGTGCGCGGGTGCTCGGCGGCCAGGCGGAGCAGCACCGCGCGCGTGTTCGGCGCGTGCGCGAAGTAGTCCATCGGCCGACGGAACGCCTCGCTCGGCCCGAGGATGTCGTGCTCGGTCAGTGCCTCGGCGCCGGTGCCGCCCTGCGTGAAGAGGTCGCCGCAGAAGAAGGTGCTGGTGGTGCGGTCCATCAGCAGCCCGCAGTCCCAGCCGTGCGGCACGTGCGGCGTATCGAACCACTGGATCTCGTGGTGGCCGAGCGAGAGGCGCTCGCCGTCGGCCAGCGCGCGCGGCGCGCGGTCGGCGAGGTCGCCGATCGACACCATCGCCGCCACCTGGCCGCACAGCGGCACCGCCTGCGGCGCCGCCTGCAGGAACGGGTTGAGCGCGCCGCACTCGTCGGCCTCGGTGTGCGACAGGCCCACGTAGCGCAGCCGCTGCACCGGCATCACCGCCGCGACGGCGTCGCACACCAGCGCGAACAGCTGGCGCGGCCCGGTGTGGAACAGCAGCGGCGCGTCGTCGACCAGCAGGTACTGGTTGAAGTTGAACGCCTGCCCGTCGGGCAGCAGCATCGGCGTGTTGATGCGGTAGATGTGCTCGGCGACCTCGTGCACGTTGGTGCCCGACTGTGGGTTGGTGACCATGACGGTCCTCCTGTCTCGATGGTGGAGCCCGGTTGTGTCGCCAGCGGCGCCGGCGTTACAGCGATCTTTTTGAGCCGTGCGCTGGGCCGTTGGCCCTATGCTTGGCACGTGGACGGCACGGCCACCCTCACCGCCAACGACGCCACGCTCGGCGACAGCCCCGAGGCCCAGCTCGCACGCGCCATCGCGGCCGCGCCGGACGGCGGCGCGCGCGATGCCGAGGCGCGCCTTTACCGCCTGCTGGCGCCGCGCGTGCGCCGCTACGGCCAGCGCCACCTGCGCGACGACCATGCGGCCGACGACCTGATGCAGCACGTGATGGCGCTGGCGATCGAGAAGCTGCGCGCAGGGCAGGTCGACGAGCCCGAGCGCATCGTCTCGTTCGTGCTCGGCGCGTGCCGCTTGACGGTGATCGACCTCCGGCGTGGCCAGCAGCGGCGCGACGAGCTGCTGCAGCGCCACGCCGACGAGCTGCCGCTGGCCGACCTGCACATCGCGCCGCGCCTGGACCACCTGCGCGTCGCGCACTGCCTGGAGCGCCTGGCCGAGCGCGAGCGCGCGGTGCTGATCCTCAGCTTCTACGACGAGCAGCCGGCCGACGCGGTGGGCCGCTCGCTGGGCTTGAGCGCCGGCAACGTGCGCGTGATCCGCCACCGCGGGCTCGACAAGCTGCGCCGCTGCGTCGACGCCGGCGCAAGGAGGTCGGCATGAGCGCGCCGGGCCGCTTCCAAGCGCGAATCCCGCATTGCATGGCGCGGAGGGTCGTCCGATGAGCGCAACCCGCGACACCGCCCACGTCGACCACGACGCGCTGGCCGACTACTGGCTCGGCGACACCGACGCCGCGGCCACCGAGGCGATCGACGCGCACCTGATGCACTGCGACGCCTGCGGTGCGCA
>DATJYZ010000081.1:0-6583 GCA_035499355.1 Burkholderiaceae bacterium | reverse complement strand
CCACCAACTTGGCCGTGGCCACGGCGGTAGCTGCTCAGAGGGCGCAGCTTTGTATCGCACAGGCCGGGTCGCTTGACCAGCTCGACGAAGCGTTCGAAGCCATGGCGCGCTACCGCCCGGACGTACTCGTAGTCGAACAATCGGCAACTTACTTTCTGCACCTGGACCGGATCGCCGCGCTGGCCACGCGCCATCGCTTGCCGGCGATCGGCGACGGACGGCCATTCGCCAAGGAAGGTCTGTTGATGGGCTATGGCCCCGACTTTGTCGATCTTGCGCACAAGATCGCCCGCCAAGCCGACCGCATCCTCAAGGGCGCCAAGCCCGGCGACTTGCCGTTCGAGCGCGCGACGAAGTTCGAACTTGTGATCAACTTGAAGACCGCCGAGACGCTGGGCCTAACGATTCCGCCGTCAGTGCTGTTACAGGCCACCGAGGTGCTCACGTGAAACGGTCGAGAACGCTCGTCACGCTCAGTAGTTCAAGCGGAAAGTTCTGAACCTCCGGCCTTGCCGACTCAGTGGTAGGGGTCCATTTCGAACGCCGTACCTCCCATCCGGTGTCGGCTATTGTGAAGACGAAGCTACGACAGCTTGTGGCCGGCTGCGGGTGACCAGCGGGCGCGCTCGAGCGGCTGCCTTGGGAACTTCACCATTCATTCGTGAGCGGTGCCGGAACTTCGGCGCCGGAGTAAACCAGGCGCACCAACTCGTTGCACGGCCGCGGATTCTCTCGTGGCGGCGTCCCCCAACAAATCCTCGCCCGCGCTCATGTGCCAGAGCGAGAACTTTGGCGCTCTACGCCTGGGCGGCGCGGTGCCGCTCGCGGCCGTCGTTTTGCTCGGCCGGGGCCGGGGGCGGCGGTTGCGCAACGTTTTCCTATACTGGCGAATCGAACGCAGGAGCGGGAGCGATGTCGGAGTTCATGCACGTGCGTCCGTCGGTGGCGTCGGTCGAGCAGCGTGTCGCGGCGATCGATGCCGCGTTCGATGCGCGCAACCTCAAGCCCGCGGGCGCCATCGAGCAGCTCGAGCACGCGGCCGACGAAGTGTGGGTGCCGGCCAACGGCGCGCGGGTGGTGGCCCGGGCGTGGACCGACGCGGCCTACAAGCAGCGGCTGCTCGCCAACGGCCGCGACGCCGTGCTCGAGCTCGGCCTCACGATGCCCGCGCACCACCGACACCTGGTGGTGCTGGAGAACACGCCGGCCGTCCACAACGTGATCTGCTGCACCCAGTGCTCGTGCACCGCCTTCACGGTCATCGGCCTGCCGCCCGACTGGTACAAGGACCTCGAATACCGCTCGCGCATCGTGCGCCAGTCGCGCACCGTGCTCAGGGAGATGGGGCTCGAGCTGCCGCCGCAGATCGAGGTGCGCGTCTGGGACACCTCGGCCGACACGCGCTACATGGTGCTGCCGGCGCGCCCGGCGCACACGGCGGGCTGGAGTGAGGAGCAGCTCGCTGCCATCGTGACCAAGGCGTCGATGATCGGCGTCGCTCGCTTGTAGGAGCAGGGATGAAACCGCCCCCACGCTCGCGTCGCTCGCTGCCCCGCGAGGGGGCGCGTCAGTGGCTTCGGGCGGCCAGGCGCCACTGACATGGACGGCATGCACGACCTCGGCGGCAAACAGGGCTTCGGCCCGGTGCGCTACGCGCTCGATGCGCAGGTGTTCCACGCGCCGTGGGAGAAGCGCGTCAACGCGCTGTACTCGCTGGCGGTGCGGCTGGGCATCTTCAACATGGACGAGTACCGCCACGCGATCGAGCGCATGGAGCCGAGACACTACCTGAGCGCGAGCTACTACGAGCGCTCGCTGACCGGCCTGGCCACGCTGTGCGTCGAGAAGGGCATCCTCAGCGCCGAGGAGCTCGAGCGCCGCGCCGGCGGCGCGTTCCCGCTGGCGCGGCCCAGTGCGCCGGGACGCGGCAACGCGGCGGGCCGCCAGCGCTTCGAGCCGGGCGACCGCGTGCGCGTGCGCGACGACCACATCCCCGGCCATGCGCGCATGCCGGGCTACATCCGCGGCAAGCGCGGCGTCGTGGTCGGCGTGTCGCCCCAGTACCCGTTCCCCGATGCGCACGCGCACGGCATCGAGGCCGACGCCGAGCCGACGTACGACGTGCGCTTCCAGGCCGCGGAGCTGTGGCCGCACGACGCCGACCCGGCGTTGGTGCACGTGGGCGTATTCGAGAGCTATCTGGCGCGCGACGACGGATAGCGCGCAGTCGACCCGTCGCGATGGAGGAGACACCATGAAGACCGAACTGCTGTACCTGGCGTACGTGACCGCGTTCACCGGCCTGCTGTGGGTGCCGTACATCCTCGACCGCGTGGCCGTGTGGGGCCTGATGGACGCGGTGGGCTATCCCGCGGACCCCAAGCCGCAATCGCCGTGGGCGCAACGGCTGAAGAAGGCGCACGCCAACGCGGTGGAGAACCTGGTGGTGTTCGCGGCGCTGGTGCTGGCCGCACAGGCGGCCGGCGTCACGAGCGCGGCCATCGGCACGGCGGCGGTCGTGTACTTCTGGGCTCGCGTGGTTCACGCGCTGTCGTACACCTTCGCGTTGCCGTGGGTGCGTACGCTGAGCTTCACGGTGGGCTTCATCTGCCAGGCCGTGGTCGCGTGGCAGCTCATCGCGCGCTGAACGCCGCGGCGCTGGCCGCGGGCCTGGCCGGCGTGCTGGGCGCGGCCGCAGGTCCCGCGCGCGCAGCCGGCTGCGACTGCTTCTCGCCGGAGCTGCAGCTGAAGACCGCGCAGGACGCGCTGCAGCAGGCGCAGGTGGCGGCGGTGGGCCGCATCGTCGAGGTGAGCCCCGACGGTGCGGCCAAGCTGCTGGTGATCGAGTCGTACAAGGGGCCGGCCAGCGGTGCCACCATCGAACTGGCGCCGCGCGATGCGGCGCGCTGCCGCGACGTCGCCGCGCCGGCGACGGGCGAGATGGCGCTGGTGCTCGCCTTCGGCAGCCCGGCCACCGGGTGCGACAAGTACCCGGCGGAGCACTACATGGTCGACTGGTTCCGGCAGATCGCGGCCAAGGGCGCGCAGGCGGCTGCACCGCAGCGCTGAACGCGCGGCCTCGACGGCCGTTGCGCGCGCCCGGCGACGGCGCGGCCGCCAGTCGTGGCACCATGCGGCGCATCGCAGACGCACCGATCGAACCCCGTGCTCGACATCCACTGGCCGCTGTTCCTCGTCGCCTCGCTGGTGATCATCGCCACGCCGGGCCAGGACATGATCCTCGTCATGTCGCGCTCGATCACCCACGGCACGCGCGCCGGCGTGGCCACCGCCGCCGGCGTCAGCGTCGGCTTGGTCGGCCACACCACGCTGGCCACGCTGGGGCTGGGCGCGCTGCTCAGTGCGTCGGAGTGGCTGTTCACCGCCATCAAGCTGGTCGGCGCGGCCTACCTCGTCTACCTCGGCGTGCAACTGCTGCGCACCCGCCCGACGCAATTGGTGGCGGCGCCGGCGCAGCCGCAAGCGCAGTCGCGCATGTTCTTCTCCGGCGCGACGTCGAACCTGAGCAACCCGAAGATCGCGGTGTTCTACTTCGCGTTCCTGCCGCAGTTCCTGCAGCCGCAGGCGGCACATCCGACGCTGGCGATTCTGGTCTTGGGCCTGGTGTTCGCGGCGCTCACGTTCGTCGTCAAAGGGCCGGTGGCGCTGTTCGCGGGGCGGCTGTCGGGCTGGCTGCGTGCGCGGCCGTCGGCGCTGACCTGGCTGTATCGCTTCAGCGGCGTCGTGATGCTGGGCCTGGCGGTGCGGCTCGCGTTGACGCGCCGCGACTAGCGTCCGACCGCCCGGGGCCTCGCCGCCCGCGCATGCGACACGATCCCTGGCTCGAGCGCTGGCTGCCGCTGCTGCGCGAGCGTGCGGCCGGCCACCCGGTGGTCGAGCTCGGCTGCGGCTTCGGTGCCGACACGGTGACTCTGTGCGAGGCCGGCTTCGACGTGCTCGCATTCGACGCCTCCGAGGCGGCGATCGGCGTGGCGCGCACGCGCGCGCCCGGCGCATCGTACGAGGTGCGCGACGTGCGCGACGTGCTGGCCCGCGACGACCTCGGCGGCTCCCGCGCCGTGCTGGCCAGCCTCAGCCTGCACTATTTTCCGTGGCAGGAGACGGTGGCGGCGTTCGACCGCATCCGTCGCCTGCTGGGCCCCGGCGGTGTGCTGCTGTGCCGGGTGAATTCGACGCAGGATCACCGCTTCGGCGCCAGCGGCCACCCGCAGATCGAACCCAACTTCTACTCGGTGAAGGGCGAGCCCAAGCGGTTCTTCGATCGCGACACGATCGAGGACCTGTTCGCCCGCGGCTGGCACGTGCTGTCGCTCGAGCATCGGGTGACGACCAAGTACGTGCTGCCGAAGCTGGTGTGGGAGGTGGTCTGCGAGCCGCGTGCCGAGGCGGGCGGCGACCCCGCTCGCGCATAGGCCTGTCCGCGGCGTCGTGCCCGCTGCGTGGTGCGCAGCCAGACTCGCCCAGCCAGGAGAACCCGACATGGACACCGCCCTCGCCGACCTCGATGCACTGAAGGCGCTGAACAGGCGCTTCATCCACAACTTCGTGACCAACGACGTCGCCGGCCACGACGCCATCCTGCACCCGCAGTTCCGCACCATCTCGCCGGCCGGCGCGCACCTGGGACGCGTGGCCTATCTGCGCTACTGGGCGAGCGGCTTCGACCCCGAGGTGATCGTCTACTGGGACATGCGCGACGAACGCATCACGCACGTCGGTGACGTGGCGCTGGTCAGCGCGACCAACAAGTACACCCGGCTGCGCGACGGCACGCCGGTCACCGGCATGACCTGCTACACCGACACCTACGTGCGCGAGCACGGACGCTGGCTGTGCGTGCTGGCGCAGTTGACCAGCGTGGCACCCGAGCATCACCCGGCCGACTCCACCATCGTCGTGGCCTACGTCAAGGGGCAGCTGCAGCCGGGAGTCGGCGGCGGGTGAAGCCGCAGCGGCGCGTGTCGATCCGGCCGGCGGTGGATCGTCGTAGGGGTAGCACATCGACTGAAAGGAGCTCACCATGGCCACCGGCACCGTCCGCCTGCATCGCGTGCTTCGCTGCAAGCCCGAGCGCGTCTACCGCGCCTTCCTCGACCCCGACGCGATGGTCAAATGGCTGCCGCCGCACGGCTTCACCGGCAAGATGCACAGCTTCGATCCGCGCGTCGGCGGCAGCTACCGCATGTCGTTCACCAATTTCGGCAGTGGCCAGGCGCATTCGTTCGGTGGCGAGTACCGCGAGCTGGTGCCGCACGAGCGCATCCACTACATCGACCGCTTCGACGACCCCAATCTGCCCGGCGAGATGCGCATCACCGTCGCGCTGCGCGCGGTGTCGTGCGGCACCGAGCTGTCGGTGGCGCAGGAAGGGATCCCGGAGGTGATCCCCACCGAGATGTGCCATCTGGGCTGGCAGGAGTCGCTGGCGCAGCTGGCCACGCTGGTCGAGCCCGAGATTCCGGGCTGAGGTCGTTCAGCCCGCGCGTTCGATCAACGCGCGCAGCGCGTCGAGCGTGTCGGCCTCGTGCAGCGGCTTGTCGTCGCGGATGCGCCGCATGCGCGGAAAGCGCACCGCGATGCCGCTCTTGTGGCGCGTGCTGCGCTGGATGCCCTCGAAGCCGAGCTCGAACACCAGCGTCGGCTTGACCGTGCGCACCGGGCCGAACTTCTCGATCGTGCCGGCGCGGATGACGCGGTCGATGCGCGCGAACTCCTCGTCGGTGAGGCCCGAGTACGCCTTGGCGAACGGCACCAGCGCCAGTGCGCCGGCGGCGATGTCGGGCATCGGCTCGCGCCGCGCGATCGCCTCGACCACGGCGTGCGCCTCGGCCGCGTCGCGCGGCGTGCGGCTCCAGACCGCGAAGGTGTAGTCGGTGTACACGCTGGCGCGGCGGCCGTGGCCGGCCTGCGCGTAGACGAGCACGCCGTCGGCGGTCATCGGGTCGATCTTCCACTTCCACCAGGTGCCGTCGGCCTTGGTGCGCCCGCTGCCGTAGCCGGCGCCGCGATGCTTGAGCATGAAACCTTCGACACCGCGCTCGCGTGATTGCGCACGCAGCTGCGCGTAGGCCGCCCAGTCGGCGGCCTGCACCAGCGGCGACAGTCGGAGGGTGGTGTCCGCCAGCCGCGCCTCGAGCCGCGCGCGGCGCTCGGCCTGTGGCTGCGTGCGCAGGTCGGCACCGCCGTCCTCGAGCAGGTCGTAGGCGACGAAGCGCACCGGCGCGTCGGCCAGCAGCTTCGGCCCGATCACCTTGCGGTTCAGGCGCTTCTGCAGCACCGCGAACGGCGACGGCTGCGTCGCCCCTTCGGGCCACACCAGCAGCTCGCCGTCGAGCACGGTGCCATCGGGCAGCGCGGCCAGCGGCCTCACCGCGTCGGGAAACGTCTCGCTGACCAGCTCCTCGCCGCGCGACCACAGCCACACGCGCCCGCCGCGCTTGACCGCCTGCGCGCGGATGCCGTCGTACTTCCACTCCACCAGCCAATCCGACGGCGCGCCGAGCCGCGCGTCGAACTCCGACGGCGCGATGTCGAGCTGGTGCGCGAGGAAGAACGGATACGG
>DATJYZ010000080.1:0-9374 GCA_035499355.1 Burkholderiaceae bacterium | reverse complement strand
TCGAGGTGCCCGCGCACTTCTACGAGCTGTCACCGATCTGCGTGTTGATCGGCACCATCTATGCGATGGCGCGCCTGGCCCAGTCGTCGGAGTTCACGATCCTGCGCACCGGGGGTCTCGGGCCCGCTCGCGCGCTCGGGCTGCTGGCCCTGCTGGGTCTGTTCTTCGGCGCCATCACCTTCGTGATCGGCGACTATCTGGCGCCGCTGTCGGAGCGCGAGGGCGTGCTCCTGAAGGCATCCTTTCGCGGCGGCGTCGAGCTCGGCCGCAGTGGCGTCTGGCTCAAGGAGCGCCGCACCGGCGGCGTCGACGGGGATCGGGCAATCTCGATCAACGTCGCGCGTACGACCGCCAGCGGCGAGCTCGAGGGCATCCGCATCTTCGAACAGGACAGCGACGGTCGTCTGCGCACGCGCATCGAGGCGCGCAGCGGCCGCGTCGGTGCCGACTCGGTGTGGCAACTCGAGGGCGTCGAACGCACCGACTGGCCGACACCCGAACAGGCGGCGGCGGGGACGCCGGTTGCCATCAAGCGCAGCGATTCGGCGCGCTGGCCGAGCACGCTGTCGGCGTCGGTGGTGGCCGCCGCCGTGCTGCCGGTGAGCACGATGTCGACCGTCGAGCTGTGGCGCTACAGCGCCCACCTGGGCGACCAGGAGCAGGCGTCGCAGCGCCACGAGATCCTGTTCTGGAAGAAGGCACTGTATCCGTTCACCTGTCTGGTGATGGTGGCGCTGGCGCTGCCGTTCGCCTATCTGCACGCGCGTGCCGGCGGCGTGAGCCTGAAGGTGTTCGGCGGCATCATGCTCGGCATCAGCTTCGTGCTGCTCAACAACGTGTCGGGGCACCTCGGCATGTTGCGCAACTGGTCGCCCTGGGTGGCTGCCTCGGCGCCGGGCCTGGTCTATCTGGCACTGTCGCTGGCGGCATTCACCTGGCTGGTGCGGTTTCGATGAACGGGCCGGCGGCGCAGCGCGGCGTCATGCTGTTCGCGCACGGCGCGCGCGACGCGGCGTGGGCCGCGCCGTTCGAGTCCGTGCTGGCGCAGGTGCGGTCGCTGAAGCCGGATGCCCACGTCGTCCTGGCGTTCCTCGAATCGATGCAACCCGCCCTGGCCGAGGCGGCGGCGCGGCTGGTGGAGCACGGCTGCCGCCGGGTCGACGTGGTGCCGTTGTTTCTGGGCACGGGCGGGCACGTGCGGCGCGACCTGCCCCAGATGCTGAACGGTCTGCAGCGGCGCTATCCGGGTGTCGACTGGCTGCTGCGCGACCCGGTGGGCGAGCATCCCGCGGTCATCGACGCCATCGCCCGCGTGGCCGCCGATGCTGCACCCTGACACCGACAACACCAAACCCTCACCCGGCGTCGAGCCATGAACCTGCACCAGTTCCGCTTCGTCCAGGAGGCCGCGCGCCGTAACCTGAACCTCACCGAGACGGCGAAGGCGCTCTACACCTCGCAGCCCGGCATCAGCAAGGCCATCATCGAGCTCGAAGAGGAGCTCGGGGTCGAGATCTTCGCGCGCCACGGCAAGCGGCTGCGCCGCATCACCGAGCCCGGGCAGCTGGTGCTGAAGTCGGTGGAGGTCATCATGCGCGAGGTCGCCAACCTCAAGCGCATCGGCGAGGAGTATTCCAAGCAGGACGCCGGGACGCTGTCGATCGCCACCACGCACACGCAGGCGCGCTACTTCCTGCCCGAGCCGGTGGCGGCGCTGCGCAAGCGCTACCCGAAGGTGCAGGTGGTCCTGCACCAGGGCACGCCGGCCCAGGTGTTGCGCATGCTGCAGGACGACTCGGCCGAGATCGGGCTTGCCACCGAGTCGCTGGCCGACGCCGAAGGCCTCGTCTCGCTGCCCTGCTACGAGTGGCAGCACGTGATCGTGGTGCCGGCCACGCATCCACTGGCCAACGTCGAACGGCCGACGCTCGAGCAGATCGCCGCGGAGCCGCTGGTCACCTACCACCCGACGTTCACCGGGCGCACGCGCATCGACGCCGCGTTCGCGCGCGCGCGCCTGAAGCCGACCGTCGCGCTCGAGGCGATCGATTCCGACGTCATCAAGACCTACGTCCGCCTCGGCATGGGCATCGGCATCGTTGCCGAGATGGCGGTGCGCAGCGATCCCGCGGGGAGCGATCTCGCCTGGCATCCCGCCGGCCACTTGTTCGGCAGCAACCTGACGCGCGTGGCGTTCAAGCGCGGCGCGTACCTGCGCCAGTTCGTGCTGAGCTTCGCCGAGTCGCTGTCCGATCGCCTGACTCGCGCCTTGATCCTGCGCGCGATGAGTGGCGATGGCGTCGACTACGATCTCTGACCCCGGGACTTCACCTCGCTTCGACCTCGATGAACGCTGTCACTGCGCGCACCCCCAACGTCACCAGCCGCCTACCGCAGGTGGGCACCACCATCTTCACGGTGATGTCGGCGCTGGCCACGCAGCACGGGGCGGTCAACCTCGGCCAGGGCTTCCCCGACTTCGACTGCGATCCGGCGCTGCTCGACGCCGTGAACCAGGCGATGCGCTCGGGTCTCAACCAGTACCCGCCGATGGCCGGCGTGCCGGCGCTGCGCGAAGCGGTCGCGCGCAAGATCGAATCGCTCTACGGCCACGCCTACGACCCCGGCGACGAGATCACGATCACCGCGGGCGCGACGCAGGCGATCCTGACCGCGATCCTTGCGGTGGTGCACCCGGGCGACGAGGTGATCGTGCTGGACCCGTGCTACGACAGCTACGTGCCCAACGTCGAGCTCGCCGGCGGCCGCGCGGTGCGGGTGGCGCTCACCGCCGGCACGTTCCGGCCCGACTTCGCGGCCATCGGCGCCGCGATCACGCCGCGGACGCGCGCGATCCTCGTCAACACGCCGCACAACCCGAGCGCCACCGTGTGGACGCGCGCCGACCTCGATGCGCTCGCCGAGCTCCTGCGGCCGACCGACGTGCTGCTGATCGCCGACGAGGTGTACGAACACATGGTGTACGACGGTGTCGCGCACGCCAGTGCGTGCAGCCACCCGGGGCTCGCTGCGCGCGCGTTCGTGGTCTCGAGCTTCGGCAAGACCTACCACGTCACGGGTTGGAAGGTCGGCTACGTGGCGGCGCCGCGCGCGTTGACCGCCGAGTTCCGCAAGGTGCACCAGTTCAACGTCTTCACGGTCAACACGCCGGTGCAGCACGGGCTGGCGCGCTACATGGCCGACCCCAGGCCGTACCTCGAGCTGCCGGCGTTCTACCAGCGCAAGCGCGACCTGTTCCGCGCCGGCCTGGCGCGTACGAGACTGCGCCTGCTGCCGAGCGAAGGCAGCTACTTCCAGTGTGTCGACTACGGGGCGATCAGCGATCGCAGCGAGGAAGACTTCTGCCGCTGGCTCACCACGGACATCGGCGTCGCCGCGATTCCGCTGTCGGCCTTCTATGAAGACGGCCGCAACCAGCGGCTGGCACGCTTCTGCTTTGCCAAGCGCGACGAGACGCTGGGCGCCGCGCTCGAGCGGCTGGCGCGTCTGTAGGCGCGCAGCGCGCTCACTTCTTCGGCTTGTCCGGCGGCAGGTCGAGGAAGTCGCTGCGCTGATCGGGGTTGCGCAGCTCGATGTCTTCGCGGCGGAACACCTGCGTGTCGTCGTCCATCGGCAGCGGCCTAGTGAGGTCGACGTCGACCGGGCCATAAAGGCTCGACGGACCCTCATCCGATCGCTGGCGCGACGGCCGCAGCGCCTCGATCGGCGGCTCGCTGGCGCGGCTCAGCTCGGCCAGGCCAGTGGGCGTGGTGAACAGGTGCGGCCGCGCGGTGGTCGGCTCGAACTCGGCGTCGCGGTCGCCGAGCGGCAGCAGCACGTCGATCGCGGTCGGCGGGCCGCCTTGGTGATCGAGCAGGTCACGCGCCATCGAATACAGGAAGAGCACCTCGCGGTACGCCGGCAGTTCGAACAGTTCGCCGCCGTCGCGGCGGAACATCAGCGCCTCCAGCTCCGCCATCGCGTCCAGCGGCTCGCGCCAGCGCGCCACCAGACGCTGCATCACGCTCGGGTACTCGTCGAGCGAGCGGCCGTGCTGCAGATCGGAGTCCCAGTCGGGCGCATAGGCATTGAAGCGGTGGTTGAAGCGCTCGCGCGTGCGCTCGTACGACTCGCGATCACCCTGGCGGCGATAGATCTCGAGCAGCTTGAGGTACGGCAGCGGGCTGGTGCCACCGCTCGAGCGGATGTGCCCCATCAGCAAGTCGATGGCTGCGTCGTCCTGACCGAGCACGACGAAGAACTCCGCCTGCTGTTCGAGGTCGATCAATTCCTCGATCGACACGTCGCGCGGCTCTTGCTGCGACGCGAACAGCGAGTCGCGGAACGCCGGCTTGGCCGGTGTGGCCGGCTTGACGGTGACGCTGGCCTCCGGCTTCACCATCGGTGGCGGCGCCACTTGCGGCGGCAACGTCATCGGCTGCAGCGTCGGCGGGTTCGCCGGCGGCTTGGCGGCACGGCTGGCTGCATACCAGGCGGCTTGCTGCGCGCGCTGCAGCCGGCGCACGCGCAGCCACAGCCACAGTGCGAGCACTGCCAGCACGGCCACGCCGCCGATCAGCCACGGCGTCGCGCGATTGGCGTTGTCGGCTTGCGCGGCGAGCCTCAGACGGATGGCCGCCGCCTGCTCGCGATCGCGCTCGGCGTCGGCGCGAAGTTTCTCCAGGCCTTCCTCGAGCGCGCGGATGCGCTCGGCCGCTGCAGCCGCGTTGGCGATGGCCGCGCTGGCGGCCTGCTCCGCGATCGCTGCGCTGGCGGCCATCGCGGCCACGCGCAGCTGGGCCTCCTGAACCGCCGCGGCTGCGGACGCGGCGGCGCCTCCGCGGGCGACAGGCTCCAACGGGTCGAGTCGCAGGCGCGGCCCCGATGCCGCCGGGGCCCGGGTGGTGGCGATTCCCGCGTGAGCGCCGGCCGCGGCCGTCGGTGCGCCGGTCGTGGCCGGTGCTGCTGCCACCGTGCGCGCAGCGGGCCGGCGGGTCGTCGAGGGCGAGGCGGATGCGCCGCGTGCGGGCGTATTCGCCGCGGTCGGGCGCGGTGGGCGTGCCGGCGGCCTGGCGGTGGGCGGCGCCGTGGTCGCGCTCGCGTTGTCGGGGGCTGCAGCCGTCTCGGCGCGCGGGGCAGAGGCCGGCGCCTCGCGCCGCGGTGTCGGTGTGACGGCAGGTTCGCTGCGCGGTGTCTCGGCGGGCTCCGGCGCGGCGGCCGCAGTGACGAGCGGCGGATCCGCAAACACGGTGAAGCGACGCTCGAGCCGGATCGCGCAGCCGAGCATCAACGTGACGGTGACCACCGGCTCCTCGATCGCGATGGTCGAATAGATGCGCACCACGCGCTCGTCCGTCACGCTGCCCTGCTCGATGCTCAAGCGCAGCGACGACGGCAGGATGCGCTGCTCGCCCTGGTACGCCTCGGCGCTGACGCACGTGGAGTTGAGCGATTCGTCGCCCGCGACGCTGACGCTGATCGGGAAGTTGAGCGGCGCGCCCAGCGTCACCGCCGATGGCGCTCGCACGATGCCCAGCGCGTGCGCGTCGAGGCTGGCCGCGAGCATCAGCGACGCCACCGGGATGATGCGGCAAGCATTCATGCAGTGGGCGCTGGCGGATCTGAGGCGATGCATCGCGTTCGAAATACCGCGCGGGACTCTAGCATGAAGGCCCTCGCGCTCCGCCTCGGTGGGACCCAGCGCACGCCCTGGGTGAGAGAATGTTCTCTGTTATGCGTCACATGCCTCTCGTCGTGCGGGAGGGCTGCGAGCGATGGCTTTCCGCGCCGCTGAGCGACCCGCCACCGGCCGCGCGCGAACAGCCCGTGCCGAACTCGCGGCACCGCCGCGCGGCCAAGGGCCAGCGCGCGTTCGAGATGCGCGCGGCCCTTCCGCTAGCGAAGCACCCGCCCTACTGGTCGTAGCCCGGCATCTGACGCTGCAGGCGGCGCAGCAGGCCGGGCCACACAAGCTGGCTGCCCAGTCCCTTGGTGGCTTCGACGGACATCTGCGTGGCGGCATCGATGATCGGCTTGCCAATCGGGATCAGCTCGCCCCCGGCCTGCGCGCGGACCTGCGCGGTGCAGGCCGTCTCGAACAAGTACATCGCCTGCCACGCCTCGGCCACCGAGGCGCCGACGGTCAGCAGCCCATGGTTGCGCAGCATCAGGAACTTGTTGTGGCCGAGGTCGCGCTGCAGCCGCGGCTTCTCGTCGTCGTAGAGCGCGACGCCTTCGTAGTCGTGGTAGCCGAGCTGGCCGAGAATGAAGATCGAGAACTGCGAGATCGGCAGCAGGCCGGCGCGCTGCGCCGACACCGCCACGCCGTTCAGCGAATGGGTGTGCACGACGCAGCCGACGTCATGGCGCGCCGCGTGCACTGCGCTGTGGATCGTGAAGCCGGCCGGGTTGACCGGATACGGCGAGTCCTCGAGCTTGTTGCCTTGCATGTCGACCTTGATCAAGCTCGAGGCGGTGATCTCCTCGAACATCAGGCCGTACGGGTTGATCAGGAAGTGCTCGTCCGGACCCGGCACGCGCGCACTGATGTGTGTGAACACCAAGTCGTCCCACTTGAAGAGCGCCACCAGCCGATAGGCGGCGGCGAGATCCACCCGCAGCTGCCATTCCTCGTTAGAGACCTGGGCGCGGCGGCTGGGCAGGCTGATCACGGTGGCTGGACTCATGGGGCGTCTCCTCGCTTGTCAGGACGTCGCGGTCGTCGAGGGCATGGACAATACATCCTCCGGCGTGACGCGCACCGTCGCGGCCGGGACAACCCCATGCGCATCCCGGCCCTGACCATCGAAGAACAGCACCACATTGAGTCCGGCGCCTGGTTCTCGCGGCTGTCGCCGGCGCTGCGCGGCGACATCCTCGGCCGTGCGGTGATCAAGCGCTATGCCGACGGCGCGCCGCTCGGCGCGCGCGGCGGCCCGGCGGAGCAATGGTGCGGTGTCGCGCGCGGCGCGGTGCGTGTGTCCAACGTCACGCTGTCGGGCAAGCAGGTGGTGCTGACCTACGTCGAACCGGGCACCTGGTTCGGCGACATCGCCCTCTTCGACGGGCTGCCGCGCACGCACGACGCCAGCGCGCATGGAGAGACCACGTTGCTGGTCGTGCGCAAGGCCGACTTCAAGGAACTGCTGTCCACGCACGTCGAGTTGTACGACGCGCTGCTGCGGCTCAATTGCCGCCGGCTGCGCCTGATGTTCAACCTGATCGATGACCTGAACTCGCGGCCGCTCGCTGCCCGCCTGGCCAAGCAGATCCTGTTGCTGGTCAAGAGCTACGGCGTGGCTCAGGGCAGCGAGATCCGCATCGCGCTGCAGCTGGCGCAGGAAGACCTGGCGCAGCTGCTCGGGGCGTCGCGCCAGCGCGTCAACCAGGAGCTCAAGGGCTTCGAGCGCCAGGGTGCGGTGCGGGTCGAGCCGACGCGGCTGGTGGTGCTGTCGCGCGACAAGCTGCTGGCCATCGCCGAGCGCTGAGGAGACGATACGATGGAATCGATGGACCACTTCATCGGCACGCAACCGGTCGCCGCACGCCACGCCTTCGACGTCGCCACGCTCGAGGCGCATCTGCGGCGCGAGCTGGCCGGGTTCGCCGGGCCGTTGAGTGTCGAGCAGTTCAAGGGCGGGCAATCGAACCCGACCTACAAGCTGATCACGCCGCAGCAGACCTACGTGATGCGCACCAAGCCGGGCCCGGCATCCAAGCTGCTGCCGTCGGCGCACGCGATCGAGCGCGAGTTCCGCGTCATGCGCGCGCTGGCCGGCACCGCAGTGCCGGTGGCACGCATGCACCTGCTGTGCGAGGACGAGGCGATCATCGGCCGTGCGTTCTACGTGATGGAGTTCGTGGCGGGCCGCGTGCTGTGGGAGCAGTCGCTGCCCGGTTTCACGCCGGCCGGCCGGATGGCGGTCTACGACGAGATGAACCGGGTGATCGCGGCCCTGCACAGCGTGGACCCGGCGCAGGTCGGATTGGCCGACTACGGCAAGCCGGGCAACTACTTCACCCGCCAGATCGCGCGCTGGAGCAAGCAGTACCAGATGTCGGCGCTGCAGGTGATCCCCGCGATGGACGGGCTGATCGAGTGGTTGCCCGCGCACCTGCCGCCGTCGGCGCTCGACGAGTCGCAGGTGTCGATCGTGCACGGCGATTTCCGCCTCGACAACCTGATCTTCGACGCGCGCGAGCCGCGCATCGCCGCCGTGCTCGATTGGGAGCTGTCGACGCTGGGGCATCCGCTGGCGGATTTCAGCTACCACTGCATGGCGTGGCACATCGAGCCCGGGGTGTTCCGTGGCATCGGTGGCCTCGACCACGCGGCGCTCGGCATCCCGACCGAGCGCGAATACGTACGCCGCTACTGCGAGCGCACCGGACGCAGCGATCCCGACGTCGTGATGGCGGACTGGAACTTCTACCTCGCCTACAACCTGTTCCGGTTGGCGGCGATCACCCAGGGCATCGCCAAGCGCGCCGCCGACGGCACCGCCGCCAGCGCGCAGGCGCGCACATCGGGTGCGGCGACCGAGGCGCTGGCCGCGATGGGCTGGGCGCAGGCACAGCGCGGCTGACGGTCGCGCTCCAGATGACCCTCTCTTTCGACGACCCACAGAGGAGACTGCCATGGACTTCGGCTACTCACCCAAGACCCAGGAACTGCAGGCGAAGCTCAACGCCTTCATGCAGCAGCACGTCTACCCGGCCGAGGCGCGCTATGCGCAGGAGCTGCATGCCAACACCGCTGCGGGCAAACGCTGGACCCCGCTGCAGACGATCGAGACGCTGAAGCCGAAGGCACGCGCCGCCGGCCTGTGGAACCTGTTCCTGCCGGACAGCGAGTACGGTGCCGGTCTCAGCAACCAGGAGTACGCGCCGTTGGCCGAGATCATGGGCCGCGTGCCGTGGGCCAGCGAGGTGTTCAACTGTTCGGCGCCCGACACCGGCAACATGGAGGTGCTGGTGCGCTACGGGTCGAAGGAGCAACAGCGGAAGTGGCTGCAGCCGCTGCTGGCCGGCGAGATCCGCAGCGCGTTCGCGATGACCGAGCCGGCGGTGGCATCGTCGGACGCCACCAACATCGAATCGCGCATCGAGCGCCGCGGCGACCACTACGTGATCAACGGCCGCAAGTGGTGGACCTCCGGCGGCGGCGACCCGCGCTGCAAGATCATGATCTTCATGGGCAAGACGGATCCGCAGGCACCGCGCCACTCGCAGCAGTCGATGATCCTGGTGCCGTTCGACGCCAAGGGCGTCACCGTGATGCGGCCGCTCAACGTGTTCGGCTACGACGACGCGCCGCACGGCCACATGGAGGTCGACTTCAAGGACGTCACGGTGCCGGCCTCGAACCTGCTGCT
>DATJYZ010000079.1:0-6392 GCA_035499355.1 Burkholderiaceae bacterium | reverse complement strand
CACCGGCTTGGACGTTGTCGTCGGCCGGCACGCCGTCGGCCAACACCAGCGTGTCGCCGCGAACGATGCCTTGCCCGGCCGCGATCGAGCCGGGGTGCACGTAGGCGACGCGGATGCTGCGCGGAGTCGGTGGCGCGACATTGCTGTTGCCATTCACGATGTGCCACTCGATGCCGTAGCCGACCGTCGAGCCGCCGTTGATCAGCGCGTTCCACGCCGCGGTGGGGTAAGCGAAGCTGAAACGGTCCACCGGCTTGCCTGCTGGGTTGGTCAGCGGGCGCACCAGGTCGAGGAAGTAGGTGTCGATCGAGTCGTAGAAGCCACTGGGCGTGTCGTTGCTGTAGATCGCCGCGTTGGCATCGACGGCGGGCACCTTGTCGTACCACAGATAGTTGCGGTCGACGTAGTCGCGCAGCCAGGTCTTCTCGGTGCCGATGGTGCCGCTGCTGATCGGGGCCGTTGCGTCGCCGCGGTACGGGTTGTTGATCGAGCAGGCCTGCGCGTTGACGCCGGCGTTGTTGTTGCCGTTGCCCGAGCCACCGCCTCCGCAGGAGACGAGCAACGCCGCGGTGGCGACGAACGCAGCCACGCGCGCGCAACGGTTGGCATTGACCATGACGGGTAGCCCCCTAACGAAAGATCGAGTCGTGGCGGCGGCATTGTAGGAAGCCCCCGCGCCGCCAGGCGTTACCGATTGCCCGGGTCAACCCTTGCGCGACGCCTTGGCCGCGCCCGGGTCGTGCAGCGCCAGCCAGGCGAAGAACTCCTGGTACCAGAGCCTGCTGTTGCGCGGCTTCAGCACCCAGTGGTTCTCGTCGGGGAACCACAGCAGGCGCGCCGGCACGCCGCGGGCCTTGAGCGTGTTGTAGTAGGCCAGCCCTTGCGCGTCGGGCACGCGGTAGTCGAGCGCGCCGTGGACCACGAGCGTCGGCGTGGTCATCGTGCCGGCGAACGCGTGCGGGCTCTGCGCGTGCACCTTGGCCATGTCGTCCCAGTACGCGGCACCCAGCTCCCGGGGGAACCAGGTGTAGGCGTCCTCGGCGAACATGCCCACCCAGTCGAAGCAGCCGGCGTGGCAGACGTAGGCGGCGTAGCGGCCGCGCTTCACGTGGCCGTTCATCCACGCCACCATGTAGCCGCCGTAGCTGCCGCCGGCCGCGAACACGCGCCGCGGGTCGAGCCACGGCTGCGCGAGAAACCAGTCGGTCGCCGCCTCGATGTCCTGCAGCTCGAGCTGGCCCCAGCGGTGCGTGATCGAGTCGAGGAACGCATAGCCGAAGCCCGACGAGCCGTGGTAGTTGACCGCGGCCACCACGTAGCCCTGCGCGGCGAACACCTTGTTGTTCCAGCGGTAGTGCCAGCCGTCGCCGGGCGCCGTGTGCGGGCCGCCGTGGATGGTGTGCAGCAGCGGGTAGTGCTTCTTCCTTTTCGGGTCGAAGCCCGGGGGGTAGAACACCCACATCTGCACGCGGTCGCCCAGCGCGCCCTTGATCCACACCTCCTCGTGGCGCCCGAGGTCGAGCGCAGCCAGCAGCTTGTCGTTGAAACGTTCGATGCGCCGCGCTGCGTGTCCCGGTACGTGCGCGGTGGCCCGCGCGGGATGGTCGGCCGCGTCGGCGATCGTCACCAGCGTGCCGGCGCACTTGTCGTAAGCGAGCACGGTGCCGCCTTCGACGACGGTCTCGGCGCGGCGGTCGCCGCGGTCGAAGCGCCACAGGTGCGTGCGGCCCTTCTGTTCGGCCATGAACAGCAGCGCCCGGCCGTCGTCCTCCCAGTGCAGGGGCGCCTTGACCTCGTGGTCCCACTGCGCGCTCTCGACCTCCCAGCGCCCGCTCGCGCGGTCCCACACCGCGAGCTGGTCGGGCATCGTGTGCTTGCGGCCGTCGTGCCGGGCGAGAAAGGCAATCTGCGAGCCGTCGGGGCTGTAGCGGGGTGCACCGACGCTCCAGTTGGCGTCGTGCACCAGCACGTCGACGCGCCCGTTCTTCAGGTGCAGCTCGGCCAGCGCGAAGCGGTTGTCGAGCCGCTTCTCGTCGGTCGGGTCGTAGGCAAACACGATGCGCTGGCCGTCGGGCGAGATGTCGAAGCTGCCGGCGCCGGGCTCGGCGCGCTCGAGCTCGTAGCCGCTGCCCTCGAACACGTTGCGCACGCGGCCGCTGGCGACCTCCATCACGTGCAGCTGCGGCACGCGACCCATCGGCAGCGAGTGATCCCAGAAGCGGTACAGCGCCTCGCTGGTGGCGTAGCCGGTCTCCTTGCGATCCTTGAATTCCTGGAGTCGCTTGGCCTGCGCGGCCTCGCCCTTGGCGTCGGGCCACACCCATGACACGAAGGCGATGCGCTTGCCGTCGGGGAACCAGCGGAACCCATCGATGCCGGTGGCCACGTGGCCGACGCGGCGCGCCTCGCCGCCGTCGGGCGCGATCACGTAGAACTGCGGCTGCTCGTCCTTCTTGCCCTGCTGCTCGCGCTTGGCGACGAAGCCGACCGCATCGCCCCTGGGGCTGAATGCCGGCTGGCCGTCCTTGTCGCCGCACTGCGTGAGCGCCCGCGGCTCGCCGCCAAGCGTCGACAGCAGCCAGATCGCGGTGCGCGACGTGTTGTCGTGCATCGAGTGATGCGACACTGCCACCGCCGCCTCGGCGCCGTCGGGCGACAGCGACACGCTGCCCAGGCGCTCGATCTTCCACAGGACATCGATGTCGATCTTCTTCTTGTTCGCCATGGCGCCGCCTGCGCGCTCGCGGTGATCGGAATCGGCCGAGCGCCTACGGCTGGCGCGGCTTCTGCAGCTGCCAGTCGAGGTGCGCGCGCACGGTCGGCCACTCGGCCGCGATGATGCTGTAGACCGCGGTGTCGCGCAGGTTGCCCTGGGCGTCGCGCTGGTGCGAGCGCAGGATGCCGTCGAGCTGGGCGCCGAGGCGTTCGATCGCGCGCCGGCTCTGCGTGTTGAAGCGGTGAGTGCGGAACTCCACCGCGATGCACTGCAGCGCGTCGAACGCATGCGCCAGCAGCAGCCGCTTGCACTCGGTGTTCAGCGGCGAACGCTGTACGCGGTTGGCGTACCAGGTGGAGCCGATCTCGACGCGCTTGTTCGCCGCGTCGACGTTCATGTAGGTCGTCATGCCCGCGATGCGGCCGTCGGCATCGAACACGGTGAACGGCGTCATCGACCCCTTGGCGTGCAGATCGAGCCGGCGCGCGATCTCGCGGGCCATGCCCTCGGGTGATGGCACTGCCGTGTACCAGAGCCGCCAGAGCTCGCCATCCTTCACGGCGTCGATGAGGCCGGGTTCGTGCGCGGGGGAGAGCGGTTCGACGCGGACGTGCTCGCCGCGCAAGGTGACGGGTTCGGGCCAGCTCATGGTCGAGCCTCCGTTGACGGCTGAAGTCTTATGAAGATTGAGCTTGCAAAGCCGAGGGCGGATATGCGCGGGCGCTCGGGAATCAACGCGGGCGAAACGCGGAGCACCGAATCGCCGCGCTCCATCTCACCGGTTGTGCCGCTGCATGAACACCAGCTTCTCGAACAGCGTCACGTCCTGCTCGTTCTTCAGCAGCGCGCCCACCAGCGGCGGCACCGAGACCTTCTCGTCCTTGCTCTGCAGCGCCTCGAGCGGGATGTCTTCGGCCACCAGCAGCTTCAGCCAGTCGAGCAGCTCGCTGGTCGACGGCTTCTTCTTCAGCCCCGGCAGGTTGCGCACGTCGTAGAACGTCTTCAGCGCGGCGCCGAGCAGCTCCTTCTTCAGCGAAGGGAAGTGCACGTCGACGATGCGCTTCATCGTGTCGGCGTCGGGGAACTTGATGTAGTGGAAGAAGCAGCGCCGCAGGAAGGCGTCGGGCAGCTCCTTCTCGTTGTTCGACGTGATGAACACCACCGGCCGGTGCCTGGCCTTGACCAGCTCGCGCGTCTCGTAGACGTAGAACTCCATGCGGTCGAGCTCGCGCAGCAGGTCGTTGGGGAACTCGATGTCGGCCTTGTCGATCTCGTCGATCAGCAGGGCCACCGGCTGCTCCGCGGTGAAGGCCTGCCACAGCGTGCCGCGCACGATGTAGTGGTGGATGTCCTTGACGCGCTCATCGCCGAGCTGGCTGTCGCGCAGGCGGCTCACCGCATCGTATTCGTACAGGCCCTGCTGCGCCTTGGTGGTGCTCTTGATGTGCCATTGCAGCAGCGGCATGCCGATCGCGTTGGCCACTTCCTCGGCCAGCATTGTCTTGCCGGTGCCCGGCTCTCCCTTCACCAGCAGCGGCCGCTTCAATGTGATCGCCGCGTTGACCGCGAGCATCAGGTCCTGGGTGGCGACATAGGTGTCGGAGCCGTTGAATTTCATGGGCGCGATCGTCGAGGGTTCGAACCCAGTATAAGGGCGACCCTATAATCGCCCGCCGTGGCTGCGTGCCCGCGCGCCACGATTCGAACAACGCCCGCCGCCCATGAAGAACACGCTGCTCCTGTGCCTTGCCCTCGTCGCTGCGCCGCTGGCATCGATGGCGCAAGAGGTCAAGGGCGATGCCGGCGCCGGCGCCAAGAAGGTCGCCATGTGCATCGGCTGTCATGGCCTGCCGGGCTACCAGTCGAGCTTCCCGCAGGTCTACAAGGTGCCCAAGATCGCGGGGCAGAACGCCAAGTACATCGTCGCGGCGCTCAGCGGCTACAGGAGTGGCGACCGCAAGTATCCGACGATGCGCGCCATCGCCAGTTCGCTGTCGGACCAGGACATCGCCGACGTGGCCGCGTTCTACGAGGGGCTCGGCAAGGAGGCCGGCGCGCCCGCAGTGCCCGAGACACCGCCGGCGCCGCCCGAAGCGCTGAAGGCCAAGCTCGCGGTGTGCGAGGCCTGCCACGGCAAGAATTTCAACAACACCACCGATGCGGCCAATCCGCGTCTGGCCGGCCAGTACGCCGACTACCTGCTGGTGTCGCTCAAGGCTTACATGACCGACAACAACCCGCGCGTCGGGCGCACCAGCGCCACCATGCGCGGCATGATCGCCCCCGAGGTCGACGGCAAGAAGAAGCCGCTGTTCGACGGCGCCGAGCTGAAGCAGGTGGCCGAGTACCTGTCCGGCCTGCCCGGTGAGGTGAAGACGGTGCCGCAATCGCGCTTCCACTCGCAGCACCACTGACCGCCCGTCGCCCAACGATCGAGAGAGGCCGCTGCAAGCGGCCTCTTCGCTTTCAGGGCCACGTCAATGCGTGCCGGCCAGGTCGTCCAGGATCGGGCACTCCGGCCGCGCGTCGCCGGCGCAGCAGTGCGCCAGGTGCTTGAGCGTGCGCTGCATCGCCTGCATCTCGTCGATGCGCCGCTGCAGGTCGCTCGCATGGGCGAGCGCGATGCGCTTGACGTCGGCGCTGGCGCGCCGGCGGTTGCGCCACAGCCCCAGCAGCGCGGTGATCTCGCTGATCGAGAAGCCGAGGTCGCGCCCGCGGCGGATGAAGCGCAGCGTGTGCACCGAGGCGTCGTCGTACTGGCGGTACCCGGCCGCGGTGCGCGGCACCTTCGGCAGCAGGCCGAGCGCCTCGTAGTGGCGGATCATCTTGGCCGAGACGGCGCTGGCTGCCGCGGCCTGGCCGATGTTCATGACGTTGACTCCTCCTGCGTCGGCCGCCAGCGTCTCAGCGTCAACGCGTTGCCGACCACGCTCGCGCTCGACAGCGCCATCGCGGCGCCGGCGATCATCGGGTTGAGCAGGCCCAGTGCCGCCAGCGGAATGCCGATCACGTTGTAGGCAAAAGCCCAGAACAGGTTCTGGCGGATCTTCGCCGTCGTGCGCCGCGACAGCGAGATCGTCTGCGGCACCAGCATCGGGTCGCCGCGCAACAGCGTAACGCCGGCCGCCTGCATCGCGGCGTCGGTGCCGAGCATGCGGCCCGCGTCATCGCGGCCGGCCATCGCGATGCCGACGTCGGCGGCGGCCAGCGCCGGCGCGTCGTTGATGCCGTCGCCGACCATCGCCACCTTGCCGGCCGCATGGTCGGCGCCGGGCCGCGCCCAAGCCGACCGCGCCCCCTCGGTGGGCGGCGACCGAAGGGAGCGTGGGGCTGAATGCTGCCCCCGCAACGACGCGACCACCCGGGCCTTGTCGGCCGGCAACACCTCGGCGCGCACGTCGTCGATGCCGACCGCGGTGCCCACCGCACGGGCGGCGCCGGCGTGGTCGCCGCTGATCAACACCGAGGCCACGCCCAGCCGTTTCAGCGCGGCGATCGCCGGCGCGGCGCCGGGCTTGAGCGCATCGCCGAACGCCAGCAGCGCCAGCACCTGCGCGGCGCCGTCCGGACGCAGCTCGGCGAGCCACGACACCGTGCGGCCCCGTTGCTGCAACGCCGTGGCGACGTCCGACGCGGCACCCAACTCGGCACGCAGCTCGCGCATCAGCCGTTCACT
>DATJYZ010000078.1:0-2863 GCA_035499355.1 Burkholderiaceae bacterium | reverse complement strand
GCCCGGCGGCGTACCCACCGCGATGAAGATGATCGTGCCGTGCTGGACGGCGGCATCCTGGTCGGTGGTGAATTGCAGACGGCCACCGGCGGCGTTGCGCTGGATCAGCGGTTCCAGGCCCGGCTCATGGATCGGGACGCCGCCGCCCTGCAACAGCGCGATCTTCTTGGCGTCGACGTCCAGGCACACCACGTGGTTGCCCATCTCGGCCAGGCAAGCGCCGGTGACTAACCCAACGTACCCGGACCCAAAAATGGTGATCTTCATGAGTAGAACAATCGGACTGAGGGCTATCGCGGATGCGGGCGCACATTGTCCTCGATCCGTTCCGCTCCACAGGCGGGCTCGCCGCCCGACTTGCTGGACAATTCGGATTCGCAAGAGGCATCCATGTCGCGGTCCAGAATTCTCGTCACCGGTGCCGCCGGCTTCATCGGCTCGTTCGTCGCGGGGCGCCTGGTGCAACTGGGGCACGCGGTGCACGGGTGCGACAACTTCAACGACTACTACGACCCCGCGCTCAAGCGCGCGCGGGTGACGCGTCTGCTGGCCCCGGCACAAGTAGGCTGCGATACGGTCGACATTGCCGATGGGATTGCGCTGCGAGCGCTATTTGGCAGGCTGAAGCCCGACCTGGTGATCCATCTCGCCGCGCAAGCCGGTGTGCGCTACTCGATCGACCACCCCGAGGCCTACGTGCAGTCCAACCTGGTGGGTTTCGCGAACGTCCTCGAGGCGTGCCGCCACCACCGCGTGCAGCACCTCGTGTACGCCAGCTCCAGCAGCGTCTATGGCGACCGCACGGATGCGCCGTTCCGCGAGGCGCAGAGCACCGACTCGCCGGTGGCGCTCTACGCGGCGACCAAGAAGGCCAACGAGGTGATGGCGCACAGCTACAGCCACCTGTACGGCCTGCGCGCCACCGGCCTGCGCTTCTTCACGGTCTACGGGCCGTGGGGTCGGCCCGACATGGCCGCCTACAGCTTCGCCGAGAAGCTGATGGCCGGCCAGCCGCTGCCGGTGTTCGGCCACGGCACGCTGCAACGCGACTTCACCTACATCGACGACATCGTCGAAGGCGTCGCGCGCGTCGCCTTTGCATCGCCGCCGACGGCGACCCCCGCGCACGAGATCTTCAACATCGGCAACCACACGCCGGTGACGGTGCTCGCGTTCATCGAGACGCTGGCCGCCGCGCTCGGCATCGAGCCCGCTCTACAGATGTTGCCCAGGCAGCCCGGCGACGTGACGATGACCTGTGCCGACGTCACACGGCTGCGCGAGCGCGTGGGCTTCGAGCCCTCGACGCCGCTGAGCGAGGGGCTGCGGCGTTTCGTCGCCTGGCTCAGGGACTGGAAAAGCGGCGCGCTCGCTGCCTAGCTTGGTCAGGCTGCGGCCCGTGGCGCGAGCAGCGCCTCGAGCCGTTCGACGATGCGCTCGCCGGTCTTGCCGTCCCACAGCGGCGGCACGCTGCCTGATTTCCAACGGCCGTCGAACAGGCGGTCGAGCGCGGGCGCGAGCCTGGCCGGGTCGGTGCCGATCAGTTCGTTGGTGCCCAGCGTCACGGTCTCGGGCCGCTCGGTGGTGTTGCGCATCGTGATGCACGGGACACCCATCACCGTGGTCTCCTCGGTCACGCCACCGGAGTCGGTGATGACCGCCTTCGCGTGCCTGACCAGGTAGTTGAACTCGAGGTACGGCTGCGGGTCGACGAACAGCAGGTTCTTCGGCAGGTCGCCCAGCGCCGCGAGCGTCTTGGCCGTGCGCGGGTGCACCGGAAACACCACCGGCATCCCGCGCACCCCGTGGCCGATGGCCCTCAGCACGGCCGCGAACCCATCGGCCGTGTCGACGTTGGCCGGCCGGTGCATCGTCATCACGAAGTACTGGCCGGGCTGCAGCTTGGCCTCGCCCCAGAACGCTGGCGCCTTCAATCGAGGCAGGTTGGCCAGCAGCGTGTCGATCATCGTGTTGCCGACGAAGAAGATGCGCTCGTCGCCGATGCCGGCGCGCCGCAGGTTGTCGTTGGCCACCTCGCTGGTGGTGAAGAACCAGTTGGTGATCGCGTCGGTCACCATGCGGTTGATCTCTTCGGGCATCGTCCAGTCGCCCGAGCGGATGCCGGCCTCGACGTGCGCCACCGGAATGCACAGCTTCTGCGCCACGATCGCGCAGGCCATGGTCGACGTGACGTCGCCCACCACCAGGCACAGCGCGCTGCGCTGCTTGAGCAGCAATTGCTCGTAGCGCACCATGATGGCGGCCGTCTGCTCGGCCTGCGTGCCCGAGCCCACCTCGAGGTTGACGTCGGGCTTCGGGATGTGGAGCTGGTCGAAGAAGTCGGCCGACATGCGCGCGTCGTAGTGCTGCCCGGTGTGCACCAGGCGCCAGCGCAACGCGCTGCCCGCCCGTTGGCGCACCTCGATGGCACGGATGATGGGCGCGATCTTCATGAAGTTGGGCCGCGCGCCGGCGATGATGTCGATCACGGGGCCGTGGTCTCGGCTCGGGCTCATCGGTCGGTCTTTCGCTCGGAGCTTCGGTATTCGGGCACCGCGCAACGCAACGCGTCGCGCACTCGAGCATCGTCGGCCTGCGCGCTGGCCGCGCCGGCCAGCTCGAGCAGCGCATCGATCGAATCGCCCTGCTGCGTGAGCCGTGCCGTGCGCAGTTGGGGCACCTGCGTGGGCAGGGTAGTGTCGGCGTCCGCCAGCAGCTCCTCGTAGAGCTTTTCACCGGAGCGTAGCCCGCTGAACTCGATGGCGACGTCGTCCGCGGCATGGCCAGACAGACGGATCAGGTGCCGCGCGAGGTCGACGATGCGCACCGGGTCACCCATGTCGAGCACCAGCACCTGGCCGCT
>DATJYZ010000077.1:0-6188 GCA_035499355.1 Burkholderiaceae bacterium | reverse complement strand
TCGGCGGTCGCCGTCTGCCGCTCCAGCGCCGCCTTGGTCTCGTTGAACAGCCGTGCGTTCTCGAGCGCCTGGCCCATCGTGGCGGCCACCGTCTGCAGCAGCAGCAGGTCGGCATCGCCGAACTTGCGCGCGGGGTCGTGGCTGTCCAGTGTGATGCCGGCCAGCAGCTTGCCGCTGGCGAAGATCGGCACCGTCAGCGTGGCCAGGCTGGGGGTGAGCCCCTCCGGTGGGCGCAGGCCCCAGGCGTCCATCTCGGCGCGGCTGTTGAGCAGGATCGGCCGCTTGGCCAGCAGTGTCCGCATGAACCGGTTGTTCGGATCGATGCGCATCGGCGGCGGACTCGGTATCCGCCGGCCATGCTCGACCGCGTACATCATGTGCGACAGGCCGGTGTCGTGATCGCGCCAGGTGATGGTCAGGTTCTCGGCATCGAACACCGTGCGCAACTTGTCGCCCACCAGCTCGACGATTCCCTTGAAGTCCAGCGAGCCAGCCGTGCCCTGCTGGATGCTGTTGATCGCCGCCAGCTCGGCCTCACGCTCCTCGAGCTCCTTCTTCGCCGCCGCGGCATCGTGTTCGTCGGCCAGTGCCGCCGACGCTTGCTTGCCGAACCGCGCGAGCCGGTCGCGGGTCGCGCGGTCGAAGCGGCCGAACGCACCCTCGATGTCGGCATAGAGCCAGCCCAACAGTGCGCGCCGTGCCAGCAGCGGCACCACGATGCACGATCGTTGATGCGCCGGGCCGGCCCCATCGGGGCCGTGGCGCAAGCGAGCGGCGCGGGTGCGTTGCGCGTCGGCCAGCCAGGGGGTGATCGCCTGCAGCAGCCAGGCGCCGCGCTCGCCCTCCGGCAGCTGCGAGGCTGCGATCGTCGGGCCGGTGGTCGCATCGAGCACCAGCAACACGCGCCGGGCGCCGCTGAGGGCAGCGGCCTGCGCGACCACGAACGCGTGCAATGCAGTGGGGCGCGCGGCGACAGGCGCCTTGATCTTGGCCATGCCCCTCCCGGGTGGAGGCCCGCATTATTGGCTGGCGACCGGGCGCCACCGAGGCCGGAAACCCGCAGCGGCCGCTGCGCACAGGCGCCGGTCGCCGCTCGGAGCCTTCGTCAGCCGCGAAAGCTCGGTTCACAATCGACGCACCGAGCCAGGCCGCCCGCGCGCCAAGATCCGGTTGGTGCGCATGGCCGATCCCGAGATGCGCTTCGACCTCACCACCCTCAACCTCGTGCTGGCCATCGCCGACACCCGCAGCATCACCCGCGGCGCCGAGCGCGAGAGCCTGGCGCTGGCCGCGGCCAGCAAGCGGCTGTCGGACCTCGAGACGCGGCTGGGCGTCAGCCTGTTCGAGCGCCGGGCGCGCGGCGTCGAGCCCACCGAAGCCGGGCGCGCGCTGCTGCGCCACATCCGTGGCCTGCGCGCCTCGCTGCACGCGCTGGAGAGCGAGGTGGTCGAGTTTTCGCGTGGCATCAAGGGGCACCTGCGGGTGGTGGCCAACGCCAGCGCGATCGCCGAGCACCTGCCGGCCGACCTGGCCGCGTTCGCGAAGGCCAATCCAGGCATCCGCATCAGCCTGGAGGAGCTCACCAGCGCCGACGTGCAGGCCGCCGTGGTGGAGGGTCGTGCCGACGCCGGCATCTTCGTCGCGCCGGCGCGCGAGGGCGGCCTCGACTGCCGGGCCTACCGCGAGGGCACGCTGGCGATCCTGGTGCCGCGCGGTCACCCGCTGGCGCGGCGCGCGGCCCATGGGTTCGACGCGCTGCTTGAGCACGACATCGTCGGGCTACATGCCGGCGCCGCGGCGCACGAGCAGATGCGCGAGCGCGCCCAGGCGCTCGGGCGCACGCTCGATGCGCGCATGCAGGTGCACGGCTTCGACGCGATCGCGCAGCTCGTCGAGGCCGGCCTCGGCGTCGCGGTGCTGCCGGCGGTGGTGGCCGAGCGCTTCGCGAAGGTGTTTCGCGTGCAGCCGCTGAAGCTCGACGAAGACTGGGCGCACCGCAGCTACCTGTTGGCGGTGCGCCGGCAGGACGTGCTGCCGCCGTCGCTGCGGCGCTTCGTCGAGGCGCTGTCGCCCAAACGCCCGCCGGCGCGATCGCGCGCCGCGTGAGGCGCCGCCCGGCAATTTCGGTTCACACTTGCATTCGCATCCCACGAGTCCCGCCATGACCGCTCGCACGCTGTACGACAAGCTCTGGGACGACCACGTCGTCCACACCGAGGAAGACGGCACCGCCATCCTCTACATCGACCGCCACCTGGTGCACGAGGTCACCAGCCCGCAGGCCTACGAAGGCCTGCGCCTGGCCGGCCGCAAGGTGTGGCGCGTCAGCTCGGTGGTGGCCACCGCCGACCACAACACGCCGACCACCGGCTGGTCGCAGGGCTACGACGGCATCGCCGACCCGATCAGCAAGCTGCAGATCACCACGCTCGACACCAACATCAAGGCGTACGGTGCGGCGGCGTACTTTCCGTTCCTCGACAAGCGCCAGGGCATCGTGCACGTCATCGGCCCGGAGAACGGCGCCACGCTGCCGGGCATGACGGTGGTGTGCGGCGACTCGCACACCAGCACCCACGGCGCCTTCGGCGCACTGGCGTTCGGCATCGGCACCAGCGAGGTCGAGCACGTGCTGGCCACGCAGACGCTGCTGGCCAAGAAGATGAAGAACCTGCTGGTCCGGGTCGACGGCAGGCTGCCCAGGGGCTGCAGCGCCAAGGACATCGTGCTGGCCATCATCGGCCGCATCGGCACCGCCGGCGGCACCGGCCACACCATCGAGTTCGGCGGCGGGGCGATCCGCGCACTGTCGATGGAAGGACGCATGACGGTGTGCAACATGGCCATCGAGGCCGGCGCCCGTGCCGGGCTGGTGGCGGTGGACGACACCACGATCCAGTACGTCAATGGGCGTCCCTTCGCGCCCGGCGGCGTCGAGTGGGAGCAGGCGGTCGCCGCATGGCGCCAGCTGCGCAGCGACGACGGCGCGCACTTCGACAAGGTGGTCGAGCTCGACGCGGCGCAGATCAAGCCGCAGGTCACCTGGGGCACGTCGCCGGAGATGGTGCTCAGCATCGACGACCGCGTGCCTGACCCCGAGCGCGAGAAGGACGCGACCAAGCGCGACGCGATCGAACGCGCGCTGGTCTACATGGGCCTGACGCCGAACAAGCCGCTGGCCGACATCGGCATCGACAAGGTGTTCATCGGCTCGTGCACCAACAGCCGCATCGAAGACCTGCGCGAGGCGGCGGCCGTGGTACGCCGCATCGGCCAGCGCGTGGCGTCGAGTGTCAAGCTGGCGATGGTGGTGCCCGGGTCGGGCCAGGTGAAGGCACAGGCCGAGAAGGAAGGCCTGCACGAGGTCTTCAAGGCCGCGGGTTTCGAATGGCGCGAACCGGGCTGCTCGATGTGCCTGGCGATGAACGCCGACCGCCTCGAGCCGGGCGAGCGTTGCGCCTCCACCAGCAACCGCAATTTCGAAGGGCGCCAGGGTGCCGGCGGGCGCACCCACCTGGTGAGCCCGGCCATGGCGGCTGCCGCCGCGCTGAACGGCCATTTCGTCGACGTGCGTCGCTTCGCCTGAACAGGGCCATCGCATCATGCAAGCCTTCACCGTGCACAAGGGCCTGGTCGCGCCGATGGACCGCGCCAACGTCGACACCGACGCGATCATCCCGAAGCAGTTCCTGAAGTCGATCCACCGGTCGGGCTTCGGGCCCAACCTGTTCGATGCCTGGCGCTACCTCGACCCCGGCGAGCCGGGGCAGGATCCGGCCCGGCGCAAGCCGAACCCGGACTTCGTGCTCAACCAGCCGCGATACCAGGGCGCATCGATCCTGCTGGCGCGCGAGAACTTCGGCTGCGGCTCGAGCCGCGAGCACGCGCCATGGGCGCTCGAGCAGTACGGCTTCCGGGCGCTGATCGCACCGAGCTATGCCGACATCTTCTTCAACAATTGCTTCAAGAACGGTGTGCTGCCGATCGTGCTGCCGGCCACCCAGGTGGCGCGGCTGTTCGACGAGGTGGCCGGCTTCGTCGGCTA
This sequence comes from Burkholderiaceae bacterium, assembly GCA_035499355.1. Classification (GTDB taxonomy): domain Bacteria; phylum Pseudomonadota; class Gammaproteobacteria; order Burkholderiales; family Burkholderiaceae_C; genus JAEUPI01. The sequence goes on along the minus strand of DATJYZ010000077.1, from coordinate 2,143 downwards.
CCAGCTGACGATCGATCTGCCGCGGCAGGTGATCGTCGAGCCCGGCGGCGAGGAGCTCGCATTCGACGTGCAGCCGTTTCGCAAGTACTGCCTCGTCAACGGCTTCGACGACATCGGCCTGACGCTGCGGCACGCCGACGAGATCCGCGCGTTCGAGGCGCAGCGGCTGGCACGCATGCCCTGGCTCGCGCAGCGGCCGCGTTGACGCGACGCTCGCGTGACGCTGTCGCGCTGGTTCCGGGGGTTCGTGCTGCGGCGGCGCTGGCTGACGTTCGTCGTGATGGGGCTGGCCTTCTTCATCTTCGGTTCGGGCTCGCTGAATCTCTTCTTCCTGCTCAAGGCCAATGGCCAGCTGCTGGCCGACAACGGCTGGCAGGCGGTGATGGACGGCGCGCTGCAGCAACTGGTCGAGCTGCTGGTCACCGGCTACGTCAGCATGGCGGCCTACGTGGTGTTCAAGGCGTGCGAACATGCGCTGGTGCACCACCTGGTCGATGCCAAGATCGACCCCGACACCGTACCCACCTTCACGAATACCACCACGCATGAAGATCGCAGTTCTGCCGGGTGACGGCATCGGCACCGAAATCGTCGCGCAGGCCGTGCGTGTGCTGCGTGCGCTGGAGCTGAAGTGCGAGCTCGAAGAGGCGCTGGTCGGCGGCGCCGCGTACGAGGCGCACGGCCATCCGCTGCCGGAGTCGACGCTGGCCCTCGCCAAGGCGGCCGACGCCGTGCTGTTCGGCGCCGTGGGCGACTGGAAGTACGACAAGCTCGAGCGCGCGCTGCGGCCCGAGCAGGCGATCCTCGGGCTGCGCAAGCACCTGGGGCTGTTCGCCAACTTCCGCCCCGCGATCTGCTACGAGCAGCTGACACACGCGTCCAGCCTGAAACCCGAGCTGGTGGCGGGCCTGGACATCCTGATCATCCGCGAGCTGACCGGCGACATCTACTTCGGCCAACCGCGGGGCCGGCGCAAGGCCGTCGACGGGCATTTCCCGGGCGCTGACGAGGCGTTCGACACCATGCGCTACACGCGTCCGGAGATCGAGCGCATCGCCCGCGTCGCGTTCGACGCGGCGCGCGTCCGCAAGCAAGCGGGTGGCCGCGGCAAGGTCACCAGCGTCGACAAGGCCAACGTGCTGGAGACCTTCCAGTTCTGGAAGGACGTGGTCACCGAAGTGCACAAGGACTACGCCGACGTGGCGCTCGACCACATGTACGTGGACAACGCGGCGATGCAGTTGGTGCGGGCGCCGAAGAGCTTCGACGTCATCGTCACCGGCAACATGTTCGGCGACATCCTGTCCGACGAGGCGGCCATGCTCACCGGCTCGATCGGCATGCTGCCGTCGGCCTCCCTCGATTCACGCCAAAAAGGTCTCTACGAGCCGAGCCACGGCAGCGCGCCGGACATCGCGGGCAAGGACATCGCCAATCCTCTGGCTACAATCTTGTCCATGGCGATGATGCTGCGCTTCACGCTCGACCTGCCCGAGTCGGCCGACCGGGTGGAGGCCGCGGTGCGCCGCGTGCTGCAGCAGGGCCTGCGCACGGCGGACATCTGGTCCGAAGGCACGCGCAAGGTCGGCACACGCGCCATGGGCGACGCCGTCGTCGCCGCGATCACGAAAACCACGACTAAGAGTTAGCAACTCTCGGTTCGTGTCGCCCGCGATTCCACCCGGCGAACGAGCCGGGGCAACGGGAATCCAGTTTCAACCCAAGGGGCGAATGAGATGGCACTCGTAGGAATCGTCGGATGGCGCGGCATGGTGGGCTCCGTGCTGATGGACCGCATGCGCGCGGAAAACGACTTCGCGCTGTTCGAGCCGCTGTTCTTCTCCACCAGCAACGCCGGCGGCGCCGCGCCGCCGCAGGCCAGGAACGAGCGCAAGCTGGTCGATGCCACCGACCTCAGGGCGCTCGCGCGCTGCGACATCGTCGTCACCAGCCAAGGCGGCGACTACACCAACGAGGTGTTCCCCAAGCTGCGTGCCGCCGGCTGGAAGGGCCATTGGATCGACGCCGCCTCGGCGCTGCGCATGAAGGACGACGCGATCATCGTCCTCGACCCGGTCAACCTGCCGGTGATCAAGAACGCGCTCGCCAAGGGCAACAAGAACTGGATCGGCGGCAACTGCAC
>DATJYZ010000076.1:0-42095 GCA_035499355.1 Burkholderiaceae bacterium | reverse complement strand
CGCGGTTTGCCCACCGGCGTGGTGGCCTTGCCCTCGCGCGTCAGCGCCAGGTCTTCGAGGCTCGGCACCTGCTTCAGCAACACGTAGTCGAACACCCGCCGCGCGATCGGCGCCGCCGAGTCCGAGCCGAAGCCGGCGTTCTCGATCACGACGGCCAGCGCGATCGTCGGTGCTTCCAGCGGCGCGAACGCGATGTACAAGGAATGGTCGCGCTGGTGCTCCTCGAGCTTGGCGGCGTTGTACTTCTCGTTGGCCTTGATCGACACCGCCTGCGCGGTGCCTGTCTTGCCGCCGCTCTTGTACTGGGCGCCGATGAACGAGCGCACCGAGGTGCCCTCCTGCGTGACGCCGTACATCGCCTTGGTCACCAGCTCGACGTGCTCGCGCTTGAGCGGCAGCGGATCGAGCGCGTCGCTGGCCACGCGCTTGCGCTCCCGCGTGACGACGTCCTCGATCTCGCGCACGAGGTGCGGCTTGTAGCGCAGGCCGCCCGAGGCCAGCGTGCTCACCGCCGTGGCCATTTGCAGTGCGGTGAAGTTGTTGTAGCCCTGGCCGATGCCCAGCGAGATGGTTTCGCCCGCGTACCACTTCTGCATCTCCGGGCGCTTGTAGGCCTTGCGCTTCCACTCGGTGGACGGCAACAGCCCGGTCACCTCGCCGTCGATGTCGATGCCGGTCTTGCGTCCGAAGCCGAACGGCAGCAGCTGCTCGTACATCAGGTCGACACCCATCTCGTTGGCCAGCGAGTAGTAGTAGACGTTGCTCGACTTGACGATCGAGCGCGTCATGTCCACCGGCCCGAGCCCCTTGTCGCCATGGCTGCGGAAGGTGTGATTGCCGAACTGGAAGGTGCCGCCGTCGAAGATCACCGTGTTGGGGTTGCGCTTGCCGGTGTTGAGGGCCGCCATCGCCATGAACGGCTTGAAGGTCGAGCCTGGCGGGTAGGTGCCGCGCAGTGCGCGGTTGAGCAGCGGCTTCTCGATGGACTCGTTCAGCTCGCGCCAGTTGTCGGCATCGATGCCGTCGACGAACAGGTTTGGGTCGAACGTCGGCTTGCTGATCAGCGCCAGCACCTCGCCATTGCGCGGGTCGATCGCCACCAGCGCGCCGCGGCGCTCGCCGAACATGTCCTCCACCAGCGCCTGCAACTTGATGTCGACGGCCAGGCGCAGCGTGTTGCCGGGCGTCGCGCCGTGGCTGTCGAGCCGGCGCACGGCACGGCCGGCGGCGCTGGTCTCGACCTCCTCGTAGCCGGTGGTGCCGTGCAGATCGTCCTCGTAGGCCTGCTCCAGGCCGAGCTTGCCGATGTACTCGGTACCCTTGTAGTTGGCTTGGCGATCGTCATCCCACTCTTCGATCTGCTTCTTCTCGGCCTGGTTGATGCGACCGATGTAGCCGATCAGGTGCGAGCCGGTTTCGCCCAGCGGGTAGTGGCGGAACAAGCGCGCCCGCACGTCGACGCCCGGAAAGCGGAAGCGCTGCGCCATGAAGCGCGCCACCTCTTCGTCGGTGAGCTTGGTACGGATCGGCAGCGACTCGAAGCTCTTGCTGTCCTCGAGCAGCCGCCGGTAGCGCTTGCGGTCGCGCGGCTGGATGTCGACCACCTGCGCGAGTTCATCGATCACGCTATCGACATCGCCCTTCAGCCGCGATGGCGTGATCTCGAGCGTGTAGGCGGAGAAGTTGCTCGCCAGCACGACGCCGTTGCGGTCGAGGATCAGGCCGCGGTTGGGCACGATCGGCACCACCGCGATGCGATTGGCCTCCGCCTGCGTCGACAGCTCGTCGTGCTTCCAGATCTGCAGCCATGCCAGCCGCGCGCCGAGCAACCCGAACCCGATCAGCACGAACGCCGCGGCGGCGAACAGCCGTCCGCGAAAGCGGTCCAGCTCCTGTTCGACGTTGCGCAGCTCGGTCACGGCGTGCCCTCTACAACGGCCGATTCTCGTCGGGGTCCGGCGCGCGGCGTTGCGGCGCCAGAAGCACCCACACCGCCACCGGCCACAGCGCCGCCTCGAGGGTCGGCGCGATCAGCAACTGCCAGCCTGGGAAGCTGCCGCCCGACACCAACCGCACCGCGAGCGACACGGCGTGCGCGGCGGCGAACAGAGGCCACACCTGCAGCGCCTGCTCGAACACCGAGAACCACAACAGGCGGCGATGCATCGTCACCGCGAGGAAGCTCAGCAGCGTGTAGGCCAGGGCATGCTGGCCGAACAGCGCGCCCTGGTGGACATCCATCAGCAGGCCGAGCAAGAACGCGATGCCGACGCCGACGCGCAGCGGCTGGTGCACGTTCCAGAACACCAGCACCAGCGCCAGCAGATCGGGCATCGCCGCCTGCCGCCCGAGCGGGATCAGGTTGAAGCCGAGCGCGAACAACAGCGACGCCGCGATGAACAGCGGATTGACCGGCAGCAGCAGCTGGTCGGCCCCGCGCGGCATGATCATGACGCGTGCTCCCGTTGCGGCGGCATGATCACGACGCGTACTCCCGTTGCGGCGACATGATCATGGCGCGCTCCCTGGCGGGCACGTCCCGTTCTTGCGTCATCGCTTCCCCGCGCGCTGCCGCGCCGGCTTGGCCGTCACCTCGGCCTCGGGCTCGGGCCGCGGCGGCATCTGCGCCGACAGCGGGTCGAGCACCAGCAGGTGGCGCACGCCGTCGGATTGGGCCTTCGCCTGGAGAACGATGCGCGCGAAGCCGGAGTCGACCTTGCGGTCGACCTTCACCACCGTCGCCACCGCCAACCCGGGCGGGTAGACGCCGTCGACGCCACTGGTGATCAACACGTCGCCAACCTGCACGTCGGCGTTGCCGGCCATGAAGCGCAGCTCCATCTGGTCGCCATCGCCGACTCCGAACGCCGCGCTGCGCTGCTGCGTCCGCGGATTCAGCACCGGGATGGCCGCGTCCTTGTCGGCCAGCAGCGTGATCTCGGCCGACAGCGGATAGACGCGCGTCACCTGCCCGAGCACGCCGGCATCGTTGATCACCGGCGAGCCGAGCAGCACGCCCTGCGTCGATCCACGGTCGATGAACACCTTGCGCGAGTAGGGATCGGTGGCTTCGTACAGGACCTCGGCGGTGTGGCTCTTCACCGTGAGTGCCGGCCGCAGGTCGAGCAGAGCGCGCAGCCTCGCGTTCTCGGCAGCCAGCTGCTCGACGCGCGACGCGCGCTCGGCCTGCGCCACCAGCCTGGCCTTGGCCTCGCGCTCGCCGACGATGGCATGGTCCAGCCCGCGCAGATAGTCGCTGCCGCCTTCGACCAGGTCCACCGGCACCAGCAGCGCGCGCTGCACCGGCAGCAGCACGGTGGCCAGCGCCGCGCGGACCGGCTGCGTGTACTTCAGTCGTGAGTCGGCGGCCATCAGAAAGATCGCGAGCGCCGAGAACACTGCCAGCTTGGTCAGCGCCGAGGGGCCCTGACGAAAGAAGGGCGGCGGGGTGCGATCGAGCGTCCCCAGTGGCATGGGGCAATCGCGGGCGTCACTCGGACGTGAAGATCGACCCCAGGCGCTCCATGCGCTCCAGTGCCATGCCGCAGCCGCGCACGACGCAGGTCAGCGGGTCTTCGGCCACCAGCACCGGCAGGCCGGTCTCTTCGGCGAGCAGGCGGTCGAGGTCGCGCAGCAGCGCGCCACCGCCCGTCAGCATCATGCCGCGCTCGGCGATGTCGGCGCCGAGCTCGGGCGGCGTCTGCTCGAGCGCGTTCTTCACGCTCGAGACGATCTGGTTCAACGGGTCGGTCAGCGCTTCGAGGATCTCGTTGGACGAGATGGTGAAGCTGCGCGGCACGCCTTCGCTGAGGTTGCGGCCCTTGACCTCCATCTCCTTCACTTCGGAGCCCGGGAAGGCCGAGCCGATGCTCTTCTTGATGCCTTCGGCCGTGGGCTCGCCGATCAGCATGCCGTAGTTGCGGCGGATGTAGTTGATGATCGCCTCGTCGAACTTGTCGCCGCCGACGCGCACGCTGCCCTTCCACACCATGCCGCCCAGGCTGATGACGCCCACCTCGGTGGTGCCGCCGCCGATGTCGACCACCATCGAGCCCGACGCCTCGCTCACCGGCAGGCCGGCGCCGATCGCGGCGGCCATCGGCTCTTCGATCAGGTAGACCTCGCTTGCGCCGGCGCCGAGCGCCGACTCGCGGATGGCGCGGCGCTCGACCTGGGTCGAGCCGCACGGCACGCAGATGATGATCCGCGGGCTCGGCCGCATCATCGAGCGCGGGTGGACCATCTTGATGAACTGCTTGAGCATCTGCTCGGTGACGGTGAAGTCGGCGATCACGCCGTCCTTCATCGGGCGGATGGCCTCGATGTTGCCGGGTACCTTGCCGAGCATCGCCTTGGCCTCGGCGCCAACGGCCTGGATGGTCTTCTTGCCGTTCGGGCCGCCTTCGTGGCGGATGGCCACGACCGAGGGCTCGTCGAGCACGATGCCCTTTCCGCGCACGTAGATCAGCGTGTTGGCGGTGCCGAGGTCGATGGCCAGATCGGTGGAGAAGTAGCGGCGCAGAGATCCGAACATGCTAGTCGTTCAGTCAGTTCGCAGTCGGACGTGCGCTGCGCAGATGAGGCCTTGTGCTTCGCGCGCGAGGGGCTGGCGATGGCGGGCGATAATACAGCAAGCCCCTTGAGATTCTCGCGTGCGAAGCCGCGCTTCGGAACGCATTCGTGCACAAGTCCCAACCATGGCGTTGACCCCGGCAGACGTGAGCCGCATCGCGCATCTTGCGCGATTGGCACTGACGCCCGACGAGGAGCGCGCGATGCTGGCGCAGCTCAACGGCTTCTTCGGCATCGTCGAGCGCATGGGCCAGGTCGACACGCGCGGCGTCGAGCCGCTGTACACACCGCTGTCGGCACTCGGCGAGGTGGCGCTGCGGCTGCGCGACGACGTGGTCACCGAAGGCGATGAACGCGAGCGCAACCAGCGCAGCGCGCCGCTCGTGGAAGGCGGCCTGTACCTCGTGCCCAGGGTGATCGAGTGAGCGCCGCTCGACCGGCTCGCGTCGCAGGACGATCGGGGTCGGGCAACCGGCCGTCGGCGCCACGCAACGCCGAGGCGACGCCATGAGCGGGCGCCCCGAGCAGCTCGGCGTGGCCGGGCTGCGGCGCGCACTGGCGGCGCGCGAGTTCTCGAGTGTCGAGCTGACGCAACATCTGCTCGCACGAATCACAGCTCATCACGGCCTGGGCGCGTTCCTGCACGTCGATGGCGATCGTGCGCTGGCGGCCGCCGCCCGCGCCGACCAGCGCCGCGCCGGCGGCGGCGATGCCGTGCTGCTCGGTGTGCCGATCGCGCACAAGGACGTGTTCGTCACGGCGGACGCGCCCACCACCGCGGGCTCGAGGATGCTCGAACGCTATGCCAGCCCGTTCGATGCCACCGTGGTGGCACGCCTGGGCGACGGCCCCGGGGGCGCCGGGGCGATCACGCTGGGCAAGCTCAACTGCGACGAGTTCGCGATGGGCTCGGCCAACGAGAACTCGGCCTATGGCCCGGTGCGCAACCCGTGGGACGCGAGCCGCGTGCCCGGCGGCTCGTCGGGCGGCTCGGCCGCGGCCGTGGCCGCGCGCCTGGTGCCGGCGGCCACCGGCACCGACACCGGGGGCTCGATCCGCCAGCCCGCCGCGTTCACCGGCACCACCGGCATCAAGCCGACCTACGGCGTGTGCTCGCGCTACGGCATCATCGCCTTCGCGTCGAGCCTCGACCAGGCCGGCGTGCTCGCGCGTTCGGCCGAGGATTGCGCGCTGCTGCTGTCGGCGATGAGCGGCCACGACCCGCGTGACGCCACCAGCGCAGAGCGGCCGCCGCAGGACTACGTGCGCGACCTTGGCCGGCCCGTGCCCGGTGCTGCGGCCGCCAGGCCGCTGCAGGGCCTGCGCATCGGTCTGCCACGTGAATTCTTTCCGGCCACGCTGGCCGGCGATGTCGAGGGCCGCGTGCGCGCCGCCGTGACCGAACTGGTGGCGCTCGGCGCGCAGGCGGTCGACGTCAGCTTGCCACGCACCGAGCTCTCGATTCCCGTCTACTACATCATCGCTCCGGCCGAGGCAAGCTCGAACCTGTCACGCTACGACGGCGTGCGCTACGGGCATCGCAGCGTGCACGCCGACGATCTGCTCGAGATGTACCGGCGCACGCGCGCCGAAGGCTTTGGCGCCGAAGTGAAGCGCCGCATCATGATCGGCACCTACGTGCTCAGCCACGGCTACTACGACGCCTACTATCTGCAGGCGCAGAAGCTGCGCCGCATGATCGCCGACGACTTCCAGCGCTGCTTCAAGGACTGCGACCTCATCGCCGGTCCGGTGGCGCCGAGTGTCGCGTGGAAGATCGGCGAGCAGGGCGACGATCCCGTCAAGGCCTACCTGGCCGACATCTTCACGCTGCCAGGCAGCCTGGCCGGTTTGCCGGGCATGAGCGTGCCAGCGGGCCTCGGCGACCATGGCATGCCCGTGGGCCTGCAGTTGATCGGCAACTATTTCGACGAGGCGCGGCTCCTGCAGGTGGCACACGCGCTGCAACAAGCCACCGACTGGCACCAGGCGGCACCCGCCGGAGTCTGACGACCATGCCGAGTTCGCCCCTGGTGCGCGGCTACGAAGTCGTGATCGGCCTCGAGACCCATGCGCAGCTGCATACGCGCAGCAAGGCCTTCTCGGGCTCGTCGACGGCGTTCGGCGCCGCGCCCAACACGCAGGCGAGCGCGGTCGACCTCGCGCTGCCCGGGACGTTGCCGGTGCTCAACCGCGCCGCGGTGGAGTGCGCCATCCGCTTCGGGCTGGCGGTGGGCGCACGCATCGCACCGCAGTCGATCTTCGCGCGCAAGAACTACTTCTATCCCGACCTGCCCAAGGGCTACCAGATCAGCCAGTACGAAACACCGGTGGTGCAGGGCGGCCGAGTGCCCTTCATGCTCGGCGAGCAGCACCGCATGGTGACGCTGACGCGCGCCCACCTCGAGGAGGATGCCGGCAAGTCGCTGCACGAGGGTGTCGGCGGTCACGGCGCGCAGGAAGCCTCGGGCATCGACCTCAACCGTGCCGGCACGCCGCTGCTGGAGATCGTCACCGAACCCGACATGCGCTCGGCCGCCGAGGCTGTGGAGTACGCGCGCGCGCTGCACACGTTGGTGGTGTGGCTCGGCATCTGCGACGGCAACATGCAGGAAGGCAGCTTCCGCTGCGACGCCAACGTCTCGGTGCGCAGGCCGGGGGGCCCGTTCGGCACACGACGCGAGATCAAGAACCTCAACTCCTTCCGCTTCATGCAGCAGGCGATCGAGTTCGAGGTCAACTGGCAGATCGACCGTCTCGACGACGGTCTGTCGATCGAGCAGGCGACGGTGCTGTTCGACCCGGACAGCGGCGAGACGCGTGCGATGCGCACCAAGGAAGACGCGCACGACTACCGCTACTTCCCCGACCCCGATCTGCCGCCGCTGGTCATCGAGAGCGCCTGGATCGAGCGGGTCCGGGCTGCCATGCCCGAACTGCCCGGCGTGATGGCCGAGCGCTTTGTGCGCGACGACGGGTTGCCGCCGTACGACGCGGCGATGATGACTCAGAGCCTGGCCTTCGCGCGCTACTACGAAGCCGCGCGCGATGCGTGCAAGCAGCCCAAGCTGGTGGCCAACTGGCTGATGGGCGAAGTGTCCAAGCGACTCAATGCGGAGGACCTGGCGATAGACCATGCGCCGCTGCCGCCTTCGACCTTGGCGCTCCTGATCGAGCGCGTTGCGGGCGGCACCATTTCCCACAACGCAGCCAAACGCGTCTTCGACGAGCTTTGGCTCCCAAGCCGCCTACATGGAAGGGGACCCGTTGGCGCGCAGCAGTTGACCAGCGCGCCATCACGGCCACCGGTGGCCGGCGTCGACGAAGTCATCCGCTCGCTCGGCCTCGAGCAACTGAGCGACACCGGCGCGCTCGAAGCGATCATCGACCGGGTGCTGGCCGCCAACCCGAAGTCGATCGAGGAGTACAAGGCCGGCAAGGACAAGGCCTTCAACGCGCTGGTGGGCCAGGTGATGAAGGCCAGCCTGGGTAAGGCGAATCCCGGCCAGGTCAACGAACTGCTGAAAAAGAAACTCGCGCGCTGACGGCCTGCTCAGAGCGGCATGCGTGTCACGGGGTTATCTTCAACTTGCACTGCAGTTCGCTCTTGCCTTCGCGCAGACGCAGATCGCTCTTGTTGGCGACCAGCTCGACGCCCTGCTTGTTGTTGACGTAGTGCCCGTCCTTGGCGGACTTCACGCGCTGCAGCGTGTAGTCCTGATCGCGCAGATGCAGCTGCGCCTTGCGCGGGGTGAAGTCGATCTTGACCTCGAGATCCTCGCCGCACTGGTAGGTCGACGGGCGTGCCACCGCGTCGTACGAGGCCAGCAGCATCGCAAGGCCGGCGGCGCCGGCGAGCAGGGTTGCGTGCCGCCGCATGGATCCGGTCAACGCGACTCGGACTGCGTTACCGGAGCCGACACCAGGCTGATCGAGCCCGGCGCGGCGCCCTTCCACAGCTTGCGCAAGTGTTCGAGTTCGACGTCGTAGATGCGATTGACGCGCCCCAGCTCCGCTTCCTGCGTCTGAATCAGGTCGCGTTGCGCCGCCTGCGACGTTTCGTTGGCTTCGAGTTGCTGTCGCAGTCGCGACGGCAGCGCGCGACCGCGATAGAACTCGGCCTCCTCGAGCAGCGGCTTGCGCTCGACTTCGAGCTCTTTCATGCGCTGCTGCGACGCGCGCATCGCCACCCGCACCGACTCGAGCGCCGATTCACGGGCCTTGTTGTGCGCGGCCTCGTTGGGGAAGCGGTTCTTCAGGTTGCGGTCACGACGCACGGCATCGTTGTAGGCTGCCCGCTCCTCGGCGTCCTTGCGCTCCTTGGCCTCGCGGTCGGCGCGCTCGTCGGGCGTCAGGGGAGCCGGGCGGACGCTCTTGAACGACCCGTCCCTGTTGAGGATGCGCTGATCGCGGTCGTTGCACTCGGGGATCGGGCGGTCCGAGCGCAGTTGCTTGCCCTTGTCGTCGATGCAGGTGTAGATGGCGGCGCTGTTCGTCTGCTGCTGCTGGGCCCGCAGGGGCGGGTGAGCGCACCAGAGCGCCGCACCGACGAGCACCCCGGTGGCCAGCGCCGCTTGGCTACGCGCAGACCGTGCCGCGATGCGTGAGGGTTGCCGACGCTGCAGGGCCAAGGACTCAGACTCCGTATCGATCGCGATAGGCCGCCACCGCAGCGGCGTGGGTCGCGAGCGTGCCGGCGCCCGCGGCAGAAAGATACCCCAACAGATCAGCCAAAGTCGCGACGGCCACCACCTGCATCCCCAGTTCCACCATGACGTACTGCACGGCCGAGCCCGGCTTCTCCACTCCACCTTCCGCGGCACGCTCCTGGCGATCCAGCGCGATGGCCAGTGCCACCGCCTGCGCACCGGCGCCGCGAATCCAGCCGACCGACTCGCGCACCGAGGTGCCGGCCGAGATCACGTCGTCGATCACCACAACGCGGCCGGCCAGCGGCGCGCCGACCAGCGAGCCCCCCTCACCGTGGTCCTTGGCTTCCTTGCGGTTGTAGGCGAACGGCACGTTGCGCCCGAGCCGCGCCAGCGCGACCGCCACCGCGCCGGCCAGCACGATGCCCTTGTAGGCCGGCCCGAACAGCATGTCGAACTGCAAGCCGGATTCGATCAGGCGTCGTGCATAGAATTCGGCGAGCCGGCCGAGCTTGGCACCATCATCGAAGCCGCCCGCATTGAAGAAGTACGGCGACAGCCGCCCGGCTTTGGTCTTGAACTCGCCGAAGCGCAGCGCGCCGACCTCGACCGAGAAGCGCACGAACTCCTGCGCCAGCGGGTCGGCAGCGGACGATGGGTGGGGCTGGATCGTCATCGGGAGTCGCCGTGGGATTTCGCCTCGTCACGCTGAATCTGAACGGCATCCGTTCAGCGGCCAGCAAGGGTTTCCTGCAGTGGGCCGCAAAGGCGGGCGCCGATTGTATGTGCGTGCAGGAGATCAAGGCCCAGCAGGCCGACGTGAACGGGCATTTCGAACGCATCGGCGCGCTGCAGGGGCATTTCCATTTCGCGTTGAAGAGGGGCTACTCGGGGGTGGGGGTCTACGCGCGCCGCCAGCCGAGCGACGTGGTCGTCGGGCTGCGCAACCGCGAGTTCGACGCCGAGGGTCGCTACGTCGAGGCCCGCTTCGACACCGCGCGGCGCCGCTTCAGCATCATCAGCTGCTACTTCCCGAGCGGCAGCGCCGGTGAGCACCGTCAGCAAGCGAAGTACCGCTTCCTCGACGCGATCTATCCGCACCTGGTGCGGTTGAAGAAGCAGCGTGAGTTCATCCTGGTAGGCGACATCAACATCGCACACCGCGAGATCGACCTCAAGAACTGGAGGGGCAACCGGAAGAACTCCGGCTTCCTGCCCGAGGAACGCGCGTGGTTGACCAAGCTGTTCGACCGGGCCGGCCTGGTCGACGTGTTCCGCCGCCTGAACGACAAGCCCGAGCAATACACCTGGTGGAGCAACCGCGGCCAGGCGCGCGCCAACAACGTGGGGTGGCGGCTCGACTATCACCTTGCCACCCCGGGCGTCGCCGCGAAGGCGCGCCGCGAGGCCATCTATCTAGAGCGGCGCTTCTCTGATCACGCGCCGGTGACCATCGACTACGACCTCACCGTGTGACGTGTGACAGCGCGCCGTGGCGTGATCGCTGCGCGTGAATCGATCACTCGCCGCGCGACCGTTACGCTGTAACCACGGCCACGGTCGCTGGCGGCGCGCGAGACTGCGGCCCAAGCGCGAGGCGATGCACTTCGCGCAAACGTCGCCGGGAGCAACCTCATGTTCGCGCGCTCGACCTTGCCAGTGTTTGCCGCCGTCGTGTCGCTGGTCTGCGGCTCCAGCGCCGGTGCCGAGGCGTTCGACCCGCTGACGGCGCAACCCAGTGGGTTGCTCCGACCCAGCAAGCCGCTGGCGACGAGCGGCCTGCCGCTGGGCATCGGGCGCGACTCGATCGCGCCGTGGCCGAGCAGCGCGCTGCGTGCCGAGATGCTGGCCTGGCCGGACAGCGCATCACGCACGGGCAGCTGGCTGAGCTTCAACCGCACGCCGGACGACGATCGTGCCGGCAGCAGCAGCGCATCGATCTCGCTGGGACGACTCAACCTGAACGAATCGCGCAGCGGCCCGGTGCTTGGCGCGGCCTCGCCGGCAGACCTCGAGCGCGAACTCGCTCAGTTGCGTGAGAACATCAATCGCATGCGTGTGGTGCCGCAGGTCTCGCTCGGCATGCGCGTGAAGTTCTAGCGCCCGGCGGCGTCGCCCAGCGGGCCATGCAGGCGGCGCTTGAGCTGCGGCAGCAGTCCACCCGCGCGCACCATCGCCAGCAGGAATGGCGGTATGGGCTCGCAACTGAACAGCGGCCCCGCGAGTTCCTGGCCTGAGGTGTCGGCGACACAACGCACGATGCCGCGCTCCAAGTCGAACGACACCGTCTCGCCATCGGCGATCGCCTCCGCGTCGCGGCAGGTCAGCAGGGGCAGTCCGACGTTGAACGCGTTGCGATAGAACAAGCCTCCGTACGACGGCGCGACCACGGCGACGATACCCAGATGCACCAGTGCCGACGCCGCCTGCTCGCGCGACGAACCGATGCCGAAGTTCGCACCGGCGACGATCACGTCACCCGGCCGAGCTTGCAGCGCGAACTGCGGGCGCAGCGATTCGAGGCAGTGGCGGGCGATCACCTCGGCGCCGTACTTCATCCAGCGGCCGGGTGCGAGCGCGTCGGTGTCGACATCGGCCGGCAACCGCCAGACGCGGTGGCTCGCGACACCCGTCGTCACGGCACGGCGTCCACGCTGGAGCAGCCCCGAGCCGACGACCGTCTTGTCCATCAGTGCACGACCTCCACATCGCCGTCCCACAGCACCTCGCGCGGGTCGGTGATGCGGCCTCGCAACGCCGACGCCGCCACCGTGTACGGCGAGGCCAGGAACACGCGCGCACTGTCCGCGCCGAGTCGGCCTTTGCCGTTGCGTGCGATCGAGCTGATCACGGTGCTGTCTTCGGGGATGCCGTCGCCATGCCCGGCGCACAGGCCGCACGAGGGCGCCAGGATGCTCGCGCCGGATTCCTGCAGGTGGCGCAGGATGCCCTCGCGTTCGGCAACGTCGCGCTCGTGCGTGCTCGCCGGCGCGACCAGCAAGCGCACGCCCGGGTCGATGCGGTAACCCGCCAGCACGCGCGCGGCTGCGCGCAGGTCGTCGAGCTTGGCGCCGGTGCAGCCGCCGATGTACGCCACCTGGATCGCGGTGGGCTCGATGTCGGCGACGTCGCGCGCCAGCGCCGGGCTGTGCGGCAGCGCGATCTGCGGCGCAAGCGTCGAGGCGTCGAAGTTGTGGCGCACGCCTGGCGCGTCCTCGTCGCTGCGCCAGTCGAGCTCGATGTCACGCTCTCCGGCCTGCCACAACCAGGTGCGAGTCTCGTCGTCGGGCGCGATCAGTCCGACCTGCGCGCCCAGCTCGGCGCTCATGTTGGTGAGCGTCATGCGCTCGTTCATCGACAGGGCCGACACCGCCTCGCCGCAATACTCGATCGCGTGATCGTGGCCGACGTTGACGCCGAAGCGGCCGATCATCGCCAGCATCATGTCCTTGGCCGAAACGCCCAACGCGAGCCGTCCGCTCCAACGCATGAACACCGTCTGCGGCACCTGCACCCAGATCTCACCGCTGACCAACACACCGACCATCTCGGTGCTGCCGACACCGAGCATGTAGGCACCGAACGCGCCGGCCGTCGACGCATGCGAATCGCCGCCCACGCACAGCATGCCGGGGCGGATGTGACCGCACTGCGGCAGCACCACGTGCGAGATGCCGACGCTGTCGTAGACGTGCGGCAACGCCTGCTCGCGTGCCCAGTCGCGCGCGATGCGCACGATGCGCCGTGCATCTTCGTCTTCCGCCGGCACGTAGTGATCGATCACCAGCACAACGCGGTTGCGGTCCCAGATCGGCGCACCGAGCTCCGCCAGCATCGGCTTGAGCCGGCGCGGGCCGCCGGAGTCGTGGCACATCGCGAGGTCGACGCGGCAGGTGACGAATTCGCCGGGCCTCGGGTGCTCGAGCCCGCTGGCACGGGCGATCAGCTTCTGAGCCAGCGTCTGCGGCGGGGCGGCGATGGGGTTGCTCATCGGTACCTGCGCGCCGCCAGCCTCATTGCAGCTGCGCCGGCGACTTGCTCACCCACACCTTGGCGTCGACGCCGCCGACCCGCGCCAGGTCGACGCGCATCTCGTAGCGGTCGGGCCGATAGAGGCCGAGCAGCCATTGCACAGGTTCGCCACGGCGATCGAACACCAGGCGCTGCACGGCGAACAACGCCGAGCCCACTGCCACGTCGAGCTGGTGCGCCACCTCGGCGTCGGCCAACCGTGCCGACATGCTCTGCGTGGCGCGCCCGATCTGCACCCCTGCCTGCGCCATCAGCACCAGGATCGGCGTGCGCGCCAGTTGCCGGCGACCGAACGGCGCCAGTGCCTGCGGCACGTAGGTGGTGATGTGCGACTGCGGCCCTTCGCGCAGCATGCGCACGCGTTGCGCCTTCTGCACCGTGGCGCCCGGCGCCAGGGCGAGGGCCGACGCCACGTCGGGCGGGCACGGCATCGTGCGCACCGACAACACCCTGACGCTGGTGCCCGAAGCGCTGCGCGACAGGTTCTCGAACCAGGCGCCGACACGCTCGCCGTCGGCGGCTTCGTGGTTGGCCGGCGGCTGCAGCCGCGGCGGTTGCGGCAGCGCCACGGTGCCGCGCCCTGGCGTGCGGCGGATCAGCCGCTCCGCGGCCAACCGTTCGAGCGCCCTGCGCACGGTGACACGGGCGACGCCGAATTGCCGCATCAGCGCGATCTCGCCAGGCATGCCGGCCGCGAATCGCCCCTCGTGCAATTGCTCACGCAGCACCAGGTAGATCTGGTGGTACTTGGGCACCGGCAAGGCGGATGTCACGGAGCGGCACCGTACAAACCTCCGTTTGTTCTGTCAATAGGACAATTGAAGCGCTGTCGCGCGCGGCCGATCTGGTGTCCGTTGCCTGCCTTGTTTCGCCGATCGTGTCGGCACCGAGGCCCCTACCCTGCCTCCCATCATGAATCGCACAACCCACCTTCACCGCCGCGCTGCCTGGCAGCGCTCCGCGCGCTACTTCGCCGCCGACTCGATCGAGTGGGAGGAGCTGCCGTCACTGGCCGGCACGTTGCGACGCAACGACTTCAGCACGACGTCCGGCCATGTGTGGCTCAGCACCGAACCGATGGATCTGCAGCCGCCGGCCAGCGGCCTGCCAGCACCATTCGCCGAGCCGATCGATGGCATGCACGTGCGCGAGATCGAGGGCGAAAGCCTGTTCGCCCACCTGTTCAGCGACGAACTCGATCATTGAGCCCGAAACCGGCGCGCCATCGGGGCGCGGCTGGGTGACAGGCCGAGCCCGACCGCCGCTCCGGTCAGGCAAACGGCCGCACGCCGATCAGCCAGCCGTGCAGCCAATATCCGAAGACGAACCACAGCGCGGTCCCGGCGACCACGGCCGTCAGCGTTGCCACCTTCTGGCCGGCGGCCGGCTCGCGCCCGGCGGCGCGATCCCGCGCGCGCAACGACCGAAAGCACCACACCGCCCACAGCAGGAACGCACCGAACAGCAGCAGGTCCGCCAACGTGCGGGTGGCCAGCAGGTGCCCGAATGCCCACGCCTTGGTGCCGGCCACCATGGGATGGCCAAGCCATGCCTTGAAGTGGTTGCGCGGCACGTACGCCGCGGTGATCAGGATAATGCCCACCAGCGTCAGCACCGACGTCAGGGGCCGGGTCCAAGCGGGCGGTGACCACAGCACCAGCGGTGCTTGGCGGGCCTGCGAGAACCCCCAGATGATCAGCACGAAGCCCACCGCGGAAACCAGCGAGTAGAGCCCGCGCCACGCCGCAAGGCCGCGTTGCTCGATGAAGCGGGTGCGTGCCGTGTCGGCCACCATGCGGGTGGAGTGAAGGCCGAGGAACAACACGAGTCCTATCACGAGCGCAGTCATGCGGCGGTCCTCCGGTCGTCGACGCAGCGCATCATGCCAAGCGGTGGCAAGCGCGGACTGACGAGCACCGCCGTCATACCTTGCCCGCCGGGCTGCGCACGAACGCCGCCCACACGCGCGCCAGCGAGGCCGAGCCGTCGCCGCCTTGCACCGCGGCGAAGGCCTTGACCGCGTCGTCCTTGCGTCCGGCCTGCCACAGCGCCTGGCCGAGGTGCAGCCGGGCCTCGTCGGCGCGCTTCAGATTGCCCTTGGTCAGCCCCTGCTCCATGAGCGCGAGGCCCTTGCTGGCCTGGCCGGCGCTGACGTAGGCGTAGCCGACATTGACCAGCGCGTCGCCTTCGCGCGCGCTCTTGGCCGAAGCCTCGGCGCGGCCGAGGTCGGTGTTGTCCTTGTCCGCCGCCTTGCTGGCGCGATCGCGCAACGCGGTGTGTGCGGCCGCATCCTTGCCGTTGCCCAGCAGCGACAGCGACAGCCCGCGATCGATCACCGTCAACGCTTCCGCCGGATAGCCGGCCTGCAGCGCCAGCTGCGCCAGTTCAACGTACTCGTCGGCGCTGCGCATCAGGTTGGCGGCCAGCCGCAGGCGGTAGACGTCGATCCACAGGCGCTCGGAGAAACCCGGCTGCTTGGTCACGCGCGACAGCAGGTCGCTCCAGTACTCGGGCTTCGGGTTCACCTGCGCCATGCGCTCGAGCGTGCGCACGTATCCGGCGTCGTCCTTCAGCTGCAAGTAGCAGCTGGTCAGCAACTTCAGCGACGCCTCCGGCGTCGCGCGCCCGGCCGCCTCGTCGGCCGCGATGCGCGACTCGAGCTCGTCGGCGGCCGCCTTGAACTCGTTGGCGAGGTACAGCGCCTGCGGCAGCAACTCGCGCACAGCTGGATCGCTGCCACCTTCGGTCGCATAGCGACGCAGCCACGACACGGACCGCAGGTAGTCCTTCTCCTGGTACGTGATCTTGGCCAGCAGCTCGATCATCTGCAGTTGTTCGCCGCCGCTGAATTGGTTGCTGTTGACCACCACCTCGAGCGAGCGAACCGCCTGCGGCCAATCGTTGAGGCCGAGCGACACGCCGGCGCGGCCGCGCTCGATGACGGCCTGTTCGAACATCGACAGGTTCGGCACCGCCGCTGCCTCGCGGAGCTTGCTCTCGGCAACCTCCTTCTGGCCCGTGCGCGCCGCGTCCTGCGCGGCGTTGACCGGGTTGGCCACCTCGGCGCGCAAAGTCTTGGCCGCCGGGTCGGCGGCCGGCGGCGGCGACGATGTCTGGGCCAAAGCGCAGGCGGCCGCGAACCATGCGGCGGCGCACCCGGTGCGAAGGATGGCAGGCAGGCGGCGGGGTCGGATCATGCTTGGGGTCCGGGCAGCGGTGGCGTGCGGGGCGTGATTGTCACTCGCCGACCGGCAAGCCTCTACCATGCCACCATGGAACCACCCATCGAGATTGAAACCGGCGCCCATCCGCGGGCCAGCGTGATCGTGCTGCATGGCCTGGGGGCCAGCGGCGACGACTTCGTCCCGGTGTGCGAGCAGCTCGACCTCGCCAGCGTGGGTGCGGTGCGCCACGTGCTGCCGCACGCGCCGATGCGACCGGTGACGATCAACGGTGGCTACGTCATGCCGGCTTGGTACGACATCCTCGGCCTCGGCGGCACGGCCGGCGAAGACGAGGCCGGGCTGCGCGCGTCCCAGGCCCTGGTCGAAGGCCTGATCGAGCGCGAAGTGGCCCGCGGCGTCAGCCCGTCACGCATCGTGGTGGCCGGCTTCTCGCAGGGTTGCGCGATGGCGTTGCTCACCGGGCTGCGCCACCGCGAACGGCTGGCCGGCATCGTGGGCCTGTCGGGTTACCTGCCGTTGGCCGACACGACGGCGGCCGAGCGCTCGCCGGCCAACCAGGCCACGCCGATCTTCCTGGCCCACGGCCGTTTCGATCCGATGATCGCCCTGCCACGGGCGCAGGCCTCACGCGACGCGCTGCGCGCGCTCGGCTACGAGGTGCAATGGCACGAGTACCCGATGGAGCATTCAGTGTGCCTGCCGGAGATCGCCGACCTGCAGCAGTTCCTGCTGCAGGTGCTCGGGCCGTGAGCGCGCGCGTCAGCGGTAGTCGATCTCGCGCGCACGCTCGGCCGCTCGCACGCGCCGACCGTCGGCGTGGGTGACGTACACGACCTGGCGCACCCAGTTGCCGCGTTCGTCGATCTCGATCTCGGCATCGATGTCGGGGCTGTCCGCGCAGCGCGTGTCGCCGTCACGGCTGCGCGCAGAGAGCAGCAGACCGCTCGCGTGGTACTTCCATTCGGTGACACAGCGCACGCGCTCGCCGGCCAGCTGTCGCCGTCGCACAGGCCGCCCGGCGTCATCGAATTCGGTCTGGGTTTCGAACACCGTGCCATCGCGCACCTCGCGCCGGCTCAGTGGCTGTTCGGGTTCACCGCCCGTGGTGAGTTCGTCGGCCCGACGTACCTTGAAGGTGACCTCGCGGGTGTACTTGCGCAGGCCGCTGCCGCTCATGATCGCGGCACTGTCGTCGTAGACCGCGGTCAGCGACGTTGGATAGCGGATCTGCGTGACGCGCAGCGCCTGCGCGTCGCGCGAGCTTATCTTGACAGGCCGGCCCAATGGATCGAAGTTGACCGAACGCACCGGCCCACCCGGGGTGTCGCTGTCGATCGACTTCAGGGCGCCGTTGGCATGGTAGGCGCGACGCTCGCGGCTGCGATGGCTGCCTTTGCCGGTGTCGATCACGCGCTCACGCTCGCGGCCGGCGCCATCGTATTGGAAGGTCGTGCGCTCGACCCCGTCGCCGCGGCGCTCGCTCTGCAGCACGATGCGCCCTTGCGGGTCGAACTTGCGCAGCAACTGCGGCTGCACCGCGCCTTCCTCGTCGATGCGCAGCAGCTCGCCGGACGCAGCCCATTGATAGCGCCATTGGCGGCGTTCATCGCGTTCGCCGCGGCCGCTGCGCTCGCTGTCGAACGCCGTCAATCGCCCGTCGTCGCCAAACGAGAAGCGGCGTGCCTGCGCCGACGTCACCGTCTGCTCAGCACCGGTGTCGAGCAGCGTCTCGCTCCAGCGCACGCTGCGCACGTCAGCGGTCTTCAAGTCGGCGAGGACCGCACGCCACTGGGGATCGGTCCACGCCTCGAGCGGCGGATCCTTCGCCGACACCGCCAGCGCGGCCCCACACAGCGCGAGCAGGCCCAGCCACCGTGCCCATGCCATCGAGGGTCGCTGCTCCATGCGGCCAAGCTAGCACGCGCACCCTTCGGGTGGCGTGCGCAAGTGTGAGTGCGACGGCTCGTCGCCGGCCGCACCGCGAACTGTTGCTCAGACGCGAAGCGCCCGTCCAACGACGACGACCTTGCCGACGGCCTGTAGCATCGGCGCATGCACGCAGCCTGGCCGTCGTCGCCTTCCATGTCGGCGCCGCGGGGCGCCCGCGTTGCGTTGCGCATCGCGGCGTTGCTGATCGCCTTGGGCGCCATGGTGCCGGCCGCCGCGCCGGGCGCGACAAAGGCAGCGACCGAGGGCGATGTCTTCGTCGCCGGCGGCGCGCCGACGGTGCGCGAACCGGTCGGCGGTGACCTGTTCGTCGCCGGCGGCAGCGTCGACATCGATGCGCCGGTGGCCGGCGACGTGGCCGCGGGCGGCGGCGTGGTGTGGCTGAACGCCGACATCGGCGGCGCGTTGCACGCCGGTGCTGGACAACTCGGTGTGCTCGGCAAGGTCGGGCGTGACGCGCGCGTCGCCGCCGGCCAGATCGAGTTCGGTCCGCAGTCGGTGGTGGCGGGCGACCTCGCGGCAGCTGGTGGCCAGGTCAGATTGCTCGGCACGGTGACGGGTGACGTGCACGCCGCGGGCGGCCGACTCACGATCGATGGCGTGGTCGGCGGTGATGTCGTCGCCGGCGTCGGCGACGTCGAGCTCGGTCCGCATGCGCGGATCGGCGGCGCGCTGCGCCACCGGGGCGGCCTCCTGCGGCGTGATCCGGCGGCGCAGGTGAGTGGCGGCGTGCAGACGTGGCCAGGCTGGTGGGGCGATCGCATACCGGAAGCGGCCGCCCGAGAGCCGCCGAGCCCGGCCGCCGGCTGGGGCTGGACTGCCGCGTTGGTGCTGCTCGCGGCCGCGTGGTTGGCGCTGCTACCCGGTTTCCTGGCGCGGGTGAGCCGCGCGCTGCGGGATCATCCGGGGTGGAGCCTCGGCATCGGGCTCGCCTGGCTGCTGGGCGCACCGTTGGTGCTGGTGCTGCTGCTGCTCACGGTGGTCGGCATTCCGCTGACTTTGCTCGGAGGCCTCTTCTACGTGCTGTTGATGCCGGTTGCCTATGTGAGCGCTGCCATCGCGATCGGCGACGCCGCGTTGCGGGTGTGGCAACCCGAGGCTGCCACGGTGTGGGGCTGGCGCTCGGCCGCGGCCGCGCTCGTGCTGGTCGGGCTGTGGCAAGCCACGCGCCTGCCTTGGCTCGGCGCGGCGCTGGTGTCGCTGGCCGTGCTCGCCGGCGTCGGGGCGCTTGCGTTGCAACTGCGCCGGCAACCCGCGGGGTGAGCCGGTCTTTTCAAGCCGCTGTGGTCGGCGTATGTTGCGGTTCCCACAACGCCGCCCTCGCTGCTAGGAGATCCGCATGAGCGCTCTGCCCGGTAAGTTCGTCTGGTTCGAACACCTGTCGGCCGACATTCCCAAGGCACGCAAGTTCTACGACGCGCTGTTCGGCTGGCACACCGAGTCGATGCCGATGGGCGGCCAGCGCTACTCGATGATCCTCAACGGCGACGGCACCACCAGCGAAGGCATCGGCGGCTATCGCAATGTCGATGCCTCGGCACGGGCGGCGTGGATCGGCTACATCTCGGTCAACGACGTCGACGCCTGCTATGCCATCGCTCTGGCCGAGGGTGCCACCGGTGTGGCCGCACCGGCCGAGCATGGCACCGTCGGCCGCGGTGCGACGATCAACGACCCCACCGGCGCGGCGGTGTGCCTGTGGAAGAGCGCGGAGGGCGACCGCCCGGATCCGGCCAAGGCGCCGATCGGATCGTGGTGCTGGAACGAACTGTGGACCGGCGATGACAAGAAGGCCCTGGCGTTCTACGAGAAGGTATTCGGCTATGGCCACGACACGATGGACATGGGGCCGCAAGGCACGTATTACATGCTGAAGACCGGCGAGACCTCGCGCGCCGGCCTGATGCACTCGGTGCGCGCCGACGCGCCGTCGATGTGGCTGCCCTACGTTGCCGTGGCCGATTGCGACGCCACGGCCAACCGCGCCAAGGCGCTGGGCGGCAAGGTGTTGATGGAACCGGGCGACATCCCCAACATCGGCCGTTATGCCATCGCCGAGGATCCGCTGGGCGCGGCGATCGCGTTCATCCGGCTGGCGGGCTGAGCCACCCACTCGGTATTCGATGCGCCGGCGGCCGGCCGCGCCGCCGGGCGCGCACGTGCCTGCAAGAGGACTGGAGACACCGATGACCCACGACGTGCTGCTCGAACGCGACGAAGGCCCGCTGCGCGTCCTGGCGTTGAACCGTCCGGAGCGGCGCAATGCGCTCAACGCGGCGCTGTGCGAGCGCCTGCTCCACGCGCTGCAGGCGGCCAGCGACAGCACGGCGGTCGGCGCCGTGCTGCTGCGCGGCGAAGGGCCCGCATTCTGTGTCGGCGGTGACGTCAAGGACATGGCCGAAGGCAAGGGCCGCGAGCTCACCGCCGAGCAGCGCATGCGCTCGCTGCGCGGCCGCATGGAGGCCTCGCGCCTGCTGCACGTGTGCCCCAAGCCGACGGTCGCGGCGGTGCGCGGGGCGGTCGCCGGCGCCGGCCTGGCGCTGGCGCTGGCGTGCGACTTTCGGGTCGTCGCGCGCTCGACCAAGATCACGTCGGCGTTCGCCAAGGTCGGACTGTCCGGCGACTTCGGCGGCAGCTGGTTCCTGACGCGCATCGTCGGCGCCGCCCGGGCGCGCGATCTTTACCTGCGTCCGCGCGTGATCAGCGCCGACGACGCGCTGGCGATGGGTCTGGTCACCGAAGTGGTCGACGACGACGACCTCGAGGCGCGCGCGCTGGCGTTCGCGCTCGAGCTCGCCAACGGCCCGCGAGTGACGCTGGGCTACATGAAGGAGAACCTCAATCACGCGATCACCGGCACGCTGGAGAGCGCGCTCGACCTCGAGGCCCTGCACCACACGCTGAGCGCCGCCACCGACGATCACCGCGAAGCGGCGGCGGCGTTCGTCGAGAAGCGCGAGCCCCGCTTCATCGGTCGCTGATCGCGCGGCGGCCACGATGGCGCTTCGACTGCGCCAGATCTGCCTGGTCGCACCCGCACTGGAGCCGGCGGTCGATGCGATCGGCGCGATCCTCGGTCTGCGCGTGTGCCACCGCGATCCCGGCGTCGAGAAGTACGGCCTCGTCAACGCGCTGTTCGTGTGCGGCCACCAGTTCATCGAGGTGGTGGCGCCGATGCGCGAGGGCACGGCCGCCGGGCGCTTCCTGCAGCGCACGCGCGGGCGCGGCGGCTACATGGCGATCTTCGACACCCACGATCCGGAGCGGCGGTGCGCTCACGCCCGGGCGCTCGGCCTGCGCGTCGCTCACGTGATGGAGGCCCCGGGCTTCTTCGGCATCCAGCTGCACCCGGCCGATTGCCGCGCCGCGATGCTGGAGTTCGATCGCTCCGATGGCAACGACGACCTCGATGGCGCCTATTGGCCCGCAGGCGCGCACTGGCATGCCGGGCAGCGGCTCGATCGCGTCGCGGGCGTGCCCTCCATCGACGTGCAAAGCCCCGACCCTGACGGCCTGGCCGCGCACTGGGCGCGCATCATCGACGTGCCGTTGACGCACGGCATACACGGTGAGCCATGGCTGCGCTTCGAGCTCGGCGCCGCGCGTTTCGTGCCGGCACCCGCGGGACCCGAACGCATCGAGGCCGTGCACCTCGCGGTGACGGACGTCGAGCGCGCGCTCGTGGCGGCGCAGGCTCGGGGCTGTCCGCTCGAAGGCGTCGACCCCGAGCGCGGCTTCGTGCTGGCAGGCGTTCGCTGGGTGCTGCACGCGCCGTCAGCCTCGATGACTACGGCGCCGCCTCGCTGACCACCACCTTGCGCGCCTTCAGTGCGGCGATCTGCGCGTCGTCGTAGCCGGCCTCGCGCAGCACCTCGTCGTTGTGCTCGCCCAGCCGTGGGGCCGGGCGACGCAGCGTGGCCGGCGTGCGCGAGAACCGCGTCGGCGGCCGCACGCCGACGATCGACCCTTCGCTCGGGTGCAGGCTGCGCTCGAACAGGCCCACCGCCTGCAGGTGCGGGTGCGTCGGCAGCTCATCGATCGCGTGGATGCGCGTGGCCGCGATGTCGAGCGACTCGCACACCGCCATGCACTGCGCGCTGGTCATGCTGCCGGTGACGGCGGCCATGTCGTCGTAGATCTCGCGGATGCGCGCATTGCGCTCGTGGCGGTCGTCGAAGTTGTACTTGACCGCCAGGTCTTCGCGCCCGCAGCGGCGGAAGAACTCGCGCCAGTGGCGGCCGGTGTACGGCAGCATCGCCACGTGGCCGTCGCGCGTCGGCGCCGGTCGCCGGCCGCCCGCGAGCAGCCGCTGGTAGCCGGCCGGCCCCGACGGCGGGTCGAACGTCAGCCCGCCGAGGTGCTCGGCGAGCGTGAACGCCACCATGGTCTCGAACATCGGCACCTCGACGAATTGGCCGCGTCCGCTGCGCGTGCGCTCGAACAATGCGGCCAGCACCGCGTTGGTCAGCGCCAGGCCGACCGTCTTGTCGGCGATCAGCGACGGGACGTAGTCGGGTCCGCCACCGTCGTGGCCGAGCAGCGCCGCCAGGCCGCACGCCGCCTGGATCACGTCGTCGAACGCCGGCTTGGCGGCGTCGGGACCGCCATGGCCGAAGCCCGGGGCGACGCAATACACCAGTCGCGGATTCAGGGCCGCTGCGGCGGAATAGCCGAGGCCCAGGCGTTCGATCGCCGCCGTGCGCATGTTGTGCACGAACACGTCCGCTGTCGGCAGCAGCCGCTCGATCACCGCCACGCCGTCGGGCGTCTTGAGGTCGACGCACAGCGAGCGCTTGTTGCGATTGATCGCCAGGAAGATCGAGCTCAGCCCGCGCGGCCGCCGCGCGACGCCGTTGGCACGCATGCGGTCGCCCTCGGGCGCTTCCACCTTGATCACGTCGGCTCCGTAGTCGCCGAGGATCTGGGTCGCCAGCGGCCCGAGGACCACCGCCGTGAGGTCCAGTACCCGCACGCCGGCCAGCGGACCCGACGATTCGACGGTGGCTGATTCAGCGCGCATCGCGGTTGTCTCCTGCGGACGCGTCGTCGCCGTCGCGTCCGCAGGGGCGTGCACGCTAGCACACCGTCGGTTGCCCGCCAACGCAATCCCATCGAGAATCGGCTTTCCATTGTTTGCCGCGACGAGGAGCCTTCGCAATGCAGGCCCTGCGCATCAGCCCGGGCCTGCTGCCCCCCGAGTGCGAGACGCTGCGTGCGCAGGTGCGCGAGTTCCTCGCCGAGGCGATGGCTGGCGTGCCGGTGGCCCGGCGCGTGCGCAACTGGTCGGGTTCGAATCCGGAGTTCAGCCGCCGGATGGCTGAGCGCGGCTGGATCGGCATGACCTGGCCGAAGCGCTACGGTGGCCACGAACGCAGCTCGCTCGAGCGCTACGTGGTGCTCGAGGAGATGCTCGCGGCCGGCGCGCCGGTGGGAGCGCACTGGGTGGCCGATCGCCAGAGCGGACCGTTGCTCATGCGCTTCTCGCCCGAGGTGCTGGCGCCACGTCTGGTGCCGAAGATCGTGCGCGGCGAGGCGTTCTTCTGCATCGGCATGAGCGAGCCCGACTCCGGCTCCGACCTGGCGTCGATCCGCACGCGCGCGGTCCGCACCGCCGACGGCTGGGCGATCAACGGCCGCAAGGTCTGGACCTCACGCGCCCACCAGGCGCACTACATGATCGTGCTGGTGCGCACCGGCGAGCGCGGCGAGAACCGTCACTCGGGCCTCTCGCAACTGCTGCTGCCGATGGACACGCCGGGTATCACCGTGCGGCCGATCGTCAACCAGCTCAACCAGCACGACTTCAACGAGGTCACGTTCGACGACGTGCTCGTGCCCCACGACCACCTGATCGGCCACGAGGGAGAGGGCTGGCAGCAGGTCGGCGCCGAGCTGGCGTTCGAGCGCAGCGGCCCGGAGCGCTACCTCAGCAGCACGCAGCTGCTGCTCGAGATGCTCGATGCCGCCGACGCGGGCGACCCGCGCCACGTGGAGGCGCTCGGCCGCGTGGTGGCGCACTACGCGACGCTGCGGCAGATGTCGCTCGGTGTGGCCGCCATGCTGGCGCGCGGAGAGAACCCCATGCTGGGCGCCGCGCTGGTGAAGGACCAGGGCGCGCTGGTCGAGCAGGCGATGCCCGACCTGGCGCACGCGCTGTTCGGCGGCACGGTGGCGCCGGGCTCGGCGCTCGAACACGCGATGCACTACACGACGCTGGCGGCGCCGTCGTTCTCGCTACGCGGCGGCACGCGCGAGATCCTGCGCGGCATCATCGCCAAAGGGCTCGATCTGCGATGAGCGCGCACCGGGCCGTTCCCAAGCGCGCTCATTCCCCCTCGGGGGGACCGCGGGCAGCGCCAAGGGGGCTTCGATGAGCGGCGGCGAGCACGACGCGCTGATCGAGCACAGCGTCCAGCGCTTGTTCGCCGACCAGGTCGACAAGGGCGTGCGCGAGCGCGCTGAGGCGGGCGTGCTCGACCATCGGCTGTGGCGCCTTTGCGTCGACGGCGGCCTCACGCGGGCGCTGGCCAGCGAGGCCACCGGCGGCATCGCGGCGAGCTGGAGCGCGGCGCAACCGATCCTGCACGGCCTCGGCTATTGGCAGGTGCCGCTGCCGCTGGCCGAGACCATGGCGGGCGCGCTGCTGTTGTCGATGGCGGGCCTGCCGGGTGTCGAGGGTCCGATCGCGTTGATCGAGCAAGGGGTCGGCAACGACTTGCAGGCCGCCGGCGCGGGCGCCGCGGTGAAGCTCACCGGCACGGTCCCGCACGTCGCCTGGGCCCGCCACGCCGACTCTGCGGTCGTCTCGCTGTCCGAGGGCCGGCTCGCGCTGGTCGAACTGCGCGCGCGCGGTGTGTCGTGCGCCGAGCGGCTCGACGTGGCGCGCCTGCCGAGCGACACGCTGCACTTCGACAACGCCGCCTGCGTCGCGCTGGCGGCACTTCCGGCATCGCTTCGACAGCCGGTGTGGACGTTGGGCGCCCTGGCACGCAGCTTGATGATGGTGGGTGCGCTCGAGTCCGCGCTCGAGCAAGCGGTGCGCTATGCCAACGAGCGCGTGCAGTTCGGCAAGCCGATCGGCAAGAACCAGGCGCTGCAACAGCAACTCGCCCTGATGGCGGGCGACGTCGCCGCCGCGCGCATGGCCGCGCTGGTGGCTGCCAGCGACGCGCCGGACAGCACGGCGGCCGACGCGCCCGCGGCGACATTCAGCATCGCGGTGGCCAAAGTGCGCTGCGGCGAGGCGGCGACCCGCGCCTGCGGCATCGCGCACCAGGTACACGGCGCCATCGGCTTCACGCGCGAACACCCGCTGCACTTCGCCACCCGCCGGCTTTGGGCGTGGCGCGAGCAGTTCGGCAGCGACGCGTTCTGGGCCGCGCGCCTGGGCGCACTCGCGATCGCGGGCGGCAGTCGACGCTTCTGGCCATCCCTGACGCGGCGTCGCTTCGACGCCGCAAGTTGATCCCCTGCTCACCATGATGACGCGTGCCTTTCCCGACATTGGCGTCGAACTCGACGGCACGGTCGCCACCGTCGAGCTGCGGCGGCCGCCGCACAACTACTTCGACGTGGCGCTGATCGGCTCGCTGGCCGATGCCTTCGAACACCTCGAGGCCGAGCGCAGCTGCCGCGCCATCGTGCTCTGCGCGCAGGGCAGCGCGTTCTGCGCGGGCGCCAACTTCGCCAACCGCGACGCCACGCCACCGCAGCGCAGTGCGCGCGCGATCAACCCGCTGTACGGCGAGGCGCTGCGCTTGTTCGCGTGCACCAAGCCGGTGGTGGCGGCCGTGCATGGCGCCGCCGTCGGTGGCGGGCTGGGGCTCGCGCTGGTGGCGGACTTTCGCGTCACCTGCGCCGAGGCGCGCTTCTCGGCCAATTTCAATCGGCTCGGCTTCCACCCCGGATTCGGTCTTTCGGTGACCCTGCCCCGCCTGGTCGGCGTGCAGCAGGCGGCGTTGCTGTTCTACACCGGCCGCCGCATCGACGGCGGCGAGGCCCACCGCATCGGGCTGGCCGACGAGCTGGTCGCGCAGGACCAGGTGCGGCTGCGCGCGATCGCGTTGGCGCGCGAGATCGCCACTTCGGCGCCGATCGCCGTGCAGGCCACGCGCGCCACGCTGCGCAGCGGCCTGGTCGAGCAGATCCGCAGCGCGGTGGCGCACGAGAGCCAGCAGCAGAACGCCCACTTCGAGACCGCCGACTTCCACGAAGGCGTCGCCGCGATGGCAGCGCGGCGCGAACCGCGCTTCAACGGCCACTGAGCCTGCGCCCGCGTGCGCGGGCTGCCCCTCGCCGACCCACAGTCCACCGGGAACCCACCGATGAACACTGCGCCGGAACTGCTGGTCGACGTCGCCGACCACCCGGCCACCTTGCGCAGTCGTGCTCGCCGCGCTCGCTGCGGGTGATCAAACAGCTGTTGAGTCGACTGCCGCTGCAGACGTGTCATGCCGGCCGCACTTCCGCTACCCTTCGCCGCAAAGCGAACTTTCAAGGAGACACCCATGAACGTCACTCGCCGCGGCGTCGTGCTGTCTGCAACGGCCGCCACGTGGCTTGCCGCCGTGGGCGAGCGCGCGTTTGCGCAGGCCGCGCCGTTCGACACCGTCAAGGTCGTCACCGGCTTCCCGCCCGGCGGCACCTCCGACACCATCTGCCGTCGCGTCGCGACCAAGCTGGCGCCGGGCTACGGCAAGAGCGTGGTGGTCGAGAACCGAGTCGGCGCCGGCGGCCAGATCGCGGTGCAGAGCTTCAAGACGGCGCCGCCCGATGGCTCGCAGATCCTGCAGACCCCGATGTCGATGCTGGGCGTCTACCCGCACATCTACAAGAAGCTGCAGTACGACCCGGCCACCGACGTGGTGCCCGCGTCGCTCGGCGCGACGTTCG
The DNA here is from genome assembly GCA_035499355.1 of Burkholderiaceae bacterium. Classification (GTDB taxonomy): domain Bacteria; phylum Pseudomonadota; class Gammaproteobacteria; order Burkholderiales; family Burkholderiaceae_C; genus JAEUPI01. The sequence continues at coordinate 14,818 of DATJYZ010000076.1, read as the reverse complement.
ATTTCGGCTTCGCAGTCGGGCCGGCGGTGCCGGCGTCGGTACGCAACATCCCCGAGTTTCTCGACTGGTGCAAGGCCAATCCGAACCAGGCTAACTTCGGCTCGCCCGGCGCCGGCGCGGTGCCGCACTTCATCGGCGTGCTGATCGGCCGCTCGGCGGGCGTCGACCTCAAGCACGTGCCCTACCGCGGCACGCAGCCGGCGATCCTGGAGATGATCGGCGGCCAGATCCAGGCGGTGTCGGGGCCGGTCGGCGAATTCATCCAGCACGTGGCCGCCGGCAAGTGTCGGCTGCTCGCCACCACCGGTGCCGCGCGCAGCAAGTTCGCGCCCACCGTGCCGACGCTGCTCGAGCAGGGCCTCAAGGACATGGCGTTCAACGAGTGGTTCGGCTTCTACCTGCCGGCCAAATCGCCACCCGAGGTCGTGCAACGCGCCAACGCCGCGTTGCGCGCCGCGCTGGCCGAACGCGAGGTGATCGAGGGCCTGGAGACGATGGGGCTCGAAGCGAAATCGTCGACGCCCGCGGAGCTCGGCGCCATGCTGAAGGCCGACACCGAACGCTGGGGCCCGGTGGTCAAGGCGATCGGATTCACCGCCGACTCGTGAAGCCAGCGGCCCGGCCGCGCCGCCGGGGTGCTACTTCCTGGCCGCGTCCTGGATCTTCTCGCCCGTCTTCTCGATGGCCTTGCCGGTGGCGTCGACCGCCTTGTTGACCGCTTCAGCGGCGTGTTTGGCGCCGGCTTCCACCTTCTCGCCTGCCTGCTGCACGGCCGCCTCGACGCTGGCACCCGTGCTGGTCGCGGCATCGCTGGCGGCGCCAAGGGCCGTGTCGACCTTCTTGCCGGCTTCCCGCACCGCTTGATCGATCTTCTTGCCCGCCTGCTCGGCGGGGCCTTCCTGGCGCCCGCAACCCGTCAGCGCCACTGCGAGCGCCGCGGCCAGCACTGTCGCGCAGTGCGTCGTTGCCGACGTCTTCAATTTCATATTCACCATCATCATCAAACGTCGATGTTCGCGGCGCGCAGTGCGTTGCTCTCGATGAAATCGCGCCGCGGCTCGACCTCGTCGCCCATCAGCATGGTGAAGACGCGGTCGGCCTCGATCGCATCTTCGATCTGCACCTTCAACAGCCGACGCACCGTCGGGTCCATCGTGGTCTCCCACAGCTGCTCGGGGTTCATCTCGCCGAGGCCCTTGTAGCGCTGTCGCGCGACCTGGCTTTCGGCCTGCCCCATCAGCCAGGCCATCGCGACCCGGAAGTCGCCCGCCTTCAGCTCCTTGCGGCGCTCGCCTTCGCCGCGCACCACCACGGCATCGGGGGTCAGCAGGCCCTTGAAGGTGGCGCCCGCGCGCGCCAGCACCTCGTAGTCGGCGCCGTGCACGAAGTCCTGCGTAATGACGCTCGCCTTCACGTTGCCGTGCTGACGCCGGCTGATGCGCAACAGCTGCTTGTCGGTGCGGGCGTCGACGTCGGCGGTGACCTGAGCGTCGTGCAGCGCGCCAGCCAGCGCTGTGGCGCTGGCCTCGGCGGCGGCCGGGGTGTCGAGGTCGAGCACCAGCCCGTCGGCGATCGCGCGCAGCGCCGCGCCGTCCATCCAGTTGGCCAGGCGCTCGATCACGCTCTCGGCCAGCACGTACTGGCGCGCCAGTTCCTCGAGCGACGGGCCCTTGATCGGTGGCTTGCCGCCGCCAGGCTCGATGCTGGCCTCCTGCAGCGCGACCTTCAGCATGTAGGCGTCGAGGTCCGGATCGTCCTTCAGGTACTGCTCCTGCCTGCCGAGCTTGACCTTGTACAGCGGCGGTTGCGCGATGTAGACATGGCCGCGCTCGACCAGCACCGGCATCTGCCGGTAGAAGAACGTCAGCAGCAGCGTGCGGATGTGGGCGCCGTCGACGTCGGCGTCGGTCATGATGATGATGCGGTGGTAGCGCAGTTTGTCGACGTTGAAGTCCTCGACGCCGATGCCGGTGCCCAGCGCCGTGATCAGAGTGACGATCGCCTCGCTCGACAGCAGCTTCTCGTAGCGCGCCTTCTCCACGTTGAGGATCTTGCCGCGCAGCGGCAGGATCGCCTGGAACTTGCGATCGCGCCCCTGCTTGGCCGAGCCTCCCGCGCTGTCGCCTTCGACGATGTAGATTTCGCACAGCGCCGGATCTTTCTCCTGGCAGTCGGCCAGCTTGCCGGGCAGGCCCATGCCGTCGAGCACGCCCTTGCGGCGCGTCATCTCGCGGGCCTTGCGCGCGGCTTCGCGCGCGCGCGCGGCGTCGACGATCTTGCCGCACACCGTCTTGGCGTCGAGCGGGTGCTCGAGCAGCCAGTCCGCCAGCGCCTTGCTGACCACGTCTTCCACTGGGCCGCGCACCTCGCTGGAGACCAGCTTGTCCTTGGTCTGGCTGGAGAACTTCGGCTCCGGCACCTTGACGCTGATCACGCAGGCGAGGCCTTCGCGCATGTCGTCGCCGCTGATCTCGACCTTGGCCTTCCTGGCCAACTCGTTGTCCTCGATGTACTTGTTGATCACCCGCGTCATCGCTGCCCTGAGGCCGGTGAGGTGGGTGCCGCCGTCGCGCTGCGGGATGTTGTTGGTGAAGGCCAGCACCGTCTCGTTGTAGCCGTCGTTCCACTGCATCGCCACTTCGACGCCGATGGTCGTGCTCTGCTCGCTCAGCTTCTCGCCGTTGACGTGGAAGATGTTCGGATGCAGGACATGCTTGCCCTGGTTGATGAACTCGACGAAGCCGCGCACACCGCCCGCGAAGGCGAAGTTGTCTTCCTTGGCGTTGCGCTCGTCGACCAGCCGGATGCGCACGCCGTTGTTGAGGAACGACAGCTCGCGCAGCCGCTTGGCCAGCACGTCGTAGTGGAAGTCGATGTTCGAGAAGATCTCGTCGTCGGGCAGGAAATGCACCTCGGTGCCTCGGTTCTCGGTGTCGCCGATCACCCGCATCGGCGATACGTCGACACCGTCGCGCTGCTCGAGCAGCCGCTCCTGCGGCACACCGCGCTTGAACTCCATGAAGTGCGCCTGGCCGTCGCGCTTGACCGTCAGGCGCAGCATCTTCGACAGCGCATTGACGCACGACACCCCCACGCCGTGCAGACCGCCCGAGACCTTGTAGCTGTTCTGGTTGAACTTGCCGCCGGCGTGCAGCTCGGTCAGGGCGATCTCGGCAGCCGAGCGCTTGGGCTCGTGCTTGTCGTCCATCTTGATGCCGGTGGGGATGCCCCGCCCGTTGTCGATCACCGATATGGAGTTGTCGGTGTGGATCGTGACGACGATGTCGTCGCAGAAGCCAGCCAGCGCCTCGTCGATCGAGTTGTCGACCACCTCGAACACCAGGTGGTGCAGGCCGGTGCCATCGGAGGTGTCGCCGATGTACATGCCGGGCCGCTTGCGCACGGCCTCGAGCCCCTCGAGGATCTGGATCGAGCCCTCGCCGTAGCCGGAGTTGTCGGGTCTGGGATCGGGACTCGGGGAATCGCTCATCAATGACTTCTAAGAGGGCCAGGAACGGGTTCGGGGCGTCGAACTGAATGGAACCCGCGCTCGGCGGGGGCAGGGGGTGCTAACGCTCACAGCGGAGCGGATCTAGTCGCACTCAAGGCGGCTAGATCCGCATCGGCATCACCACGTACTTGAAGCCCGCCTGCTCAGGCACGGTGATCAATGCGCTCGAGTTGCTGTCCTGCAGCTCGAGCTTGACCATGTCTTGGGTCAGGTTGGCCAGCGCGTCGATCAGATAGGTGACGTTGAAGCCGATCTCGATCGCGTCGCCGTTGTAGTCGACCTCGAGCTCTTCCTTCGCCTCTTCCTGCTCGGCATTGCTCGCCGCGATGCGCAGGTTGCCGGGCTCCACGTTGACGCGCACGCCCTTGAACTTCTCGCTCGTCATGATGGCGGCACGCTGCAGGCTCGCCAGCAGCGGCTCGCGCCCGAGTACGAGGGCATTCTTGTGGTTCTTCGGGATCACGCGGTTGTAGTCGGGGAACTTACCCTCGACGAGCTTGGTGACGAACTCCATGCCGCTGAAGGCGAACTTGGCCTGGTTGCCGGCGAAGCGCAGTTCGATCGGCGTGTCCTCGTCGCGCAGTAGGCGCTGTAGTTCGAGCACGGTCTTGCGCGGCAGGATCACCTCCTGCTTCGGGATCTCGGTGGCCAATTGCGCCTGCGCGAGCCCGAGGCGGTGGCCATCGGTGGCCACCAGCGTCAGCGTCTTGCCTTCGGCGACGAACAGGATGCCGTTCAGGTAGTAGCGAATGTCGTGCACGGCCATCGCGAAATGCACCTGGTTGATCAGGTGCTTCAGCGTCTGCTGCGGCACCGCGAACGACGGACCGTAGTCGCTGGCCTCGTTGACCAGTGGAAAGTCCTCGGCCGGCAGCGTCTGTAGCGTGAAGCGGCTCTTGCCCGCCTGCAGCATCAGCTTGTTCTGCGCCGACGACAGCGTGATCACCTGGTCGTCGGGCAGGCTGCGCAGGATGTCGATGAGCTTGCGCGCGCCCACCGTGGTGGCATAGCTGCCGGCATCCCCGCCGAGCTCGGCCTGCGTGCGCACCTGGATCTCCAGATCACTCGTCGTCAGTTCGATCGACGCCCCGCTCTTGCGCAGCAACACGTTGGCCAGAATCGGCAAGGTGTGCCGTCGCTCGACGATTCCGGCCACGGCCTGCAACGCACCGAGCAGTGCGCGCTGCGGAGCTTTCAAGACGATCATGTCTTCCTCTTAAACGTGGTCGTTGTAGTAGGCGCGCCCGCCGACTGTGGAGAACGCCATTTTCACCTGTCTTTGCCGTGGCTTACGTCAGCGGCAACCTTGTGCATCGGCTTGGGACGGCGGGTCCGCCTTCCATGAACAACTCGGTCGTCGGGTCCATGCCTGTGGATGACTCGGTGGTTGTCCGGGAATTGTCCCCATGGTTGTCGTCGGCGTGAGGGTCCCCCATGACTGCGTCGCTGATTACCCGGGTTTCGGGCGATTGCACCTTCCAGGCGCCCGGGTGAGGCCTCACCCCTTCAACGTCTGCTCCAGCACGTGCAGCTGCTGGTTCAGCTCGGTGCTCTTGCCGCGCTCGCCGCCGACCTTGCGCACGGCGTGCAGCACCGTGGTGTGGTCGCGTCCGCCGAACAACTCGCCGATCTCGGGCAGACTCTTTTGCGTCAGCTCCTTGGCCAGGTACATCGCGATCTGGCGTGGCCGGGCGATCGATGCGGGCCGCTTCTTGCTGTACATGTCGGCCACCTTGATCTTGTAGAAGTCCGCGACCATCTTCTGGATGTTCTCCACCGAGATCTGGCGGTTCTGGATCGACAGCAGGTCCTTCAGCGCCTCGCGCGCCAGGTTGATGTTGATGTCCTTCTGGCTGAAACGGCTGTAGGCCAGCACCTTGCGCAGAGCGCCCTCGAGCTCGCGCACGTTGGCGCGCACGTTCTTGGCAACGAAGAACGCCACATCCTCGGGCATCTCGGTGCCTTCGGCGACCGCCTTCTTGATCAGGTTCGCGACCCGCTTCTCGAGCTCGGGCGGTTCGATGGCGACCGTCAGGCCGGCATCGACGCGGCTGGTCAGCCGCTCGTCGATGTCGACCAACCCCTTGGGATAGGTGTCGCTGGTCATGATGATGTGCGCCCGCTTGGCCAGCAGCGCTTCGAAGGCGTTGAAGAACTCCTCCTGCGAGCGCTCCTTGCCGGCGAAGAACTGCACGTCGTCGATCAGCAGCAGGTCCAGCGAGTGGTACTTGGCCTTCAGTTCGTCGAAGGTCTTGCGCTGGTAGTTCTTGACGACGTCGCTGATGAACTGCTCGGCGTGCAGGTATTGCACCCGCGCGTGCGGCTTGTCCTTGAGCAGCGCGTTGCCCACCGCATGCACCAGGTGCGTCTTGCCGAGCCCGACGCCGCCGTAGACGAACAGCGGGTTGTACATGACCCCAGGCGCGCCAGCGACGTGCAGCGCGGCGGTACGCGCCATCTGATTGGCGCGGCCAGCGACCAGCGTGTCGAAGGTCAGCGCGGGATTCAGGCGGTGCGGTGCGGCGGCGAAGCCATTCAACGGCGGCGCCGCGTCGTTGCCGAGTTCGACGCCGGGGGAGATGCCCGTACCCGGCAACCAGTCGCCAATGCGGCCGGGCCCTGCCGGTGGCGACGGACGCAGCGAAGTGACAAGTCCCGGCCGCCCGGTGGCGTTGCCGTCGCGCGGCGCCAGGCTGAGTTCGAGTCGGATCGGCTTGCCGGCCAGATCGCTCAGGACGCCTTCGATGCGGCCGGCGTACTGCGAGCGGATCCAGTCGAGCTTGAAGCGATTGGGCACGCGCAGCGACGCCACCGTGCCTGCCTCGCCGCCGTCGCTGAACTCGGCCGGCGGCAGGGGGCGGATCCAGGTGTTGAATTGTTGTTCGGGCAGCTCCGCGGCAAGGCGCTCGCAGCCACGCTGCCAAAGATCGACGCTCATTGTGGACAAGTTCTTTTCGAGCGGCGCGATTGTAGGTCACTGCCATCGCGCCAGGGCGCGGTTATCCACAGTCCGCGTCCCGCCGTCAATGGCGGCGCCGAGGCGCAATCTGCCGTGCAAGTGTTTGACCCGAAAGGGGGTTTTTGCTCTAATTCGCGGTTTCCCGAACAGCCGGGGGAGTCACTGATTCGAGCGCGCCGTCGGGTGCGCGCAGAGCGAGGCGGGGCGCGGTTTTCACGGGCGCAACGTCATTTCTCCTGGTTGCACAATTGGTCACCTTTTTTCCGTCGCACTGGCGCGCGCCGTGTTGTTCGCGTCCGACGGCGCACGCAGATGAAACGCACCTACCAGCCCTCCAAGATCCGTCGCGCCCGTACGCATGGCTTCCTTGTTCGCATGAAGAGCCGCGGCGGGCGGGCGGTGCTCAACGCCCGACGCGCCAAGGGCCGCAAGCGGCTGTCGGTCTGACGCCGCAGCGGTTGCGTCGCGACGCCGATGTTCGGCCGCGTGCGGCGACCGGCCGACTTCGAAGCCATGCTTGCCACGCCGGCCAAAGCGCGGAGCGCTCACTTCACGGCACACTTCCTGTCTGGCCGGCCGAGTCTGCCGCGGCGGCGCACCGCAAAGCTCAGCGAGGTCGAGTTGTCCACAGGTGATGCAGAAGTTTGCGCACAGGCTGTGGATGACCGCTCCACACCGGCGCCTGCTGCTTGGTGGCTCGGGCTTGTCGTGCCCAAGCGCCATGCGCGCAAAGCGACCACTCGCAATCTTCTGCGACGCCTGATGCGGGGTGTCTTTGAGCAGCACCGTCCGCTGCTGGCACACGGAATGTGGCTGCTGCGGCTGCGCGCGCCGTTCGATCCCCGGCAGTTCAAGTCGGCCGCGCCGGCCGTGCTGCGTCAGCAGGCCCGGCTCGAACTCGACGGCTTGCTGAAACGCGTCTCGTTGTGAAACGCGACCGCTTGGCTCGATCCTGGCGATCCGCGCTGGCGCGTGGTGTCGCGGCGCTGTGGCTACTGCCGCAACGAGCGCTCGTCGCGCTGGTGCTGACGTATCGCCTCGTACTGAAGCCCTGGCTGGGCAACGCCTGCCGTTTCGAGCCGACATGCTCGGCCTACGCGTTGCAGGCCCTGCGGCGGCACGGCGCGCTGGCCGGCTGCGCGCTGGCCGGCGCACGCGTGCTGCGCTGCCATCCCTGGTGCGACGGCGGGCACGACCCTGTGCCGCAGCAACGCCCCCGCTTGTTCACCCGATTTCTGGCCAAGACACGCTCATGACCGATCTGCGCCGTACCCTGTTGTGGGTGGTGTTCGCAATGTCGCTCTTCCTGTTGTGGGAGGCCTGGAACCGGCACAACGGGGCCCCTTCGATGTTCGGCGGCCTCGTGTCGCGAGCGTCGGCGCCGGCGTCGGCACCGCCACAGGCGTCCGGCAGCAGTGCGGCGTCGACCGGCATGGTGCCGTCGGCGACCACGACAGCGGCCACCCCGAACGCCGGGTCTGCTGCAGCACCGGGCAGTCCCTCGACGATGGCTCCGGGTGGTGAGTTGATCACGGTGAGCACCGATCTCGTGAAAGCGACGGTCGACAGCCACGGCGGCGAACTGGTGCACCTCGAACTGCTGCAACAGCACGACCAGTTCGATCGCAGCCGCAACGTCGTGATGTTCGATCGCAGCCGCGACCGGGTCTATCTGGCCCGCACCGGGCTGGCCACCGTCGACGGCGTGGCTTACCCGAATCACGAGACGGTGTTCCGCGTCGAGCCCGGGCCGCGTGAGTTGCCGCCGGGCGGCGACACGGTCGAATTGAAGCTCGAATCGCCGGTGATGGCCGGCGTGCAGCTGCGCAAGACCTACACGTTCAAACGTGGCGACTATCGCATCGCCGTCAAGCACGAGCTGATCAGCAGCGCCGACAAACCGTTGACGCCGCAGCTGTACCTGCAACTCGTGCGCGACGGCAACCCGCCCGCCGGCGAATCGAGCTTCTATTTCACTTTCACCGGCCCGGCGATGTACACCGACGCCAAGAAGTTCGAGAAGATCGAATTCAAGGACCTCGAGAAGGGCAAGACCGACCACAACCGCAGCGCCAACGACGGCTGGATCGCGATGGTGCAGCACTACTTTGCGTCGGCCTGGCTGATCGGACCGGGGCCGCGTGACTTCGTGTCCGGCAAGGTCGGCGACAACCTGTACGCCGTGGCAATGCTGGTCAAGCTCGGGGCGCTCGCGCCCGGCGCGACCCTGACCCACGAAGCCACGCTGTACGCCGGCCCGCAGGAGGAGAAGAAGCTCGAAGCAATGGCGCCGGGGCTCGAGCTCGTCAAGGACTACGGCTACTTCCACATCCTCGCCAAGCCCCTGTTCTGGCTGCTCGACTACCTGCACAAGGTGCTCGGCAACTGGGGTTGGTCGATCGTCGCGCTGGTGGTGCTGTTGAAGATCGCGTTCTACTGGCTCAACGCCAGCGCCTACCGCTCGATGGCCAAGATGAAGGCCATCAACCCGAAGGTGATGGAAATGCGCGAGCGGCTGAAGGACAAGCCGCAGCAGATGCAGCAGGAGATGATGCGCATCTACCGCGAGGAAAAGGTGAATCCGCTCGGCGGCTGTCTGCCGATCGTGGTGCAGATCCCGTTCTTCATCGCGCTGTACTGGGTGTTGCTGTCCAGCGTGGAGATGCGCAATGCACCGTGGATCGGATGGATCCACGACCTGTCGCAGAAGGATCCGTACTACGTGCTGCCGCTGCTGATGACCGGCTCGACGTTGTTCCAGACCTGGCTCAACCCGACACCGCCCGACCCGGTGCAGGCCAAGATGATGTGGATCATGCCGCTGGTGTTCTCGGTGATGTTCTTCGTCTTCCCGGCGGGCCTGGTGCTCTACTGGCTGACCAACAACCTGCTGTCCATCGCGCAGCAGTGGTTCATCAACAAGCGGCTCGGGGTCGCGCACAACCCGCTGAAGAAGTAGCGCGAGCGCGACGTCGTGCTGGCGTCGTGGTGTTTGCCCGTGATGCCTGCACGGCCGCGCCGCGATGCCCCATTCGGGGGGTTTGACGGGCATCGCGTGAGGTCCATCATTGACCCCAATGGATCGGCGCATGACGCGTCGATCCTGCACAGAGTTCAGCACCGGTCCATGCGGGGCCGACCCGGCGAAACCCGGCTCTGGAGCGCGCCTCGATCGTTTCGGCTGAAGCGCTCGACGCTCCTCCCCGCGCCAACGCGAAACGCGCCCGTCCACCCCGACGGGCGCGTTCCATTTTGGGCGCCACGCGACAATCGGCACCATGCTGTCGCGCATGAGCGATCCGATCGTCGCCGTGGCCACCGCGCCCGGGCGTGGCGCGGTGGGCATCGTGCGGGTCTCGGGCCGCGACCTGCGGCCCTTGATTGCCGCGATGTGCGCGCGCCCGCTCGAGCCGCGGCATGCGACGCTGCTGCCGTTCCTCGACGCGCACGGGTTGCCGATCGATCACGGCCTGGCGCTGCACTTTCCGGCGCCGCATTCCTACACCGGAGAGGACGTGCTCGAATTGCACGCGCACGGCGGCGCGGTGGTGCTGCAGCTGCTGGTCGCGCGCTGCCTCGAGGCGGTGGCCGACGCGCCCGATGCTGCGCATCTGCGCGCGTTGCGTCCGGCTGGACCCGGCGAGTTCACGACGCGCGCGTTCCTCAACGGCAAGCTCGATCTGGCACAGGCGGAGGCGGTGGCCGATCTGATCGATGCCGGCACCGAGGCGGCGGCGCGCTCGGCGGCACGCTCGTTGAGCGGCGAGTTCTCGCGCGAGGTCACCGCCTTGGCCGACGCCGTGGTCGAACTGCGGGCGCTTGTCGAGGCGACGCTCGACTTTCCCGACGAGGAGATCGACTTTTTGCAGCGAGCCGACGCGCTCGGCCGCCTCGCCCGCATCGACGAACGGCTGCGGTCGGTGCTCGGCGCCGCGCAGCGCGGCGCGCTGCTGCGCGAGGGCATCCACGTCGTGCTCGCTGGCCAGCCCAACGTCGGCAAGAGTTCGCTGCTCAACGCGCTGGCCGGTGCCGAACTGGCGATCGTCACGCCGATCCCTGGTACCACGCGCGACAAGGTCGCGCAGACGATCCAGATCCACGGCGTGCCGGTGCACGTGGTCGACACCGCAGGGCTGCGCCCGCGTGAGGTCGTACTCGACGAGGTGGAACGCATCGGCATCGAGCGCAGCTGGGCCGAGCTCGCTCGCGCCGACGCGGTGCTGGTGCTGCACGACCTGACGCGGCTCGAGGATCCCGGCTACCAGGACGCCCAGGTGGCGATCGAGGCGCAGCTGCAGACGCTGACGCAGGCACCGCGCCTGCAGGTCTTCAACAAGTGCGACATCGCGCCGTCCGGGGTTGTGGGGCCCGGTGCCGTCGTGCTGTCGGCCCTCACCGGCCAGGGTATCGACGCCTTGCGCACCGCGCTGCTCGAGCTGGCCGGCTGGCAGGCCTCGTCCGAGAGTGGTTTCATCGCGCGCGCGCGTCACGTGCACGCACTGCGCCGGGCCGCGAGCCACCTCGAGCAGGCGCGCGCGCATGCAGGGCAAGGGGACACGGCGCTCGAGCTGCTGGCCGAGGAGCTGCGCTTGGCGCACCAGTGCCTCGCGGAGATCACCGGCGCCTTTACAGCGGACGACTTGCTGGGCGAGATCTTCGGCCGCTTCTGCATCGGCAAGTGAAGCGCCGCGCGGCAAGCGCGGCTCACACCCGGAGCAGCTTCTCCTCGGCCAGCGCCAGCGCCGCCGGCAGGCCCGACAGCACCAGCGTGTCGCCGGCCTCGAGCTGCTGCTGGTCGTCGGGCCCGAGCACGCGCCCCGAGGCGAGCCGCATCGACACCACCTGCACTCCGATGGCGTGCAACGCCTGCGCCGACAGCGGCTTGCCCAGGCATGCCGCCGCCATCGGCAGCGTCACGCTGGTCAGGCGGGCCTGCTGCAGCTCGGCCGCGGTGTCGTCGTCGGCGCCGTGGAAGTAGCCGCGCAGCAGGTTGTAGCGCGCATCGCGCGCGTCGCGGGTGATGCGGATCACCCGCTGCATCGGCACGCCCACCAGCGCCAGCGCCTGCGCCGCCAGCATCAGCGAGCCTTCCATCGCCTCGGGCACGACCTCGGCGGCACCGGCCTCGCGCAGCACCTCGAGGTCGCTGTCGTCGATCGTGCGCACGATCACCGGCACGCGCGGCGCGTGCTCGTGCACCAGGCGCAGGATCTTCAAGGCCGACTGCGTGTTCGGGTAGCTCACCACCACCGCACTGGCGCGCACCAGACCGGCGGCCATCAGGCTGCGCAGGCGCGCGGCGTCGCCGAACACCACGCTCTGGCCCGCAGCTGCCGCCTGACGCACGCGATCGGGGTCGAGGTCGAGCGCCATGTAGGCGATGCCTTCGCGCTCGAGCAGGCGGGCCAGATTCTGGCCGCTGCGCCCGTAGCCGCAGATGATGACGTGCGCTTCGGTGCGCATCGCGCGCTTGGCGATGGCGGTCAGCTGCACCGATTGCATCATCCAGTCGCTCGACGAGAGTCGCATCACGATGCGCCCGCTCCACGTCACCATCAGCGGCGTCGCGAGCATCGACAGCACCATCGCCGCCCACACCGGATTCATCCACGATCCGACGAGCAGGTTGTTGGACACGCCCAGCGCCAGCAGCACGAAGCCGAACTCGCCGGCCTGCGCGAGGTAGAGACCGGTACGAATCGCGTTGCCGGGCGCGGCGCCGAACGCGCGCGCCAGCAACGCGACCAGCACCGCCTTGGCCAGCACCGGCAACGTGGTGAGCAGCAGCACGAGGAACCACTGGTCGATCAACGGGCGCCAGTCCAGCCGCATGCCGATCGTGATGAAGAACAGACCGAGCAGCACGTCGTGGAACGGCCGGATATCGGTCTCGACCTGGTGCTTGTATTCGGTCTCCGCGACCAGCATGCCGGCGATGAACGCCCCGAGCGCCAGCGACAACCCGGCCTCCTCCGTCAGCCACGCCAGACCGAGCGTCACCAACAGCAGGTTGAGGATGAACAGTTCCTCGCTCTTGCGGCGCGCCACCTGCGTCAGCCACCAGCGCATCACACGCTGGCCGCCCACCAGCAGCAAGGTCAACAGCACCGCCGCCTTGGCCAGCGCGATCGCCAACGCCGTCGCCAGGCTGGCAGCACCCGAGCCGAGCGCCGGGATCAGCACCAGCAGCGGCACCACCGCGAGGTCCTGGAACAGCAGGACGCCGAGCACGCGACGGCCGTGTTCGCTGTCGAGCTCGAGGCGGTCGGCCATCAGCTTCACCAGGATCGCGGTCGACGACATCGCGATCGCCGAGCCCAGCGTGATCGCACCCTGCCACGTCAGGTCCCACGCCAGGCCAAGGGCCGCGAACAGCGCGGTCAGCAGCGCATTGCCGATCACCGCACCGAGGATCGTCAGTCCCACTTGCGACAGCCCGAGGCCGAACACCACCGCGCGCATGCTGCGCAGTTTGGGCAGGTTGAACTCCAGCCCGATCACGAACATCAGGAAGACCACCCCGAACTCGGCCAGCGCACGGGCGGCGACGGGGTCGCCGGCGAGCGCCAATGCGTTGGGGCCGATCAGCACGCCGACGGCGAGGTAACCCAGCATCGGCGGCAGCTTCAACGAACGGCAGGCCACCACACCGGCCACCGCGGCGACGAGGTACAGCAGGACGACTTCGAGCGTGGTGGCCATCGAGCGGCGCGCTGCGGGGGGTGCGGCCTAGAATGCCCGATCCTAAGCGAGCTCCCGAGCGTGGCCCCGACTTCGAGCTTCGATCCGCAGCGCGCGCTGGCGCTGGCGACGCAGACCTTCGAGATCGAGGCGCGCGCGCTGAGCGCGCTGGCCGCGCGTCAGGGCGACGGCTTCGTGCACGCGGTGCGCGCTGTGCTCGAATGCAAGGGGCGCGTCATCGTGATGGGCATGGGCAAGAGCGGTCACGTCGGGCGCAAGATCGCCGCCACGCTGGCCTCTACCGGTACGCCGGCGTTCTTCGTCCATCCCGGCGAAGCGAGCCACGGCGACCTCGGCATGGTGCAGCCGGGCGACGTGTTGCTGGCGATCTCCAACAGCGGCGAAAGCGACGAACTCGCCGCGCTGTTGCCGGCGCTGAAGCGCCTGAGCGTGACGCTGGTGGCGATGACCGGGCAGGTCGAGTCGACGCTGGCACGGCACGCCGACATCGTGCTGTCGAGCCAGGTCGACCAGGAGGCGTGCCCGTTGAACCTCGCGCCGACGGCGAGCACGACCGCGCAGATGGCATTGGGCGACGCGCTCGCGGTGGCGCTGCTCGACGCCCGCGGTTTTCGCGAGGAGGACTTCGCGCGCTCGCACCCCGGCGGCTCGCTGGGCCGCAAGCTGCTGATGCACGTGGCCGATCTGATGCGCAGCGGCGACGACGTGCCGCGCGTCGGCCCGCGGGCCACTTTCAGCGAGGTGCTGCGCGAAATGACCGGCAAAGGCCTCGGCTTCACCGCGGTCGTCGACGACGACCAGCAGGTGCTCGGCATCTTTACCGACGGCGACCTGCGCCGCCTGATCGAGGGCGGGGCCGACCTGCGCGGGCTCAGTGCGCGGCAGGTGATGCACGCCGACCCCAGGCGCATCCGGGCCGATGCGCTGGCCGTCGACGCGGCCGATCTGATGGAACAGCACCGCATCACCAGCGTGTTGGTGGTCGACGAGCAGGGGCGCCTGGTCGGTGCGTTGAACTCCAACGACCTGATGCGAGCGAAGGTCATCTGATGACCCCGGCGCTCAGCTTCGCGCCCGAGCTGTTGCTGCAGGCGCAAGGCGTGCATGCGGCGATCTTCGACGTCGACGGCGTGCTGACCGACGGCCGGCTGTACATCGGCGAGCACGGCGAGGCGTTCAAGGCGTTCCACGTGCTCGACGGTCACGGCCTGAAACTGCTTGCCGCCGGCGGCATCACGCCGCTGGTGATCAGCGGACGCGACTCGCCGGCGTTGCGCCGCCGGCTGAGCGACCTCGGCATCGCACACAGCGCCTTCGGCGCTGCCGACAAGCTGCAGGCGGCCGGGCCCCTGCTGCAGCGGCTGCAGCTGGCATGGTCCGACGTGGCGGTGATCGGCGACGACTGGCCCGACCTGCCGCTGATGGACCGCGCGCGCTTCGCCTGCACGGTGCCGAGCGCCCATGCCGAAGTCCGCGCGGCCGCTCACCATGTGACCAGCGCGCCCGGCGGCGGCGGCGCGGCGCGCGAGTTCTGCGACCTGTTGCTGTGCGCGGCGGGTCGCTACGCCGATCTCCTGCACACGCAGCGCAACAGCCTCGACCGCTGAAGCCATGAGCCACGCCGCCGCGCCGCCGGAGTTGCACCT
>DATJYZ010000075.1:0-3720 GCA_035499355.1 Burkholderiaceae bacterium | reverse complement strand
CATCGGCGGAAGCGCTCGCCCTCCTGGATCCGCTGCCCGACATCCGTACCCGCGACCTTGGCTCACTGGCGCTGCGCGGACGGGTCGAGCCCATCCATGCGTTCTGTGTCGAACAACAAGTTCAAGCGACGTTGCGGACCTGACGTATCACCGCGCCGAACACGGCGGTGATCATGCCGAGCAGCACGGTGACGATCGCCGGCATGCCGCCGTCGAGAGCGTTCACCGCTGTCTGACGTAGCGCCCCGGCGCGTCTTCGATCACGCGGTAACCCTTGCGCGCGGCCCCCATCGTGGGCGGCTTGACCTGCGCGCCCGAGTGCCCGGCCAGCCAGCGCTGCCACGCCGGCCACCACGAGCCCTCGTGGTGCGTGGCGGCCGCCATCCAGTCTTCGGGCGCCAGGTGCGGGTCTCTCAGGCGCCGCGTCTTGATGCGATAGTGGCGCTTGGGATGCACGGGCCCGCTGACGATGCCCGCGTTGTGGCCGCCGGAAGTGAGCAGGAACGTGAAGTCATCGGAGCGCACCAGGTTGTCGGTCTTGTAGACCGATTGCCAAGGCGCGACGTGATCGGTCTCGGTGCCGACGAGGAACATCGGTGTGGTGATGTCGGACAGCCGCACCAGCTTGCCCTCCACCGGAAAGCGATTGGTGGCGAGCTCGTTGTCCAGGTACAGGCGGTACAGGTACTCGGTGTGCATGCGCCAGGGCATGCGCGTGCCGTCGGCGTTCCACGCCATCAGGTCGATCATGGGGTCGCGCCGGCCCTTGACGTAGTTGTTGATGATGGGCTGCCAGACCAGGTCTTGCGAGCGCAGCAGCGCGAAGGCGCCGCCCATCTGCCGGCTCTCGAGCACGCCCTTCTTCTGCATCGTGGACTCCAGCAGCGCCAGCTGGCTCGGGTTGATGAAGAAGGCGAGCTCGCCCGGCTCGGAGAAGTCGGTCTGCGCGGCGAACATCGAAATCGACGCGAGGCGATCGTCCTTGTCGCGTGCCAGCGCGGCCGCGCCGATGGCCAGCAGCGTGCCGCCGATGCAGTACCCCACGGCATGCACCTTGCGCTGGGGCACGATCGCCGTCACCGCGTCGAGCGCGGCGCGGAACCCCTGGTTGAGGTAGTCGTCCATCCCCACTTCGCGATCGCTCTCGTCGGGGTTCTTCCACGAGATCATGAACACGGTGTGGCCCTGGTCGACCAGGTACTTCACCAGCGAGTTGCGCGGGCTCAGGTCGAGGATGTAGTACTTCATGATCCACGCCGGCACGATGAGCAACGGCTCGGCGTGCGTGGTCTTGGTGGTGGGCTCGTACTGGATCAGCTCGATCAACTCGTTGCGAAAGACCACCTTGCCCGGCGTCACCGCCACGCTGCTGCCGACTTCGAACGCCTCGACTCCCGCGGGGGCGGCGCCCTCCACCGTGCGACGCATATCCTCCAGCCAGTGCTGCATGCCCCGCACGAGGTTCTGGCCGGCCTCGGCGTGCGTGAGCGCGAGCAGCTCGGGGTTGGAGCCCACGTAGTTGGAAGGCGTGCTGGCGTCCAGCAGCATCCGCACCGCGAATTCGAGCAACTGCGTGTGGTAGTCGGTGACGCCGGCCACGCCGCGCACCGCCTCGCTCATCAGCGCGGCGCTGTTCTGGTAGGCGCGGGCGTACACATTGAACGGCCACTTCGACCAGGCGTCGGACCCGAAGCGCCGATCGGGCGTGCCGCTGAAGCCTTCTTCAGGCGACACCGGCGCGCCGCTGAGCGCGCGCAGCGCGAAGCGCCACGTATCGGTGGCGCGCTCGAACACCTGCTGCCGCAGCGCCAGCCGCTTGGCCGGCGACAGCGTCAGGTGCATCGCCCAATCGCCCCACGCGGTGGTGAAGGCCGTGGGCGCCAGGCCCGCGGTCATCTGCGCGACCTGGGCGCGAAACTCGCGATCGAAGTCCTGCGCCGTGGGCACGGCCTTCGTCTTGGTCGTCATGGTGTTGTCTCCTCGCTTCTTGTAGTGCCGGTGCGGCCCGGCCAGGCCTCTGCCGCCCGCTAGGCTGGTGCGTGCCAGCCTGCGTCGACCCACAACTCGCCGCTCACCGCCGAATTGTTGAGCATGAAGCAGATGGCGTCGGCAATCTCTTCGGGGCGGATCAGGCGACCGAGCTGCGTGTACGGCAGGATGTTCTTGGCCACGTAGTCCTCGCCCATCGCATGCACCATCGGCGTGTCGGTGAAGCCCGGGTGGATCACGCTGCAGCGCACGCCGTAGTAGATGGCCTCTTTCATGATCGTGGCCGCCGCGCCCTCGAGACCGGCCTTGGTGCTGGCGTAGGACACCTGCCCGCGGTTGCCTTGCGACGAGATCGAGCCGATGAAGACCACCGAGCCCTGGATGCCCTCGTCGGCATTCCAGCGCTTCAGGCCGCGTGCGGCGCGGTCTTCGGCGATGCGGCCGATCATCTCGAGCGCCCAGTACACCGGCGCGATCAGGTTCACGTCGACCACCAGCTTGAACTGCTCGAGCGGGTAGATGCGGGCCTTGCCGGTCACCTTGTCCACGCGCACCGCGAGGTCGTCGCGCGTGATGCCCGCAGCCGGCACGCACAACGAGACGGGGCCGAACTTGTGGGTGATGGCGTCGAACACCGAGGCGCGGAACTTCGCCTCCGTGGTATCGCCCTGGAACGCGATGGCGAACACACGCCCCGCTTCGCTGTTGAGCCTGGCCGCCACGTCTTCGACGGCTTCGCTCATGTCCACGAGCGCCACACCCTTCGCGCCACGGCGCGACATCGCCGCTGCCACTGCGCGGCCGATGCCGCTGGCGCCACCGGTCACTACCGCCACCTTGTTTGAGAAATCCACGACGTCCGCCCCGTTCAATGTTGCAGTGCAACATTGTACTGCGACGAGGCTGGCGTCGAGCTGACAGCGGCCGCCTGGCGTTTGAGGCAACGCAAAGTCGGATCATTCAATTGGCGCAGCGCCCCCGTGACCGCGAGGCTCGCGGCGTCATACAGAAATCTGTATGCTGCCGGCATGAAGACCACGCTGGATCTCAACGATCAGCTGCTCGCCGACGCCAAGGCTTTGGCGGCCCAGCAGCGCACGAGCCTCACGCGGGTGATCGAAGAGGGCCTGCAACTGCGCCTGCGTGCAAAGGCGGTGGGTTCCGGCACACGCGCAAAAGTGCGCCTGCCGGCATTCAAGGGCCGCGGCGGCCTGGTGGCGGGCGTGAATCCGCTGAGCAACAAGGCGCTGCTCGAGGCCGCGGGCGATGACACCTGACGTCAACCTGCTGGTTGCCGCCTCGCGCACCGATCACCCGCATCACGCCGTGGCACGCGCCTGGCTCGAAGAAGCCGTGGCGGCCGCGGCAACGGGCGCAGCCTTCACGTTGATGCCGATGGTGCTGGCCAGCTTTCTGCGGCTAGTGACCAGCCCCAAGGTCTTCCGGCAGGCCACGCCGATCGAAGACGCGGTGGCTTTCGTCGATGCGCTGCTGGCCTCGCCGGGCGTGCTGGTGGCTCCATTGGGCCCCGAGTGGCCGAAGCTGCGACAGCTGTGCCTCGACAAGCAGTTGGGCGGCAATGCCCTGCCCGACGCCTGGTTGGCGGCCGCGGTGGCTCACCTGGGCGAACACCTCGTCGGCTTCGATCGCGATTTCAGAAAGCTGCTGACGCGCAGCCAATTCACGTTGCTCGCGCCCGCCTAAGGCGGCAGCCATCGCGACCATCAACCC
>DATJYZ010000074.1:0-56291 GCA_035499355.1 Burkholderiaceae bacterium | reverse complement strand
TCGACTACGTGTTGCAGATCTGGGTGTGACGGACACATTTCGCGAGGTGAATCCCGTGATCGATTCGTTGATGGCTTGTCATCCCGAGCGAAGCGAGGGATCCCGGTATTGCCGCGGTCGGGATTCCTCGCCTCCGGCTCGGAATGACAGCCTCCGAAAGCTCGTCGTCGGCGTGCTCGCCTCACTGCTCTGCTCTGTCGCCTTCACCGCCGACAAAGTGAAGGTCGGCTTCGTGAGCACGCTCTCCGGGCCATCGTCGGCGCTGGGCGCCGACATCCGTGACGGTTTCCTCCTCGCCGTGAAACTGAATGGCGGCAAGCTGGGCGGCCTGCCGGCTGAAGTACTGGTGAGCGACGACCAGTTCAAGCCCGACGTCGCGCGCCAGCTCTTCGAAAAGGACATCAAGCGCGACAAGGTCGACTTCATGACCGGTGTCGTCTTCTCCAACATCATGCTGGCCGCGTTGCCCGAAGCGTTCGACAACAAGGTCATCTACATCAGCGCCAATGCCGCGCCTTCGCCGATGGCTGGCAAGGACTGCAATCCGCTGTTCTTCGCGGTGTCATGGCCCAATGATGCGTATCACGAGGCGGCCGGCGAATTCGCGAATCAGCGCGGCTTGAAGAGCGTCTATCTGCTCGCGCCGAACGACCAGGCCGGCAAGGAGTCGCTCGCTGGCTTCACGCGCACGTTCAAGGGCGAAGTGCTCGGTGAGAACTACACCAAGCTCGGCCAGCTCGACTACGCCGCCGAACTCGCCGAGATCCGCGCTGCCAAGCCGCAGGTGCTTTATATCTTTCTGCCCGGCGGCATGGGCATCAACTTCATCAAGCAGTTCGTCGGCGCCGGTCTCGGCAAAGACATCCAGCTGGTGCTGCCGGGATTCTCGGCCGACCAGGACGTGATCAACCCGGTCGGACCAGCGATGTCGGGCCTGTTCAACACCGCGCACTGGTCGCCCGACTTCGCGAACGCCGCCAACCAGAAGTTCATGGCCGAGTTCGAGAAGGAGTACAAGCGCATCCCGACGCTGTATGCGTCGCAGGGTTACGACGCCGCGCAGCTGATCAACGCCGCCGTGCGCGACGTCAAGGGCAGGCTCGACGATCGCGAGGGCCTGCGCAAGGCGCTGAAGGCGGCGCACTTCGACTCGGTGCGCGGCGCGTTCAAGTTCAATACCAACCAGTACCCGATCCAGAACTACTACGTGCGCACGGTCGGCTCCGACGGCAAGGGCGGCCTGATCAACAAGTCCTTCAGCACGCCGATCCTCAAGGACCACGGCGACGCCTATGTCGGCGAATGCAAGATGAAATGACATGGCCCTCCCCCGAAGCGGCCTAGCGGCCGGGCCTTCGGCCCCAGGCCAAGCGCGGGGGCTTGGCCGTTCGGCAGGCGCGTTGCGTCCACTGGACCCAACGCGTCCGACCTCACCCCCCTGGAGGGGGCAACAGCGGCGGCCCGGCGGAGCCGGATCCGCGGTGTTCACTCGGGGATGCGCCGCCGGGGCGGTGCAGGTTGGCGGCGCGATGCGCGCCAGTCGCGACAGACAGCGGCAGCGCTCATGCCCACGCTGCTGATCATCGAGCAGCTGCTCAACGGGCTGCAGTTCGGCCTGATGCTGTTCCTGCTGGCGGCCGGCCTCACGCTGGTGTTCGGCGTGATGGACATGATCAACCTGGCGCACGGCTCGCTGTACATGGTGGGCGCGTTCGTCGCCGCCTGGCTGCTGTCGCTGACCGGCTCGTTCGTGCTCGGCGTGCTCGGCGCGATCGCGCTGACCGCGGTGTTCGGGATGCTGTTGGAGACCACACTGCTGCGCACGCTGTACACGCGCGACCATCTGTCGCAGGTGCTGGCGACGTTCGCGCTGATCCTGATCCTCAACGACGGCGTCAAGATGGTGTTCGGCACCGACCTGCCGCTGTCGGCGCCCGAGGCGTTGAGCGGCCCGGTGCAACTGCTGCCGGGCCTGAGCTACCCGTCGTACCGCCTGCTGATCCTCGGCGTGGGCCTGACGATCGCGGTGCTGATGTACCTGCTGGTGACGCGGACGCGGCTCGGTGCGCTGGTGCGCGCCGGGGCCGCGAATCGCGTGATGACCGAGGCGATGGGTGTCAACGTCAAGCGCCTGTTCACCGCGGTGTTCGGCATCGGGGCCGGGCTGTGCGCGGTGGCCGGTGCCCTGCTCGGGCCACTGCTGGCGGTGCAGGTCGGCATGGGCGAGAACATCCTGATCCTGGCCTTCGTCGTGATCGTGATCGGCGGCATCGGCTCGATCCGCGGCGCGCTGATCGGCTCGATCCTGGTCGGCTGCGTCGACACCCTGGGCCGCACGCTGCTGCAGCACGTGTTGCGCGAGTTCCTGCCGCCGCAGTGGGCCAGCGCCGCGGGCCCCGCGATCGCGTCGATTGCGGTCTACGTGTTCATGGCCGTGGTGCTCGCTGTCAAGCCGCAAGGCTTGTTCCCGGCGAGATCATGACCACCCCCGACGCGGCCTGGCGGCCGCCTCCCCCTCGAGGGGGCGACACCGGCGGACCGGCGAAGCGGGATCCGCGGTGTTCGCTCGGACGGATCGCCGTGGTCTTGCTCGCCCTGGCCGCACTGGCGCTACCGTGGCTGATGCACACGCTCGGCGCGTCGTTCTACATCAGCTTCGCCGGGCGCGTGCTGGTCTACGCGATCGCGGCCACCAGCCTCAACCTCGTGCTTGGCTACGGCGGCATGGTCTCGTTCGGCCACGCCGCGTTCGTCGGCCTCGGCGCCTACGTGACCGGCGTGATGATCAGCGAAGGCGTGCTCAACGGCGGCGCTCACCTGCTGGCCACGCTGCTGGTCAGCGGCGTCGCCGCTGCGGTGATCGGCGCGATCTCGCTGCGCACGCGCGGCGTGTACTTCATCATGATCACGCTGGCCTTCGCGCAGATGCTGTTCTACCTCGCCAACTCGATCAAGGGCTACGGCGGCGACGAAGGACTGAACATCCGTGCGCGCTCGGCGATCGGCTTCGGACTCGACCTCAAGGATCCGACCACCTTCTACTTCGTGGCGCTGGCCGTGCTTGCCGCGTGCCTGTGGGCGCTGGCGCGCTTCGTGCCGTCGCGGCTCGGCCGCGCGGTGCTGGCGATCCGCGACGACGAGCAGCGCGCGGAGGCGCTGGGCTTCGCGACCTTCCGGCTGCGCTGGCTGGTGTTCGTGGTCGCCGGCATGGTGGCCGGGGTCGCCGGCGCGCTGTCGGTGAACCAGCAGGGCTACGTCAGTCCCAACGTGCTGCACTGGACCGCCTCGGGCACGCTGATGGTGATGGTGATCCTCGGCGGCGTGGCCACGTTGTGGGGCGGCGTGCTCGGCGCGGCGGCGCTGTTGGTGCTGCAGGAAGTGTTGTCGTCCTACACGTCACACTGGGAATTCTGGACCGGTTGGGTGTTGCTCGCGGTGGTGCTGTTCGCGCGCCAAGGGCTGGCCGGCCTGCTGCGCGGGTTCAAGACGCGATGAACGGCGACGCTGGCGCGCTGCTCGAGGTGCACGGCCTGCGCAAGCGCTTCGGCGGCGTGGTCGCCACCGACGGTGTCGACTTGCAGGTGCGTGCCGGCGAGGTGCACGCCTTGATCGGCCCCAACGGTGCCGGCAAGACGACGCTGGTGGCACAACTGGCCGGACAGCTCGCACCCGATGGCGGCCGCATCGTGTTCGACGGTGCCGACATCACCGCGTGGCGTGCGCACGAGCGGGCACGCCGCGGGCTGGCGCGCTCGTTCCAGATCACGCGCCTGTTCAAGTGCTTCAGCGTGCTCGAGCATCTGGCGCTGGCGTTGCAGGCGGCGTCGGGCTCGAGCGTCGGCGCCTGGCGGCCGATGCGGCGCGAGGCGGCCTTGTGGCGGGCGGCGCGGGCGCAGCTGTCGGCGCTCGGCCTGCACGACCATGCCGACGCGGCGGTCGAGGCCTTGTCGCACGGGCAACGGCGTGCGCTCGAAGTCGGCATGGCGGTGGCGGCGGCACCGCGGCTGGTGTTGCTCGACGAGCCGATGGCCGGCATGGGCCCCGACGAATCGGTGCGCATGGAGGCGCTGATCCGCGACCTCGCCCGGCGCACGACCGTGCTGCTGATCGAGCACGACGTCGACGCGGTGTTCCGCCTGGCGGACCGCGTGTCGGTGCTCGTCAGCGGCCGCATCATCGCCAGCGCCGCGCCCGACGAGGTGCGGCGCGACCCACAGGTGATCGCCGCCTACCTGGGGCGAGAGTGACGGAAGCCGAACCGCTGCTCGACGCACGCGGCCTGCACGCCGGGTACGGCAGTGCGCGTGTGCTGCATGGTGTCGATCTGCAGGTGCGTCGCGGCGAAGTGGTGGCCCTGCTCGGTCGCAACGGCATGGGCAAGACGACGCTGGTGCGGGCGCTGACCGGCATCGTCGCGCCGACCGGCGAGCTGCGTTTCGCGGGCGACTCGATCGTCGGCTGGCCTGCGCATCGCATTGCCCGACGTGGCATCGCGCTGGTGCCCGAGGGCCGCCAGGTGTTCGCCAGCCTGAACGTGCACGAGCACATGAGCGCGTTCGCGCGTCGCGACGAGCACGGCGCCGCGCCGTGGGACGCGCAGCGCGTCTACGCGCTGTTTCCACGGCTGGCCGAACGGCGCCATCACTGGGCGCAGCAGTTGTCGGGCGGCGAGCAGCAGATGCTGGCGATCGGGCGCGCGCTGGTCACCAACCCGCGCCTGCTGATTCTCGACGAGGCCACCGAAGGGCTGGCTCCGCTGGTGCGCGAAGAGATCTGGCGCGCGTTGACGCAGCTGCGTGCCGCCGGCCAGGCGATTCTGGTGATCGACAAGTACCTGCAACGGTTGATCGGGCTGGCCGACCGCCACGTCATCCTCGAGAAGGGCACGGTCGCCTGGAGCGGCCCGTCGGCGGCATTGGCCGCCGATCCGGGCCTGTGGCACCGCTACCTCGGCGTCTGAGCGGTCGAGTGGTCGGCGGCGTCGGGCGCCACGGGCTGCCCGCACACGCTGTCGCGGCGCGGGTTCGACCCTTTGGAGCCGATGCGCTCGGCCAGCCAGCCCCACAGCGAGAAGGCGATCGGTGCCGTGCTCGGTTCGAGCAATGGCATCGCACGCGAATCGAAAGCCTGGTTGAGGGGGTCCACTGGCGCTGCTCCGCAACGACCGATATCGACAGCAAGCCTAGGGGCTGCGCGACCGCGGCGCCGGGCAGGAATCCTCGTCGGGCGCGAGGACGTCGCGCGCCCATGCCCAATCCATCACGCGCGAACGCCGGCCCACTCGCCGTGTGACAGGGCCCCTCAGCGGGCCCGAGCGCCGACCTCGTGGCGGTCGGCGGCAGCCAGCAGATCCGCGGCGAAACCCGGATCGGTGGCCAGGTGCTCGCGCGCCATCGCGCGCACCATCGCCGCATCGTGCGCCGCCTTTTCGGCGGCCGAGCGCTCGCCCGGCTGACGCGTCACGAACCGCCATAGCGTCGACGCGGCGCGGGCCGCCCACAACGCACCGCGGGGCTGATCGACCTTGGCGATGCCGGTGACTGTGATCGTGCTCATTCCAATACTCCCTTCGATCGGCCGCGCGATCGCGGCCACGGCGAGGAGATTGGGGTTAACACCTAACTCACACTACTGAAGATTGGGCATCAGCGATATAAACATCGTGAATGTCGAAACGCGCCGCGCATGTCAACTTTCGCACGCTCGATCTCAACCTGCTGCGCGTGTTCGATGCCTTGATGGCCGAGGGCAGCCTGACCCGCGCCAGCGTGGTGCTGGCGATGACCCAGCCGGCGGCGAGTCACGCCCTGAAGCGCCTGCACGAGGCCCTCGGCGAGACGCTGTTCACCCGCACCGCCACCGGCATGCAACCGACGCCCCGTGCGCAGGCACTGTGGCCCCAGGTGCGCACCGCCCTGGCCTCGCTGCAGCAGGCCCTGGCGCCGGGCAGCTTCGACCCGCGCACCGATGCGGTGAGCTTTCGCGTCGCGATGGCCGATGCCACCGCGGCGCTGCTGGCGCCGCCTCTGGTGCGTGCGATCGAGTCGGTGCACGCGGCGGCCAGCCTGCATGTGTTGCCGTTGATCACACGCGACCCGAGCGCGCTGCTCGAGCGCGGCAGCGCAGACCTCGCGGTGGGGCATTTTCCCGATCTGATCGCCACGCTGCTGACTGCGGAGACCGACACCTCGCTGCGCCACGCGCGGCTGTACGACACCCGCTACGTGTGCGTGATGCGGCGCGAGCACCCGCTGGCGCGCAAGAAGCTCACGCTCGACGCGTTCTGTGCCGCACACCACCTGCAGGTGAGCTTCTCGGGTCGCCCCCAGGGGCTGATCGACCGCGCGCTGGCCGCACTCGGCCGGCGCCGGCGCATCGTGCTGACCGTGAATCAGTTCTTTACCGCCGGCCGCGTGGTCACGCAGTCGGATCTGCTGACCGTGCTGCCGCTGTCGTTCATCGAGGCCACCGGCCGTCGCGGCACGCTGGTGACGCGTGAGCTGCCGTTCGACCCCGGCGCGGTGCACGTCGAGATGGTCTGGCACCTGCGGCGCGACCACGACCCCGCGCACCGCTGGCTGCGCGAGGTGTTGCACGGCGCCGCGCGCACGCAGCGCGAACGCGCCTGACTGCTAGGCGAGCACGGCGGCGAAGGCCTGCGCGGTGCGATCGACGTTGCCGCGGTTGAGCCCCGCGACGCACATGCGGCCGGAGCGGATCAGGTAGACCGCATGCTCCTCGCGCAGGCGGTCGACCTGCGCCGCCGAGAGGCCGGTGTAGCTGAACATGCCGCGCTGCGTCAGCAGGTAGCCGAAGTCGCGCCCCGGGATGCGCGCGCTCAGCACCTCGTGCAGCGCCTTGCGCATCGCGCGGATGCGCTCGCGCATCTGGGTGACCTCGCCCTCCCACTGCGCGCGCAGCTGCGGGTCGCCGAGCACCAGCGCCATGATGCCGGCGGCGTGGATCGCCGGGCTCGAGTAGATGCGGCGTACCGTGAGCTTGAGCTGGCCGAGCACCAGCTCGGCCTCGCGCGCGGTCGGGCACACCACCGACAGCGCACCGCAGCGCTCGCCGTACACGCTCATGCTCTTGGAGAACGAGTTCGCCACCAAGCACGTCGCGCCGGAAGCGGCCAGCGCACGCACCGCGTAGGCATCCTCGTCGATGCCATCGCCATAACCCTGGTACGCCAGGTCGAGGTAGGCGATCAGCTCGCGCCGTTTCAGCACCGGGATCAGACGATCCCATTGCGCACGCGTGAGGTCGACGCCGGTCGGGTTGTGGCAGCAGGCGTGCAGCAGCACGATGCTGCGCGCCGGCAGCTGCTCGATGGCGGCGGCCATCGCGTCGAAACGCACACCGCCGCTGGCCGCGTCGTAGTACGGGTAGTTGCTCACCGTGAAGCCGCTGCCCTCGAACATCGAGCGATGGTTGTCCCAGCTGGGGTCGCTGATCCACACGCCGCTGGCGGCGAACCAGCGCTTCAGGAAATCGGCGCCGACCTTCAGGCCGCCGCTGGAGCCGACGGTCTGGATCGTCACGACGCGTCCCGAAGTCACTGCCTCGTGCTGCGCCCCGAACAACAGCCCCTGCACCGCGCGCCGCGCATCGGCCGCGCCTTCCATCGGCAGGTACGGCTTCGGCCCGCCCTGCGCCAGCATCCGCTCCTCGGCCGCGCGCACGCTGCGCAGCACCGGGATGCGCCCCTCATCGTCGAAGTAGATGCCGATCGACAGGTTGACCTTGTGCGGCCGCGGGTCGGCGTTGAAGGCATCGACCAGCGCGAAGATCGGGTCGCCCGCGTAGGGCTCGACATGCTCGAACACAGGTGCTCCAGTCTCAAAGTCTCATTATCGGCGCCACCACCACGATCGGCGCAGACGCGCGCCGCGCTCCAGCGGCGCATCCCCGCGCCGCGCTCCAGCGGCGCATCCCCGGGTGGTCCACTCACGCCGCGAGCGCGGCCTCGACGTCCTGGGTCAGCTTGGCCGGCGCGTCCTGCGGTGCGTAGCGCTTGATCGTCTTGCCGTCGCGGCCGACCAGGAACTTGGTGAAGTTCCACTTGATCGAGTGCGTTCCCAGCACGCCGGGCGCCTCCTTGGTCAGCCAGCGGTACAGCGGGTGGGCGCCACTGCCATTGACCTCGATCTTGGCCATCATCGGGAACGAGACGCCGTAGTTCAGCTGGCAGAACGAGGCGATCTCGCCGTTGCTGCCCGGGTCCTGGCTGCCGAACTCGTTGCTCGGGAAGCCGAGCACCACGAGTCCGTCGTCCTTGTAGGCCTGCCATAGCGTCTGCAGGCCCTCGAACTGCGGCGTGAAGCCGCACTTGCTGGCGGTGTTGACGATCAGCAGCACCTTGCCCTTGTAGCGGTCGAGCTTGACGCGCTGGCCGTCGATGGTCTGTGCCTCGAAGCCCCATACGTCGGCGTGTTCCATCGCCCGTCCTTTCGATCACAGCGCACGTCTGCGTGATGTTATCCCGCCGCCGAGGGACACGCTGCATTGACGGGTCATGCCCGCGAGCGGACTATCGGCAGCACTCCCTTGCCCAGCCACCGACGCTGCCGTCCACCATGCCTTCGCCGCACAGCGTCTGTCTGCTCGGCTTCAGCGACTTCGAGCGCCGCGCGCTCGCGCTGCAGTTCCGCCTCGCGGCCGGCCGTGTGCCGTCGTACGCGCTGGTGGCCGCGATCGACGAGGCGCGCTTCCTGGTCGTCGATGGCGACGCCAAGGCGGCCGTGCAACGCGCACTCGACGCCGGCCGCCTGGCCCACAGCGTCTTCGTCGGCGTCGGCGCCGCGCCCAAGGGCGCGCTGGGGCGCCTGCGCCGGCCGATCGACGCGCTGTCGCTGCTGCGTGAGCTCGACGCCGCGTTGATCCGGCTGCAAGGCCCGGCGGCCGTGCCGGCCACCGCTCCGACCCCGGCGATCGCCGTGCCGATCCCGGCACCGCGCCTCGTCGTCATCCCGCCCAAGCCGCCGGCCGCGCCGCCGACCCCTCCGCCGCGCGGCGCAGGCGGCGGCCTGCTCGACTCGCAGCTGGCGGACCTGGCCGAGGGCTTTCCCGATCGCGCCAAGGCCGAGGGCGCCGCGCCGCCCGTCACCAAGAAGGCCGCGACCCGCTGCGACGCCTTGCTGGTCGACGACAGCGAGATCGCGCTGAAGTTCCTCGAGCTCAAGCTCGGTGAACTCGGCCTGCGCTCGCGCGGCGTCAGCGACAGCGACGCCGCGCTGGCACAACTGGCGCAGCACGACTTCAACTACGTGTTCCTCGACGTCGAGCTCGGGCCGGCGAGCAAGCTCGACGGGCTCGCGCTGTGCCGCCAGATCAAGCGGCGCTCGCGTCGTCCGCCGGTGGTCGCGATGGTGTCGGCGCATGCCACGCAGACCGATCGGGTGCGCGGCAGCCTGGCGGGCTGCGACGCCTACCTCGGCAAGCCGCTGCAGCCCAGCGAACTGCTGGCCGTGGTCGGCCTGCGCCGCAGCCGCTAGCGGCGCTCAGCGCGCGTCGTCGCGCCGCCCTTCCTGCCAGGCCGCCAGCAAGGCGGCCGACGCGATCAACAGCCCGCCCGCCACCGTGTGGGCCTGCAGCGTCGCCGCGCCGAGCGCCACCGCCGACGCGCTGGCGAACACCACTTCGCTGACCATCACCACCGCGGTCGTGCCGGCGCGCAGCCGCGCGGCGCCGTGCTGCAGCGACAGGTTGGCACCGAGGAACCACACCACCATCAGCAGCACCCAGGGCGCCCACTGGGCCACCGTCGCCGCCGGCGGCAGCGCGACGCCGATCGCCGTGCCGGCCAGCGCCACGGCGGCACTGACCACGGCACCGCCGGCGAACATCGCCAGCGCGCGCGAGGCGGCCGGGCGCGCGGCCTCGCGGCGCAACATCACGGTGTTGAGCGCGAACGACAGGCCGCCGGCGAGGCCGAGCCAGTCGGGCAGCGCGCGCGGCCACGGCCAGCCACCGCCTTCGGGCCACAGCACGACCAGCGCGCCGGCCACCGCGAGCCCGGCGCGCAGCAGCACGCCGGCGTGAAGCGGCTCGCGCAGCAGCCAGCGCGCAAGCAGCACGCTCCACAACGGCATCAGGTAGAACAGCAGCACCACCCGCACCACGTCGCCGACGGTGACGCCCCAGTTGAAGCTGGCGTTGGTGAAGCCCGAGGCGAGCACCAGGACCCACAGGCTCGGCGTGCGCACGAGGTCGCGCACGCTCGACGGGCGCCACAGCGCGAGCGCCACCACCACGACGGCATAGGTCAGCGCCGTCGACCACAGCGGGTGCACGCCCAGCGCCTGCAACTGGCGCAGCGGCCACCACGAGACGCCCCAGGTGAAGGCGTTGAACAGCAACGCCGACACCGCCAGCGCGGTGGCTGCCGAGGGCGCCGTCGCCGACCGCGCCGGCATGCGTCAGGGCTTGTCCGAGCGCGCGATCGCCAGCAGGCGATCCACCTCGTTGCGGTGCCGCACGGCATTTGTGCGGTGCCAGTAGCCGATCAACGCCATCGTGCCGGTGACTGCGACGCCGAACACCGCGATCGAGACGAACGCCGACAGGCCGAACTTCGTCATGCCGGTGTAGAACGCGCCGAGGCCGAGGATGGCCGCCTGTTCGTTGAAGTTCTGCACCGCGATCGAGCGTCCCGCGCCCATCAGGTTGTGGCCGCGGTGCTGCAGCAGCGCATTCATCGGCACCACCAGGAAGCCGCCGATCGCGCCGAGCAGGATCATGAACGGCGCCGCCACCCACGGCTCGCGGATGATGTTCAGGCCGATCACCAGCACGCCCATCGCGACGCCGAGCGGGATCACCCTGGTCGCATGCTCGAGCCGCATCAGCCACGACGCCACCACCGCGCCGGCGGCGGTGCCGATCGCCACCACGCCCACCAGCGACGACGCTTGCGTCGTGCTGTAGCCGAGTGCCGCCGCCGCCCAGGCGAAGACGATCACCCGCAGGTTGCCCGAGACGCCCCAGAACAGCGTGGTGGTGGCCAGCGAGATCTGGCCGAGCTTGTCGGCCCACAGCCGCGCGTTGCACTGGCTGAAGTCGCCCACCAGCGTGAACACGTTACGTGACAGCGGCTGCAACGGCGCCTCGGTGCGCGGGATGTAGAGGTTGAATATCGCCGCGATCACGTACAGGACCACGATCGCCGAGATGGCCGCCTCCGGTGGCGTCTCGACGCCGGTGTCGATGAACGGGAAATCGAACGACAACAGCCACGGCGCGACGCGGCCGCCCACCAGCTGGCCGCCGAGCAGCACGCCCAGGATGATCGAGGCGATCGTCAGGCCTTCGATCCAGCCGTTGGCCTTGACCAGCTGCGACGGCGGCAGCAGCTCGGTGAGGATGCCGTACTTGGCCGGCGAGTACGCCGCGGCGCCGAGCCCCACCACCGCGTACGACCACAACGGATGACCGCCGAACAGCATCAGCACGCAGCCGATCACCTTGATCGTGTTGGAGACGAACATCACGCGGCCTTTCGGCACGGCGTCGGCGAACGCGCCCACCAGCGGCGCCAGCAGCACGTAGAACAGCGCGAACATCGGCGTCAACGCAGGGATCTGCCAGGCGGGCGCGTGCGTGGTCCGCAGCAGCTCGATGGCGCCGACCAGCAACGCGTTGTCGGCCAGCGAGCTGAAGAACTGCGCCGACATGATGGTGTAGAAGCCTCT
This sequence comes from Burkholderiaceae bacterium, assembly GCA_035499355.1. Lineage (GTDB taxonomy): Bacteria > Pseudomonadota > Gammaproteobacteria > Burkholderiales > Burkholderiaceae_C > JAEUPI01. The sequence goes on along the minus strand of DATJYZ010000074.1, from coordinate 44,601 downwards.
TTTCATCGCTTCTCGTGTGCGGCGCCCCCAACGGCGCACTGACGGCTTGACGGAGCGTGCGGCCGTGGGCGGGGCGTTATAGCACGCACGGTCCGCTCCTTCGGCGACGGCGCCGGGCTGGCAGAATCGTTCGCGGGATAGTCCTGCCCCGCGTTTCGAGGCTGACCTTCCGATGCCCAGACCGATCGAAGCGCTCATCCACCGCGACGGCCTCGCGCACAACCTGGCGCGCGCGCGCGCGCTGGCGCGCGGCGCCCGCGTGTGGGCGGTGGTCAAGGCCAACGCCTACGGCCATGGCATCGAACGCGTGTTCGAGCCTTTGCGCGCGGCCGACGGCTTCGCGCTGCTCGACCTGGCCGAGGCGCAGCGGGTGCGCACGATGGGCTGGCGCGGCCCGGTGCTGCTGCTCGAAGGCTGCTTCGAGCCGCGCGACCTCGAGTTGTGCTCGCGGCTGAACCTGTGGCATACGGTGCATCGCGACGCGCAGATCGACTGGTTGGCCGGCCATAAGACCGAGCAACCGCACCGCGTGTTCCTCAAGCTGAACAGCGGCATGAACCGGCTGGGCTTCGCCCCGCAGGCCTTTCGCGCCGCGTGGGCGCGGCTGAACGCGCTGCCGCAGGTGGACGAGGTGTCGCTGATGACGCACTTCTCGGACGCCGACGGCGCCGGTGGCGTGCAGGCGCAGCTGGCGGTGTTCGAGCGCGCCGCGGACGGCCTCGCCGGCGAGCGTACGCTGGCCAACAGCGCCGCGCTGTTGCGTCACGCGCAGGCCGCGGCGGCCGACTGGGTGCGGCCCGGCATCATGGTCTACGGCGGCGCGCCGGACCATCCGCAGCACACGGCCGCGCACTGGCAACTGCAGCCGACGATGACGCTGCGCGCGCAGCTGATCGGCGTGCAGCAACTGACGCGCGGTGACAGCGTCGGCTACGGCAACACCTTCGTCGCCGACTCGGCCCTGCGCATCGGCGTCGTCGCCTGCGGCTACGCCGACGGCTATCCGCGGCATGCAAGCAGCGGCGCGCCAGTGCTGGTCGACGGCGTGCGCACGCGCACCGTTGGCCGCGTGTCGATGGACATGATCACGGTGGACCTGACGCCGGTGCCACAGGCCGGGCCGGGCAGCGAGGTCACGCTGTGGGGCCGCGGGCCGCGCGACAGCATGCTGCCGATCGACGAGGTGGCGCAAGCCGCCGGCACCGTCAGCTACGAGCTGATGTGCGCGCTGGCGCCGCGGGTGCCGACGCGCGTGGCGTGATCCGGCCCGCCACGACATGGCGCGCATTCCGTTCGAGCTCGACGAGCGCGACATCCGCTTCGAGGCCGTGCGCGCGCAGGGCGCCGGCGGGCAGAACGTCAACAAGGTGTCCAACGCCGTCGTGCTGCGCTTCGACATCGCGGCCTCCAGCCTGCCCGACGCGTTGAAGGCGCGGCTGCGCGCGCGCAGCGACCAGCGCATCGGCAGCGACGGCGTGGTGACGATCAAGGCGCAGGAGCACCGCAGCCTGCCGCGCAACCGCGCGGCGGCGCTCGAGCGCCTGCAAGCGCTGATCAGCGCGGCGGCCACATTGCCGCGGCGGCGCATCGCCACCGCGCCGACGCTGGCCTCGCGCGAGCGGCGGCTCGCCGACAAGAGCCACAAGGGACGGCTGAAGGTCACGCGCGGATCGACGCCGCGCGACGACTGACGCTCACGCCGCGCGGCGCGTGGCGGCGTAGACGCTGCCGAGGCTGAGCGCGATGCCGAGCCAAGACAACGCGTTGGGCTGCCAGCCTTCGAGTGCGGCCGAGATCGCCAGCGCGATCGGCGGGATCATCACGCCGGTCATCGCGGCGCGCGCCGGCCCGACGCGCTGCGCCAGCCGGAAGTAGACGAAGAACGCCACCACCGAGCCGAACACCGTCAGGTACGCGAGCGACAGCCACCACGACGCGCTGCGGCCCACCTGCAGCGCCGTGCCCTGCGCGATGGCCAGCAGCCACAGCGCCAGCGCGCCGTAGGTCATGCACCAGCCGAGCGTGGCCACCAGCGGCAGCCCGCGGCGCGACAGCGACAGCGTCATCGCGTTGCCGATGCAGGCGCACGCCACGGCCAGCAGGCCCAACGTCAGGCCGAGCCCGGCGTGCGGGCGCGTGCCGGTGGCCACCACCTCGGGCCAGAAGATCAGCGCCACTCCGAGCACGCCGCACAGCGCGGCAGCCACGAAACGTCGGCTCACCGGCTGCCCGAACACGCGCCAGCCGAGCAGTGCGTTGCCGAACACCATCAGCGAGAACAGCACCGCCACCAGACCGCTCGGGATGTGGCGTTCGGCCTCGTAGACACCCCAGTAGTTGATGCTGTACTGCACGATGCCGGTGGCCGCGAGCCAGCCGTGCCAGCGCGACGGCAGCCGCCAACGCTCGCCGCGCGCGGCCGCCAGCGCAAGCAGCACGATGCCGGCGAGCAGGAAACGCCACGCGACCGAGTTGAGCGGCGCGACCTCGGCCAACTGATACAGGATGACGTGCCACGTCGAGGCCCAGATCAGCGTGGGCACCCAGAACAGCACGCGGGGTGAATCGAGCAGGCGCAATGGCGTGGCCCGCGTCGGTTGCGGCGCGCGGGGTCGCGATGCTACTTCGCGGCGCTCCTGCGCGGCGGCACACGGGCGGCCGATACAGCCGAAGCCCGCACAATGCAGCGATGGCCCGCGACAAGACCGTCTACACCTGCACCGCCTGCGGCGGCACGAGCCCAAAGTGGCTCGGCAAGTGCCCGCACTGCGGCGAGTGGAACACGCTGGAGGAAACCGTCGCCGAGGCCGCCGCCGGCGCTACGCGCCATCGCTTCAAGGTCGCAGTGCCGATGCTGCCGGTGGCCACGCTGTCAGAGATCGAAGCCGCCGAGATCGAGCGCTCGCCCACCGGACTGACCGAGCTCGACCGGCCGCTCGGTGGCGGCATCGTCGAAGGCGGCGTCGTGCTGATCGGCGGCGACCCGGGCATCGGCAAGTCGACGCTGCTGCTGCAGGCCGCGGAGAGGTTGTCGCAGGCGATGCCGGTGCTGTACGTCACCGGCGAGGAGTCGGGCGCGCAGGTGGCGCTGCGCGCGCGGCGGCTGGGCCTGCGCGACGCGCCGATTCGGGTGCTGGCCGAGATCCAGCTCGAACGCATCCTGGCGGCGATCGAGACCGAGAAGCCGCGCTTCTGCGTCATCGACTCGATCCAGACGCTGTTCTCCGACGCCCTGACCTCGGCGCCGGGCTCGGTGGCGCAGGTGCGCGAGTGCGCGGCGCAGCTGACGCGCACCGCGAAGTCGCTCGGCACGTCGATCGTGCTGGTGGGCCACGTCACCAAGGAAGGCTCGCTCGCCGGGCCGCGCGTGCTCGAGCACATGGTCGACACCGTGCTGTACTTCGAGGGCGACACGCACTCGAGCTTCCGCCTGGTGCGCGCCATCAAGAACCGCTTCGGCGCGGTCAACGAGATCGGCGTGTTCGCGATGACTGAGCGCGGCTTGAAGGGCGTCAGCAACCCGAGCGCGATCTTCCTGTCGACCCACGGCGCGCCGGTGCCCGGTTCGTGCGTGCTGGTCACGCTCGAGGGCACGCGGCCGCTGCTGGTGGAGATCCAGGCGCTGGTCGATTCCGCCGGCGTGGCGCCGCGGCGGCTGTCGGTGGGGCTCGACCGCGACCGCCTGGCGATGCTGCTGGCGGTGCTGCACCGCCACGCCGGCGTGTCGTGCATGGACCAGGACGTGTTCGTCAACGCGGTCGGCGGCGTGCGCATCGGCGAGCCGGCGGCCGACCTGGCGGTGCTGCTGGCGATCCACAGCTCGCTGCGCGGCAAGCCGCTGCCGCGCGGCTTTCTGGCGTTCGGCGAGGTGGGCCTGGCCGGCGAGGTGCGGCCGGCGCCGCGCGGCCAGGAGCGGCTGCGCGAGGCGGCCAAGCTCGGCTTCGCGGTGGCGCTGGTGCCCAAGGCCAACGCACCGAAGGCCGACGTGCGCGCCTTCGAGGGGCTGGCGATCCACCCGGTCGAGCGCATCGAGGAAGCCATCGAGGTCGTGCGGGGCCTGTAGATGGCGGCAAACACGGCCATCGGTTGGCTGCTGGCTGCGGCCGCGATCGCGCTCGGCTATGTGCAATGGGGCTGGCCCGGCGTCGCGCTGGCGGCGACGTTGATCGTGTTCTGGCTGCTGCTGCAGTTCAGCCGCGCGCTGCGCGTGTTGCGCAACGCCGGCCGCGCGCCGCTGGGCCACATCGACAACGCGGTGATGCTCAACGCGCGGCTGCACGCCGGGCAGCGGCTGCCGCAGATCCTGACCCTGACGCGCAGCCTCGGCGTGAAGCACGGCGACAACGGCGGCGAGCCCGAAGTGTTCGAATGGCGCGACGCCGGCGGCGACGCCGTGCGCATCGAGCTGGTCGGCGGCAAGCTGGCGCGCTGGCGTCTGCTGCGTGCCGACGACGCACCGGCGCGGCCCCCACACCCCTGATCGCCGGCGCGCTGCCTGCGCGCTGCTGGCGACTAGGTGGAAGCTCTACGTCGGCGAACCCCGGTTTCCATTGCGCCTGGCGCGATGCATGGCTATCGTCATACCAAAAGGCAGCCCCGCGACATGCGGGCATACGAGGAGACGCCGATGCTGACCCGGATTCCGCTCGCGCGCGGTGCGCGCCGCACCTGCTTCGTCGCGTTGGCGGCATTTGCGCTGCTTGGCGTGACGCCGGGCGCGATGGCTCAGAAGCGCGCCTTCAGCTTTGCCTACGACCAGCCGCCCACCACGGCATACGGCATCGCGGCCAACATCTTCGACGCCAAGCTCAAGGAGCTGAGCGGCGGCAACTTCAGCATCAACCAGTTCCCCGGTGCGCAGCTCGGCCAGGAACCGCAGATGCTGCAGAAGATGCGCGCCGGCGACATCGATTTCGTCATTACCTCGACGGCCAATGCGTCGACGCTGGCGCCGCAGGCGGGCGTGTTCTCCCTTCACTTCCTGTTTCGCGACCAGAATCACCTGGCCAAAGTGCTGGCAGATCCTGCGGTGACGGTGGAATTTCGCGAGATGGTCAAGGACTCGGTGCAAGGCGCTCAGGTGCTGGGTCTGCTGACGATGGGTTTGCGCAACATGTACAGCAAGAAGGAAGTGAGATCCGTCGACGACGTCAAGGGCCAGAAGGTCCGCGTGCAGGCCACCAAGACCGAGGACACGCATTTCCCGGCCTATGGTGCGCAGACCGTGCACATGCCGTTCGGCGAGGTCTACACCTCGCTGCAGACTGGTGTGGTCAACATCGCCGAGAACGGCGTCAACGTGTACCTGGCGAACAAGCACTACGAGGTGGCGCCGGTGCTGTCGATGACGGAACACGAGGCCAACAACAACTGCATCTGGGTCAGCGACAAGACCTGGAACAGCCTGAGCCCGCAGCAGCAGCAGTGGGTCCAGGCGGCCGCGGCCGAGGTGAGCAGGAACGAGCCCGCTCTGGCGTTGAAACTCGAGAAGGACTCGGCCGACAAGCTCAAGAGCATCGGCGTCAAGGTCGTCGACAACGTCGACAAGTCCGGCTTCATGAAGGCCGCGGCACCGATCCAGGACCAGCTCGCTGCCGAGCTGGGGCCGCACGCGGTGAAGCTGCTGAAGATGGTGCGCGACATCCAGTAGCGGCCGTCTCGCCCGAGTCTCGAGCGAGACGCCGCCTCGATGGCCGATCAGCGCGCCCTGATCCTGCAACGCCATCGTCACCTCAAGTGGCGGGCCTTCGACATGCTCGAGGCCGTGCTGATGGTGATGTGCGGCGTGTGCATCTTCATGTTCACGCTGTCGGTGGGCTGCGACGTGGTCACGCGCACCATCGGCAGACCATGGCTGTGGCTGCAGCAGGTGACCACCGCCTTCTTCGCCTGGGGCGTGTTCTTCGGCATGGCCGCTGCGACGCGGCGCAACGACCACTTCTATCTGTCCGAGATCACCAAGCGCATGACCGGAGCGCCGCGCAGCGCGATCGAGATCGCGAATCGCCTGATCGTGCTGGTGGTGGCGCTGCTGCTGGTGTGTTTCGGCTGGAAGAACGCGGTGCTCGACATGGGCAGCTACCGCATGCCGTCGCTGATTCCGCTGGCGGTGTACACCGGCATCGTGCCGGCCGCCGGCGTGCTGATCGCGCTGTTCACGATCGAGCAACTGGTCAACGGCTGGCGCCACGGCTTCGAGGGGCCGGAGGATCGCGAGAACCTGCCGGAGCTTGTTGAATGAGCCCGGGCGCGGTGCTGGTCCTGATGGCGCTGCTGTTCCTCGGCTTCGGCTACATGGGCGTGCCGGTGTCGTTCGCACTGATGGCCGGTGTGTTCGTCGCCACCGCGTTCACGCCGATCAGCCTGCAGTCGATGGTGGGGCAGCTGTTCCACGGCATCGATGCCGAGACGCTGCTGGCGGTGCCGTTCTTCCTGCTGGTGGGTGAGTTGATGGCCTCGTCGGACGTGGTGCACCGGATGATCCGGCTGTCGCAGACGCTGGTCGGCCACCTGCGCGGCGGGCTGGCGCAGGTGGTGACGCTGTTCTCGATGTTCTTCGCCGGCATCTCGGGGTCGTCGACCGCTGACGTGGCGATCCTCGCCCGCACGGTGGCGCCCGAAATGACCAAGGAGGGCTACGACAAGTCGTTCTCCGCGTCGCTGATCGCGTCGGCCTCGACGATGGCCAACCTGATCCCGCCCAGCATCATGGCGGTGGTCTACGGCGCCACTGGCAACGTGTCGATCGGCGGGCTGTTCCTGGCCGGCGTGGTACCGGGCGTGCTGATCGGCATCGGGCTGATGGTCTACAGCTACTTCTTCGGCCCGGTGGGCGTGATGAAGCAGCGCGCCTCGTTCACCGAGTTCGCCGTCGCCGCGCGCGGCGCGGCGCTGCCGCTGGTGATTCCGGTCATCATCATGGGCGGCATCCTCACCGGCTGGTTCACGCCCACCGAGGCCGGGATGGTGGCCTGCGCCTACATCCTGCTGGTGCTGATCCCGGTGCTGCGGCCGAGCCACGTGCGCGAATTGCCGCGCGACTTCATGTACGCGGGCCTGCTGTATTCGCTGCCGCTGGCCGCGGTAGCGGGTGCCTCGGCGTTCGGCTGGATGGTGGCCTACCTGCGCGGCCCGGACATCGTCGCCGACTACATCTCGCACTATGCGGGCACCGACCCCGCGATGATCATGTTCCTGCTGGTGGCGCTGTTCGTGATCGTCGGCGATTTCATCGACGCAGTGCCGGCGATCATCATCTTCATGCCGATCATCAACAAGCTGACCGAGGTGGGACACATCAACCCGCTGCACATGGGCGCGGTGATCATCACCACGCTGGTGTTCGGTCTCATCACGCCGCCCTACGGCCTGTCGCTGCTGGTGGCCTCGAAGTACGTCGGCATCGGCTTCGGCCGCGCGGTGGTGCGCTCGCTGCCGATGTACCTGGTGTTCTTCGCCACCATCGCCTTCGTGGTGATGTTCCCCGACATCGTGCTGGCGCTGCCGAAGTGGCTGCTGCCCGAGAGCGTGGGCTGCTTCAAGAGCCCCACCGGGGCGGGCTACATCTGTCCGCAGTAGCATCGTCGCCCCGCATCGCCATGCCTGCCGCGACCGTGCTGCCTCTGGAGATCGGCGCGCTGACGCCGCGGCTCGGTGCGCGCATCGGCGGCTTGCGGCTGGCCGATGGCGTGTCCGATGCGCAGTTCGCCGAGATCTACCATGCCTTTCTGCGCCACCAGGTGCTGCTGTTCGACCCGCAGCCGCTGCCGCCGGCGGCGCAGGTGGCGTTCGCGCGCCGCTTCGGCGAGGTGCAGGTGCACGTGATGAGCCAGTACCACGCCGACGGCCACCCCGAGCTGTACCGGCTGTCGAACCTCGACGAGCAGGGCCGCCCTTGCGGCAAACACCCCGATCGCGGCACCCTGGCCTGGCACACCGACGGCTCGTGGTCGCGCGTCACCGGGCAGGCGACGATCATCTATGGCGAGGTGGTGCCGGCGCGCGGCGGCGAGACGCACTTCTGCGACATGTACGGGGCCTACGATCGCTTGAGTCCGGCCTGGAAGGCCCGCATCGCCAATCTGCGCGCGGTGCACAACCTCGACTTCTCGCGCAATCGCCGCCACGGCGAGGACCCGATGACCGAGGCGCAGCGGCGCGAGCGACCGCCGGTGGATCATCCGATCGTGCGCCTGCATCCCGAGACGAGGCGAACCTGTGTCTACCTCGGCGACCACGCGGAGTCGATCGTCGGCATGCCGTACGATGAGGGCCGCGCGTTGATCGAGGAGCTCAACGCGCTGATCGTGCACCCCGATCTGACCTACGAGCACCGCTGGACCGCGGGTGAGTTGCTGCTGTGGGACAACCGCTGCGTGCTGCATCGCGCGACGCCGTTCGACCTCGAGCGCGAAGGGCGTGTCGTGCGCCGCTGCACGGTGCTCGGCGAGGTGCCGCGCTCGCCGTGACAATCGATCAGGAGTCGACCATGCGATCGAAGCGAAGCCTGCGTGTCGTGCTGTTTGCGCTGGCATGTGCGGCCGCGTTGCTGGCCTGCACCACCACGCCGACCGGTAACGTCGCCGGCACCGGCGTGCCCCGGCTGCGCGTGTATGCGCTGTACTGCGGCGAGGCGCAGATCCCCGACATTTCGCCTTGGTCACCCGGCTTCAACGTCGGCAAGCCGATGACCTTCAGCGACAACTGCTACCTGATCCGGCACGGCAACGACTGGATGCTGTGGGACTCGGGCTTCGCCGATTCGCTCGCCGACAGCCCCGACGGGCAGCTCGGCGCTCGCGGCATGCGGATGAAGCGCACCAAGACCCTGGCCTCGCAGCTGGCCGAGCTGCGCGTGTCGCCCGCGCAGATCTCGGTGCTCGCGTTCTCGCATGCGCACGCCGACCACGTGGGCAACGCCAACCTGTTCACCAACGCCACGCTGTACGTCCAGCAGCCCGAGTACGACGCGATGTTCGGCCCCGAGCCCGCGAAGTTCGGCTTCAACCCAGCGCTGTACGACAAGCTGCGCAACAACCCGGTGGTCAAGCTCAGCGGCGACAAGGACATATTCGGCGACGCCTCGGTGGTGATCGTGTCGACCCCGGGCCACACGCCGGGGCACCAGTCGCTGGTGGTGCGACTGCCCAAGACCGGCACGCTGGTGCTGTCGGGCGACGCCGCGCACTTCAGGGAGAACTTCGACAACCGGCGCGTGCCGGGTTTCAACTTCAACAAGGAGCAGTCGGTCGCCTCGATGGACCGCATCGCGCAGTTCCTGCTGTCGGAGCGCGCGCAGCTGTGGATCAACCACGACAGCGAGCAGAACGCGACGATTCCGCACTCGCCGCAGTTCGTCGAGTAGCAGCGTCCTGCAGGTCGAGGCGTGACGCGCCGCGTGCACGGCGTCCGGTCACGCGCAGGCACAATTGCGCCCCTCGTGCCGCATAGCTTGAAGCGCCAATGACCGGTCGCAACCACTGCGCGATCGACTTCGGCACCAGCAACTCGGCGGTGGCGCTGCCGTCGCGCAGCGGCGTCGAACTGGTGCCGCTGGAGCAGTCGTTCACCGGCATGCCGACCGCGGTGTTCTACGCCGTCGAGGGCCTGGCCGTGCACCAGCCGCCGCAGCGGCTGTACGGCCGCGCCGCGATCGCGGCCTACGTCGAGGGCGGCGAGGGCCGCCTGATGCGCTCGATGAAGAGCATCCTCGGCTCTGACCTGGTCGAGCGCAGCACCGAGGTCGGCGGCGGCCACTCGGTGCGCTACCTCGACGTCATCGGCAGCTATTTGCGGCACCTCAAGGCCAGCGCCGAGGCGCGCGCCGGCAGCGCGATCGAACGGGTGGTGCTCGGCCGGCCGGTGTTCTTCGTCGACGACGATCCGGCGCGCGACGCCGCCGCGCAGGGCGCGATGGCGCGCGTGGCGCGCGAGGTCGGCTTCACCGAGGTGCAGTTCCAGTACGAGCCGATCGCCGCGGCCCTCGACCACGAGCAGTCGGTCGGGCGCGAGCAGACCGTGCTGGTGGCCGACATCGGTGGCGGTACGTCGGACTTCAGCGTCGTGCGCGTCGGCCCGCGGCAGCGCACGCGGCTCGACCGCCGCGGCGACATCCTGGCCAACCACGGCGTGCACGTCGCCGGCACCGACTTCGACCGGCGCATCGAACTGAAGTGCATCCTGCCGCTGGCCGGCTACGGCAGCCTCGGCAAGCCACGGGCCGATGGGCGCGCCGACGGCGGCGCGCCGCGCGAGGTGCCCAACGGCATCTATTTCGACCTCGCCACCTGGCACCTGATCAACACCTGCTACACGCCGGCGCGCGTGCTCGAGCTGCGCGGCATGCGCGACTGGTACGCCGACGAGCGGCTGCATGCGCGGTTGATGACGATCCTGCAGCAGCGGCTTGGCCATGCGCTGGCCGCGCGTGCCGAGGAGGCCAAGATCGCGGTGTCGTCGGCGCCGGCGGCACCGATCGAGCTGAGCGTCGTCGAGCCTGGGTTGGCCGTGTTGCTGCGCGAGCCGCAGGCAATGGAATCGATCGCCGCCGACCGCGAGCGCATCGTGGCGGCCGCGCGCGAGACCCTCGTGCAGGCCGGTCTGCGGCCGGCGCAGCTCGACGCGATGTACTTCACCGGCGGTTCCACCGGCCTGCAGCCGCTGGTGTCGGCGATCGCCGGCGTGGCGCCGGATGCGCGCATCGTGCGCGGCGACCGCTTCGCCAGCGTGGCCACGGGGCTGGGCGTGCATGCACGCCGGCTGTTCGAGGGCGCCGCGGCCTAGAATCACCGCCCGCTCCCGCGTTTTCAGACCGAAGGAACTCCGATGTCGATGTCCGACCGCGACGGCAAGATCTGGTTCGACGGCAAGCTGGTCGACTGGCGCGACGCCAAGATCCACGTGCTGACGCACACGCTGCACTACGGCTGTGGCGCGTTCGAAGGCGTGCGCGCCTACAAGACCGCCAGCGGCAAGACGGCAATCTTCCGCCTGCGCGAGCACACCGAGCGGCTGTTCAACAGCGCCAAGATCCTGCGCATGAAGATCCCCTTCTCGTTCGAGCAGGTGTGCGAGGCTCAAGCGCAGGTGGTGCGCGCCAACAAGCTGGAGAGCTGCTACCTGCGCCCGCTCACCTGGATCGGCGACCAGAAGCTCGGCGTCAGCCCGAAGGGCAACACGATCCACCTGATGATCGCGGCCTGGGCCTGGGGCGCCTACCTCGGCGAGGAGGGGCTGAAGAAAGGCATCCGCGTCAAGACCTCGAGCTATTCGCGCCACCACGTGAACATCACGATGACGCAGGCCAAGGCGGTGAGCAACTACACCAACTCGATCCTGGCCAACCTCGAGGCCACCGACGACGGCTACGACGAGGCGATGCTGCTCGACTCGGCCGGCTTCGTCAGCGAGGGCGCCGGCGAGAACCTGTTCGTCGTCAAGGGCGGCGTGATCTACACGCCGGATCTCTCCGCCGGCGCGCTCAACGGCATCACGCGCAACACCGTCTTCGCAATCTGCGCCGACCTCGGCATCAAGATCGTCGAGAAGCGCATCACGCGCGACGAGGTCTACATCGCCGACGAGGCGTTCTTCACCGGCACCGCGGCCGAAGTGACGCCGATCCGCGAGTACGACCGCATCACGCTCGGCGAGGGTAGCCGCGGCCCGATCACCACCAAGATCCAGAACGCGTTCTTCGACATCGTCAACGGCCGCAACGCCAAGTACGCGGAATGGCTGACCCCGGTATGAGTGTGCAACCTCCCATCGCCACCGTCGAGGTGGCTGCCCGCGACCTGCAGGGTCCCGGCGTCGTGTTCTGCCCCAATCCGAAGATGCCGCTGTGGAGCAACCACCCGCGGGTCTTCATCGACGTCGCCACCGAAGGCGTCGGCCGCTGTCCGTACTGCGGCACCGAGTACCGCCTGAAGGCTGGCGAGAAGGTGGCGCACGGACACTGACGGTCGCCGCGGAGCCCGGCCGTGAGCACGGTGCTTCAACTCATCCGCGAGGCGCGGCAAGCGGTGCCGCCCGGCGCGCCGTTCGGCACGCGCTGGCACGGCGAATCGCAGGTCAAGGCGGGCGACGTGTCGCACCGGGTGAGCGTGACGGCACGCATCGACCACAAGCGGCGCCGGCGCGAGCAGTACCTGCTCGATGGCACGCGGGTCGACCGGTCGGTGCTGTTGCGGCTCACCTGCGCCGAGACCGAATGCCCGCAGGCAACGCTCGTGCGCGCGCAATGGAATGCGTTTCATCGCCGCGTGCCGCGCCAGAAGGCACAGCCGTTGCTGGTGCGGCCGTTGATGGAGGAGCTGCCGCTCACCGTGGGCGGCCAGCGGTGCACGGCCCGACCGGCCCGCTTCAACTGCTTTACGCACTGCCCGAATCGTGCGCACCCGGCGCTGACGATCGAGAAGACGGGCTATGACCTGTTCGAGCATGGCGTGTGCGTCGGCGGCGGACTGGTGCGCCGCGGCGATAGCGCGCATCCGCGCCTGCCGACCCTCGAGGCGGCGAAGGCCTTCGTGCTGGCCCGGCAGTTGGAGGCGATGGCCATGCTCGGCCGCTGGCGCACCACCGGCACACGGCCCGACGACGGCGGCTAGGGTAGGCCCGCGCCGCGGGCAACGGCGGCTACAGCGTCAGCTTGCCGGCGAACACCACCGCGACATCAACTGCGCGAGTTCGTGGCTGCGCGCGGCCCAGGCGCCGCGCTCGGTGGCGGTGGCTGCCATGCTCTCCTCGAAGGCTGCTGCCTACAATGCGCGCCGATGAAAGGCGCGAAAGAATACATCCTCACGCTGTCGTGTCCGGATGCCACCGGCATCGTGCACGCGGTGTCGGGCCTGCTGTATCAGGCGGGCTGCAACATCGTCGATTCGCAGCAGTTCGGCGACGTCGACGGTGACGACGCCACCGGCCGCTTCTTCATGCGCGTGCACTTCAGCGCGCCGCCGCAGCTGGCCGACGCGTCGACGCTCGAGGCGCTGTTCGGCCACGTGCGCACCCAGTTCGGCATGGCGCTGCACTTCCATGCGCGTGACGTGCGGCCGCGCGTGATGCTGATGGTCAGTCAGCACGGCCACTGTCTGAACGACCTGCTGTTCCGGGTGCGCACCGGCCAGCTGGCGATCGAGGTGCCGTGTGTGGTGTCGAACCACACCACGCACGCCGGGCTGGTGCGCGGCTACGGCATCGCGTTCCATCACCTGCCGCTGGCGCCAGGCGCCGACGCCGCGGCCAAGCAGGCCCAGGAGGCTCGCGTGCTCGAGCTGGCGGCGCGCGAGCGCGTCGATCTCGTCGTGCTGGCGCGCTACATGCAGATCCTGTCGAGCGCGCTGTGCGAACAGCTGGCTGGCCGCGCGATCAACATTCACCACAGCTTCCTGCCCAGCTTCAAGGGCGCGCGACCGTATGCGCAGGCGCATGCGCGCGGCGTCAAGCTGATCGGCGCCACCGCGCACTACGTGACCGCCGATCTCGACGAGGGCCCGATCATCGAGCAGGACGTCGCCCGCGTCGACCACGCCGACTCGATCGACGAGATGACGGCGGCAGGTCGCGACGTCGAATGCCTGGTGCTGGCGCGCGCGGTGCGTTGGCACACCGAACACCGCGTGCTGCTCAACGGGCACAAGACCGTGGTGTTCCGCTAGAGACATGGCCCACCCCCGAAGCGACCTGGCGACCGCCTCCCCCTCAATGGGGCAACACCAGCGGAGCGGCAGAGCCGGTTGCGCGGTGTTCGCTCGGGATTGCGATCGCTCGGGCACGAACTGAGCCGGCCATGCCTTCGCCCCGCGCACGCGCCGCCCACCTGATGGCCACGCCCGACGACGTGGAGGCGCAGTTCTACGAGGCGCTGCGCGAGGCCGACATCGGCAAGTTGATGGCCGTGTGGTCCGACGACGACGACATCGTCTGCGTGCATCCGGGCGGGCCGCGCGTCGTCGGCGCCCCCGCCATCCGCGCGTCGTTCGAGGCGATCTTCGAGCGCGGCGGCATCCCGGTGCATCCTGATCAGGTGCGTCGCACGCGCACGCTCGAGGCCGCGGTCCACAACCTGGTCGAGACCGTGGCGATCGCCAGCGCGGAGGGCACGCAGCAGGCCTACGTGGTGGCCACCAACGTCTACCTGAAAACGGCGTTGGGCTGGCGCCTGGTCGCGCACCACGCGAGCCCGGGCAGCGCGCTGCCGCCGCACGAGAACGTCGAAGCGCCGACCACGCTGCATTGATGACGAGCGCACCGTCGCCCGGGCTCGATGGCTGGCGCGCGCCGCACTGGCTGCCGGGCGGCAACGCGCAGACGATCTGGCCCGCGCTGCTGTCACGCCGACCGCCCGCGCCGAACTGGCGGCGCGCGCGCTGGGACACGCCCGATGGCGATTTCGTCGACGTCGACTTCGTCGATGCCGGCGATGCGGCCGCACCGGCGCTGGTGCTGCTGCACGGCTTGGAAGGTTCGTCGCGCAGCCACTATGCGCTGTCGTTCGCACATTGGGCGCGGCACGCGGGCTGGCGCTTCGCGGTGCCGCACTGGCGTGGCTGTTCGGGCGAGCTGAACCGCCTGCCGCGTGCCTACCACTCCGGTGACCACGCCGAAGTGGCCTGGTTGTTGCGGCGCTTGCGCGCCTGGGCGGGCGCGCCGCTGCACGTGGTGGGCGTGTCGCTCGGCGGCAATGCGCTGCTGCGCTGGGCCGGCGAAGCCGGCGCCGACGCCACCGCGTGGGTGCGTGCGCTGGCTTCGGTGAGCGCGCCGCTCGATCTCGCGGCGGGTGGCCACGCGATCGACGCCGGCTTCAACCGCGCGCTGTACGCACGCATGTTCCTGCGCACGATGAAGACCAAGGCGCTGGCCAAGCTGCAGCAGTACCCGGGGCTGTTCGATCGCGAGCGCCTGCTGCGTGCAGGCACGCTGTACGAGTTCGACAACCTGTTCACCGCGCCCCTGCACGGCTTTCGCGACACCGACGACTATTGGGCGCGCGCCTCGGCCAAGCCGCACCTGGCGCGCATCCGCGTGCCGACGCTGGCGCTCAACGCGCGCAACGATCCGTTCGTGCCGGCGGCGAGCCTGCCGCGGCAGGGCACCGGGTTCGTCACCTTGTGGCAGCCCGCGCACGGCGGTCACGTCGGCTTTCCCGGCGGCGCATTCCCCGGCCACCTGATGACCCTGCCCGAGGCCGTGATGGGCTGGATGCGCGGCATCGTCTGAGCTAACGTTGGCGCCGTGGACGAGATCGTCAAGGCGGCGCTGAAGAAGTGGCCGACCGTGCCGCACTGCTACGACTGGCTCGCGCTCGACGCGCGCGGGCAGTGGTTCATGCGCGACGAGCGCATCCAGCGCGCCGGGCCGTTCCCGCTGGTCAAGGGCAGCATGATCCGGCACGAGAAGCTGCTCGAGTTCATCCACCGCAACTACGAGTGCGACGAGCAGGGCTGCTGGTTCTTCCAGAACGGGCCGCAGCGCGTCTACGTCGAGCTCGAGGCCGCGCCGCTGGTGTGGCGCGTGAGCTGGCCCGGCGACACGCTGCGCGTGCAGACGCACACCGGCCACGACGCCACGGTGCATTCGGCATGGCTCGACGAGCGCGGGCGCCTGTTCGCGCACGCTGACCGCGGCTTCGGCATCGTGCACAGCCAGGACGTGCTCGACGCGTCGCGCGCGATCGACCAGGGCCTGTGGTCGCCGCACGAGCTGGCGTTTGCGGCAATGCCGCCGCGCTTCGGTTACGTGCTCAAGCCCGCACCCGGGCCGCGCTGACGCACGACGGCGACGCCGCGGCGCTCGCCGTGGTCCGCCGTCGCCGCGTCGGTTCACGCCATGCAGCCCACCGTTGGCGACACCGCTCGCGGCTTCGTCGCAGCGCGGCTGCGCGGCCGCGTGGCGGTGGCCAGACTGGCGGCACCTTCCCTCAGCGAGGTGCCGCATGAACCCGATCGACGACTTCTCCGCTTCCATTCGCCGCGATGTGCTGCGCATCGCAGCGGTCGCCGCCTTCGGTGCGCTGAGCGCCGCCTGGATGACGCTCGCCACGCCGTCGGCGCACGCCGCCGACGCCGCTGGTTTCGAGGCGGCGTTCGCGACCTTCCAGCGCGCCGCCGCCGGCGACGACGCTGCGGTCGACGCGGCCGTCAAGCAGTTCGGCGGCCTCGCCGAGGCCGACCCGGCGGACCCGCTGCTGCTCGCCTACAGCGGCGCGTCGACGGCGCTGCAGGCGCGCTCCACGCTGCTGCCGTGGAAGAAGCTGTCGCTGGCCGACGAGGGCCTGGCGCGCATCGACAAGGCGCTCGCGTCGCTGCAACCCGCGCATGACGCCCTGCTGCACCGGGGTACGCCGACGAGCCTGGAGACGCGGTTCGTGGCCGCCAACACGTTCCTCGGCATGCCGTCGATGTTCAACCGCGGTGCCCGAGGACGCAGTTTGCTCGAGCAGGTGCTGGGCAGCCCCCAGTTCGTCACTTCGCCACTGCCGTTTCGCGGCACCGTCTGGCTGCGTGCCGGCATCGCCGCGGCGGCCGACAACCGGCCGGCCGACGCGCGCCGCTGGTTCGAGCAGGTGGTCGCCAGCGGCGCACCCCAAGCGGGCGCGGCGCAGGCCAAGCTGAAGGAACTCGCGTCGTGACCACGATCGCCCTCGATCCGGTGCTCGCGCTGCACGGCGTGCACAAGACCTATCACCTCGGCCAGCACGTCGTGCGCGCGCTGCAGGGGGTGGACCTGGAGGTCTACCCCGGCGAGATGCTGGCGCTGACCGGCCCCTCGGGCAGCGGCAAGAGCACCCTGCTCAATCTCGCCGGCCTGATCGACCGGCCCGATCGCGGCGAGGTGCGGTTTCGCGGCCGCCGCGTCGACGGCATCGGCGAACGCGAAGCCACGCAGTTGCGCCGCGACGCGATCGGCTTCGTGTTCCAGAACTTCAACCTGGTGCCGGTGATGACGGTGGCCGACAACGTCGACTACCCGCTGTTCCTCGCCGGCATGCCGGCGGCCGAGCGTCGCGAGCGCGTGGCGCAGGTGTTGCGCGCGGTGGGTCTGGCCGACCACGCGGCGCATCGGCCCGACGCGCTGTCGGGCGGGCAGCGGCAGCGGGTGGCGATCGCGCGCGCGCTGGTCAAGCGGCCCGCGCTCGTGATCGCCGACGAACCGACCGCGAGCCTCGACTCGCACACCGCCGACCAGGTGCTCGACCTGATGCGCGAGCTCGGCCATGCGCAGGGCGCCGCGTTCCTGGTGGCCACGCACGATGCCCGCGCGCTGCGCCGCTGCGACCGCGTGATCGACCTGTGCGACGGCCGCATCGCCACCGCGCCCGCCGAGGAACTCGTGCCATGAACCTGCAAGACCATCCACCCGGCGCGCTGCAGCGCACGCCGCCGCGCGGGGCCACGTCGGCGGCCGGCGCCTGGCGCTGGCTGCGCTTTGCCGTGCTCAACACGCTGCGCAACCGGCGCCGCTCGGCGGTCACCGTGTCGATCGCCGCGCTCGGCACCGCGGCCATTCTGCTGGCCGGCGGCTTTGCGCTCTTCACCTACCAGGGGCTGGCACAGATCTCGGCGCGCACCACCGGGCACCTGATCGTCGGCAAGCCCGAGCAGTTCACGCGCGACGAGGACACGCCGCTGCAATACGGCCTCGACGACGTCGGCGCGCTGCAAGCCAAGCTGCTGGCCGACAAGCAGGTTCTGCACGTGCTGCCACGCGTCGATTTCTCCGGTCTCATCAGCAACGGCGACAAATCCACCGTGATGCTCGCCGCCGGCATCGACCCCGACGCCGAGTTCGCCGTCAAGGGGCCGTTCCTGCGCGTGCTCGCGGGCGACGTGCTGGTCTCGGGCAAGCCCGGGATGGTGATGCTCGGCGATGGCCTCGCGCGCAGCCTGAAGGCGGCGCCAGGCTCGAGCCTGACGCTGCTGGCCAGCACCACCGAGGGCGCGCTCAATGCGCTCGACGTCACCGTGCAGGGCGTGTTCTCCACCGGCATCCCCGACGTCGACAAGCGGCTCGTGTACCTCGACCTGGCCACCGCGCAGAAGCTGCTGGTGACCCAGCGCGTGTCGAGCCTGGGCGTGTTCCTGTCGAGCCTGGACGCCACCGACGGCGCGCGCACCCGCATCGCGGCGGCGCTGCCGCAGCTCGCGGTGCAGACCTGGCTCGACCAGGCGGTGTTCTACAAGAGCGTGAAGGAGCTCTACAACCGCATCTTCGGTGCGCTGGGGCTGGTGATCGGCGTCATCGTGGTGTTCGTCGTCACCAATGCAATGGCGATGGCGATCATCGAGCGCACCCGCGAGATCGGCACGCTGCGCGCGCTGGGCACGTCGCCCGGCCAGCTGACGCGCTCGTTCGCGCTCGAGGGCCTCGTGCTCGGGGGCAGCGGCGCGCTGGTGGGCGCGGGCATCGCACTGGCGGTGTCGCTGGCGCTGCTGGCGTTCCCGATCACGATGCCGCCACCGCCCGGACGCAGCACCGGCTACCCACTGCAGGTGGCGGTCGACGGCGGCCTCTATGGCACCACCGTGCTGGCGATGGTGCTGCTGTCGATGGTGGCCTCGATGTGGGTGGCGCGGCGCACGGTGCGCAAGCCGATCGTCGAGGCGCTGGCGCACGTTTGAACCCGAGGAGCCATTCGATGACCCAATCCCTCCGACTCACCCTGGCTGCGCTCGGCGCGATGCTGGCGGCATCGCTGGCGCAGGCGGCCGACGATGTGCCCGCACTGCTCAAGGCCGCCGACCGCTACCGCACCGGCGCCGACAACCTGCAGGTCGAGACGCAGGTCAGCGTGCTCAACCGCGACGGCACGCCCGACAAGGAGCGGCGCTACACGGTGTTCGTGCAGGCGCAGCACAAGTCGCTGGTGCTGATGCGCTCGCCGGCCGAGGCCGGGCAGAAAGTGTTGATGCTCGGCGACGACTTCTGGTTGCTGATGCCGGGCAGCCAGCGGCCGCTGCGCATCACGCCGTCGCAGAAGCTGTTGGGCGATGCGTCGACCGGCGACATCGCCACCATGAGCTGGGCCGACGACTACACCGGCAGCCTCGTCGGCGATGAGCCGTGCGGTGCCGAGTCCGAGGCGCTGTGCCGGCACCTGAGCCTGCAAGCGGCGCGCAAGGGCGTGACCTACCAGCGCATCGAGCTGTGGCTGGGCAAGGCGCGCAGCGAGCCGGTGCGCGCCGAGCTCTACGTGCAGAGCGACAAGCTCGCCAAGCAGGCGCGCTTCGTGTTCGACAAGGCCGCCGCGCCGACGCTGGTGACCGAGATGGTGCTGCTCGACCAGCTGAGCAACCACAAGGAAACGCGCGTGCGCTACGTCTCGCGGCAGGACAAGACGGTGCCGGAGACCTGGCTCAACCCGATGTTCCTGGCGCGCAATCCGGCGCTGGACTAGGACCGTGGCCGCGTGCTCGTCATGGCGCCGCCGCGGCGCCGGCGCGCTGCTGCTCGCCGCGTTTGCCAGCGCTGCGCTGGCGGCCGAGTTCGAGTCGAGCGGCGAGCTGCGGCTGCAGGCCGATGCTCTCGGCACCAACGACGCCGGCCCGCTCGCGGCGGCCAATGCGCTGGCACCCGGCATCGCACCGATGGCGAGCAACGGGGTGCGCGCCGAAGCGCAGCTGCGCGGCATCTGGCACCCGGCGGCAACGCGACCCTGGCTGTCCGCGCTGTCGGCCGACGTGCTGCTGGTGGCGCAGAACCGCGACAACCTGGACGCCGACAACGGCTCGCGCGTCAACGAGTTCTACGGCGCAAGCGACTTCGGCGCCTGGCAATTCACGCTGGGCAAGCGCATCGTCGGCTGGGACGTCGGCTACGGCTTCCGTCCCAACGACGTGGTGCAGCAGGAACGCCGGCGCACGCTGCTGCCGCAGACCCCGGAAGGCCGCCCGCTGCTGCAGCTCGAGCACTTCAGCGCCGAACAGGCGGCGACACTCGTGTGGGTCAATCCGCAGCACGCCGGCGACCCCGACGACCTGCAGCGCGGCGCCAGCGAGAACGCACTGGCCGCGCGCTGGTACGCGCGCCATGGCGCGATCGACGCCTATCTGTTCGCGCGCTGGGGCGAGCACACGCAGGGCAGCGCCGGCACTGCGCTGGCCTTCGTCGCCACCGACGAACTCGAGCTGCATGCCTCGGCGCGCGCGCTCCAGCGTCACGACGGGTGGCGCATCGACCCGCAGGCCGATGGTCTGCCGGTCGCGCACAACCCATGGGCGCAGGCCACGCTCGGCAGCACGTCGCAATGGTTGCTCGGCGCGAGTTGGACCGGCCAGCAACAGCAGAGCCTGCTGGTCGAGTACTGGTACGACGGCACCACGCTCAGCGACGACCAGTGGGACCGCTGGCTGCAACGCAATCGGTCGCTGACCGCGCTGGGCACGAGACCGGGTCTGCCGCCGGCGTTGGTGCCGGCCGTCGCGGGCAACCTGGCGTGGCAGGCCACGCCGTTCGACTCACCGAGCCTGCGCCGCGACAACCTGTTCGTGCGCCTGGCCTGGCAGCCGGATCACTGGCTGCTGTCGGCCGACGCGCTGATCACGCCGGCCGACCGAGGCCGCATCGTCACGCTGGGTGTGCAGTGGCAGGGCGACCGCATGCGCATCAACGCCGCTTGGCGCCTGTACGGTGGGCCCGACGAAGCCGTGGCCGCACAGCTGCCGCAACGCCGCGTCGGCGTGCTGCAGGGCACCTGGTCGTTCTGAGCGCGCAGACCTTCGGTCCGCGCAGAGGTCACTTCGCGGCGCTGGCGGCGGCTGCGGGCAGCTTGGGCTCGTCGAACTTGGCGCCGCCCTTGTTGGCCATGAAGACCACTGCGCGCGCGATCTCGAAGTCGGTGGCGTCGCCGCCGCCTTGCGCCGGCATGTTGCCCTTGCCCTTGAGCGCCGAGTTCAGCAACGCGTCGAAGCCGGTCTTGACGCGCGGGCCCCAGGCGGCCTCGTCGCCGAGCTTCGGCGCCCCGACGGCCCCGGTGGCGTGGCACGCCGTGCACTGGCCCTGGAACACCTGCTCGCCGGTCTTCATCGACTTGGCGTCGTTGACGTCCTTGTAGTCCGACACGCCCACCGGTTGGATGCGGCGCGCCACCGCTTCGGCGCCGAGGCCGTCGCTGCCAGCGGCCGGCTTGCTGTCCCAGGCGACGAAATTGATCAGCATGATGATGATCAGCACCGGCAACACGAACGAGGCGACCAGCACCACGACCAGCTGTTTGGGCGTGCGGATCAAGCCTTCGTGCGAGTCGGGGTCGGAATGGGTGGCAGCGTCGCTCATGGATCGGTGACCTTCGGCAGGGCTTCTCGTCTCGCTCGACAACCGGGCAAGGCCCCTCGAGCAAAGCCGGGCGATTCTATCAGCGCGCCCCTGCGCGCCCTGCTGCCGCCCGAGGGCCCGCTGATAGAATCGCGCGCTCTTCGTGGTGATGCGGCGCCCCCCGAAAGCGGCACATCACGCTGCGCCCGTAGCTCAGTGGATAGAGTACTGGCCTCCGAAGCCAGGGGTCGCGCGTTCGATCCGCGCCGGGCGCGCCAGCAATCTTTTGCGCGGCGCAATCGGTTATGGTTGTCGTCCATGCACGACGCAGCGGGCCGGCGATGGACACGGGTCGCGCTGGCGTTGACCGTGCTGGCGCTGGTGGGCTGCGCATCGACGCGCCGCTCTGGCCGCGACGGTCCCGGCGCCAATCCGCCGCCCAACCTGGCACAGGTGCCCGACGCCGAGCCGCGCCTGGAGCCGCTGCGCAACGGCGGGCCGAACAAGCCCTATGAGGTGTTCGGCCGCACCTACGCACCGCTGACGCGCGATGCGCCGTTCAGCGAGCGCGGGCTCGCGTCGTGGTACGGCACCAAGTTCCAGGGCAGGCCGACCTCGAGCGGCGAGCCCTACGACATGTACGCGATGACGGCCGCGCACAAGACGATGCCGATACCGAGCTATGCGCGCGTGCGCAACCCGGCCAATGGCCGCGAGGTGATCGTGCGCATCAACGATCGTGGCCCCTTCCACGACGGCCGGGTGATCGACCTCAGCTACACCGCCGCGCTGAAGCTCGGCGTGCTCAACGCCGTGGCGCCGGTGGAAGTGGAACGCATCACGCAGGAGTCGATCCGCAGCGGCGCCTGGCGCGCGGGATCGGAGCGCGCGCTCGCGGCGGCGCCCGCACAGGCAACGCCGCCGCCGGGGCCGAGCGTCGCATCGGCAGCCGCGCCGCCGGCACCAGGCACGGCACCGCCGACGGTCAGCGTGCCCGAGGTGCCGAGCGCATCCATCACCACGGTGGCGATCGCCCCGGCCCCCGGCGGCGCCGTCGACACCACGGTCGCCGAAGCGGCGCCCGGCGCCGACGACGAGGTGCCGCGCCCACCGCCGCGACCGATCGCGCTGGCGCCGCCCGGTTTCTGGTTGCAGCTCGGCGCCTTCCGCGAGCGCGACGGCGCGCTGGACTTTCAGCGCAAGGTCGAACGCGAGCTCGACTGGCTGGCGCCGTCGCTGGCGGTGTTCACCGACCGCGACCTGCATCGGCTGCAGGCCGGCCCGTACCGCACGCGCTCCGATGCCAGCGGTGCTGCCGACCGCCTGCGTGCCGAATTGCAGCTGGTGCCGTTGATCGTCGAGCGGCGCTGACGCACCGCCTCAAGCGGCGTGCTTGAGCACGGCGACGAAGTGGCAGCCGCTGCCGACCAGCACGAACACGTGCCACACCAGGTGACCGAAGCGCATGCGGTGGTCGAACATGAAGAACAGCGTGCCCGCGCAATAGGCGATGCCACCGGCGAGCAGCCACAGCAGGCCATCACGGCCGAGCGAGGCGAGCAGCGGCTGCGCCGCGGCGATCACCAGCCAGCTGAACGCCAGGTACAGCGCCGTCGACACGGTGCGATCGACGGGATGGCCGAACAGCTTCATCACCACGCCCGCCGCGGCGGTGGCCCACACCAGGGCGAGCAGCGGCGTGCCCAGCGCGTGGCCGAGCGCGAACGGTGTGAAGGTGCCGGCCATGAACAGATAGATCGCGGCATGGTCGAGCCGCTTGAGCACGACCTTGGCCGGGCCGGCGGGCGCGGCGTGATACGCCGACGACATGGCGAACACCAGCAGCATTGTGGCCGCGAACACCCAGAGGCCAATGTGTCGCGCGCCGGTGCGCGCCGCGTCGTCCGCGGCCACCACCGGCAGCGCCGCCAGCGCGAGCAACACCCCGAGCGCATGGCTGGCCGTGTTGGCCCGCTCTTCGCGCAGTCCGGGTGCCGTCGGCATCGCCAGTGCTCCCTCGCGCGTTTGAACCACCGCGCGTTGCGGATCAGTGTGATCACGCGACCTCTTGCACGCATCCCGCAGCCGTGGGCCACGCCCTCCTTTTGAGGGGCGCTGATCGTCGTGAAGCCGGCGCTGTGTAACCGGCGTGGCGCGTCAGCGTCCGCCGCTGACGCTGAGCAGCGAGCCGGTCACGTAACCGGACTCGTCGCCGACCAGCCAGGCAATCGCCTGCGCCACCTCGAGCGCGGTGCCCGGCCGTTGCATCGGGATCAGGCTGGTCGAGGCGAACGCGCGATTGGCGTCGCCGCTGTCGGCATGGATCTCGGTATCGATGATGCCGGGGCGCACGCCGTTGACGCGCACGCCTTCCATCGCCAGCTCGCGTGCCAGGCCGATCGTGAAGGTCTCGATCGCACCCTTGCTCGCGGCGTAGTCGACGTACATGCCCGGCGCACCGAGCACCGCCGCCACGCTCGAGACGTTGACGATCACGCCGCCGCTGCCGCCGTGGCGCGTGCTCATGCGCGTGACCGCCTCGCGCGAACAGACCATGGTACCGATGACGTTGGCATCGAACATGCGGCGCAGGCGCTCGGTGCTCATCTCGTCGAGGCGGGCCTTCAGATCGACGATGCCGGCGTTGTTGACCAGCGCCCCGAGGCGACCGAGTCCGCTGTCGACCGCTACGAACATCGCTTTCACGGCGGCCTCGTCGGCGACGTCGGCGCGCACGACGAGCGCGCGTCGCCCGGCGCTGCGCACGTCGTCGGCCACGCGCTCGGCGGCCGCCGCATCGCGCGCGTAGTTGATCGCGACATCCCAGCCACGGGTGGCCAGCAGCCGGGCCGTGGCCGCGCCGATGCCGCGGCTGCCACCGGTGATGAGGGCGATCCCAGGGGTCGTCACTGCACCAGGCTCCTTGTCGACATCGGGCGATTGTGCGGCTTCAGGGCTGGCCCGGGCTGGCAGCACCCGCCCGCTTGGGTACATTGCCGGCTCGACTCCTCGTTGTCGTTGCCGGAGATTCGCATGAGACGCCGTACCCTGATCAGCGCGCTGCCCGCCGCGCTCGCTGTGCCCACCTGGATCGTTCGCGCGCAAACGCTGGAGAAGCCCAAGGTTGCGTTGGCGGTGGGCGGCAAGAACCTGTTGTATTACCTGCCGCTGTCGATCGCCGAGTCGCTGGGTTACTTCAAGGCCGAAGGCCTCGACGTGACGATCAGCGACTTCGCCGGTGGCGCGCAGTCGCTGCGGGCGCTCGTGGGCGGCAGCGTCGACGTGGTCTCGGGCGCGTTCGAGCACACCGTCAACATGCAGGCCAAGGGGCAGAAACTGCGCGCGTTCGTGCTGATGGGCCGCGCGCCGCAGATCGTGCTCGGCATCAACCCGAAGACGATGGCCGGCTACAAGACCGTGAGCGACCTCAAGGGCAAGAAGATCGGCGTCACCGCGCCGGGCAGCTCGACCAACGTGATGGCCAATTTCGTGCTCGCCAAGGCGGGCCTGAAGCCCACCGACGTGAGCTTCATCGGCGTCGGCGCATCCAGCGGCGCGGTGGCGGCGATGCGCTCGGGGCAGATCGACGCGATCAGCAACCTCGACCCGGTGGTCACGCTGCTGCAGCGCTCGGGCGACCTGAAGGTGGTGTCCGACACGCGGGTGGTGGCCGAGGCCGACAAGGTGTTCGGCGGTCCGATGCCGGCGGCGTGCCTGTACGCGAAGAGCGAGTTCGTCGACAGGAACCCGGCCACCGTGCAGGCGCTGGCCAACGCGATCGTGCGCGCCGACAAGTGGATCCAGGCTGCCGGTGCGGGCGACATCATCAAGGCAGTGCCCGAGAGCTACCTGCTCGGCGACCGCGCGGTCTACATCGATGCCTTCCTCGCCGCCAAGGGCGCGCTCTCGCCCGACGGCATGATCCCGGAGAAGGGCCCGGACACGGCGTTCCGGGCGCTGGCCAGCATCGATGCCGAGATCGCCGATGCCAAGCTCGACCTGCCGGCGGTGTACACCAACGACTTCGTCAAGAAAGCCAACGCCAAGTACCCGCGCGGCTGACGCAGGCGGCGTCATGCCCTCGGCCCTCGAACTCGCCGGCATCGCCTGCACGTTCGCCAGCCGCGACGAGGCGTCGCAGCGCTACACCGCGGTGCGCGACGTCAGCCTCACGGTGGCCGAGGGCGAGTTCGTCTCGGTGGTCGGCCCCACCGGCTGCGGCAAGAGCACGCTGCTCAACGTCGCGGCCGGGTTGTTGGCGCCGAGCGCAGGCGACGTGCGCGTGTTCGGCACGCCGCTGGCGGGCATCAACCGCCGCGCCGGCTACATGTTCCAGACCGAGAGCCTGATGCCATGGCGCACCGCACGCTCCAACGTGATGGCCGGCCTGCAGTTTCGCGGCATGGCGCCCGGCGCCGCGGCTGCGCAGGCCGACGCCTGGCTGCAGCGCGTCGGCCTGGGCGGCTTCGGCGACCGCTATCCGCACCAGCTGTCGGGCGGCATGCGCAAGCGCACGAGCCTCGCGCAAACGCTGGCGCTCGACCCGGACATCATCCTGATGGACGAGCCGTTCTCGGCGCTCGACATCCAGACGCGACAGCTGATGGAGAACGAGGTCCTTGCGCTGTGGAGTGCCAAGCGCAAGGCGGTGCTGTTCATCACGCACGACCTCGACGAGGCGATCGCCATGAGCGACCGCGTGGTGGTGATGAGCGCGGGGCCGGCATCGCGGCCGATCGGCGAGTTCGCGATCGACCTGCCGCGGCCGCGCGACGTGGCCGAGGTGCGCGCGGCGCCGCGCTTCGTCGAGCTGCACCGCGCGATCTGGCACGTGCTGCGCGACGAGGTGTTGCGCGGCTACCAGCAACAGCTGCAGCGCACGGCGTGAATACCCCCCGGCCGACCCGGCGCCGCGCAGCGAGGTAGCGAATGGTGTGGCAGAAGATCCGCCCACGCCCCGGCAACCTGCGCTGGTGGCAGGCCGGCGTGCTGGTCACCGTGTTCGCGCTGTGGCACCTGCTGACCACGCCGGGGCTGCTGCCGAACTTCGTGTTCAGCGACGACAGTCAGGCCGCGTTCTTCTTCGGCGAGCCGCTGAAGATCTTCGCACGCATCGGCCGCTGGTTCTTCGTCACGCGCGACATCTACGAACACCTGGCGGTGACCCTGCTGGAGACCGTGCTCGCGTTCGGCCTCGGCACCGCGCTCGGACTCGCCTGCGGCCTGTGGCTGGCGCTGTCGCCGCTGGCGGCAGCGATCTTCGACCCCTACATCAAGGCGCTCAACTCGATGCCGCGCGTGATCCTGGCGCCGATCTTCGCCGTGTGGTTCGGCCTCGGCGTGGCCAGCAAGGTGGCGCTGGGCATCACGCTGGTGTTCTTCATCGTGTTCTTCAACGTCTACCAAGGCGTGCGCGAGGTCAGCCCGGTGGTGCTCGACAACGCGCGCATGCTCGGCGCCGACCGGCGGCAGCTGCTGCGCCACGTCTATCTGCCGTCGGCGACGAGCTGGGTGTTCAGCTCGCTGCACACCTCGGTGGGCCTGGCGTTCGTCGGCGCAGTGGTCGGTGAGTACCTGGGCAGCGCCAAGGGCGTCGGCTATCTGATCCTGCAGGCCGAAGGCACCTTCGACATCAACACGGTGATGGCCGGCATCCTGGTGCTGACCGGCTTTGCCTTGCTGCTCGATGCGCTGGTGGGCGCGATCGAAAAGCGCCTGATGAAGTGGCAACCGCGCGCTGCGCAGACCGAGCGGCTGTAGCCGCCGCCCGGGAGGGCTGGGCTCAGGTGATGCGGTAGACGTCGAGCACCACCAGCTTGGCGAGCCGTTGGCCGACCGCCAGCGCCATCACCTTGTTGAGGTGCACCCATGCCGGCGCACCGCTCTGAAAGCGCATCAGCGTGCGAAAGAAATACTCGTCGCGCGGCACCGCGTCGCCGCGCGCCAGCCGCGCCATCACCTCCGCCGGGCCGTGGCGCATGCCGTCGCTCTGCACCTCGATCAGACCGCCATCGGCGGCGCGGATCACGTAGTGCGCCGCGATGTCGAGCACGCCGTCGCCGCGCTGGACCTGCCAGTCGACGCCGCCCTCGACGATGTGGCCATTCAATTCGGGCCCAGTCACGACGCCGCCGAGCAGCGGCACGTAGCGGCGCTCGCCGTACTTGGCCGCGCCGAGGCTGACCAGCGCGCCGGCCTCGCAGCGCACCTGCGCCATCGGCAACAGGGCGGGCGGCGGCGGCAAGGTCATCGTCACCGGCGCCATCCTTGCCCCGCGCGCCCGGCGCTACGGCAGTCGCTAGCGCGCATCGTCGTCGGGCACGATGTGACGCACCACGGTCACCGGCACCGTGCAGTGGGTGAGCAGCCAGTGCGACACCGATCCGGCCACCGCGCTGCGCGCCGCGCCGAGCCCGCGCGCGCCCATCACGACGGCGTCGATCTCGTGGCGCTCGATCATCTCGGCCAGCACGTGGGCCGGGTCGCCGCTGGCGATCTCGCGCTCCCACTGTGCGGCCGCTGCATTCAGCAGCGCCTCGGCGGCCTCGAGCAGGTGCGCACCGGCGCCCGCGCTCACCTGCTGCAGCACGTCGGGGTCGTGCGCAGTCACCAACTCGTAGAGGTTGGCCGGCTCCTGCACGTTGGCGAGCACGAAGCGCGCCGCGAGCCCGTTGGCCACCAGACGCAGCGCGTGGCGCACCGCGTCGAGCGCAGCGGCCGAGCCATCGACAGGCAACAGGATCTTCAGCATCCGCGCCTCTTGCCCATGCTCTCCTCGCCCGCGTCTATGCCCGCAGCTCTTTGCCCGCGCCGGACTGCCGCGCGCTAGCGTGCCGTCGGCATCGCGAACTCGGCACCTTTGGGCGTGCTCTCGGGCCAGCGCTGCATCACGCTCTTCTGCTTGGTGTAGAAGCGCACGCCCTCCTCACCGTAGGCGTGCATGTCGCCGAACAGGCTCTTCTTCCAGCCGCCGAAGCCGTGCCAGGCCATCGGCACCGGAATCGGCACGTTGACGCCGACCATGCCCACCTGCACGCGACGCGAGAACTCGCGTGCGACGTTGCCGTCGCGGGTGAAGCACGACACGCCGTTGCCGAACTCGTGGTCGTTGACGAGTTGCAGCGCCTGGCCGAAATCGTGGGCGCGCACGCACACCAGCACCGGGCCGAAGATCTCTTCCTTGTAGATGCGCATCGACGGGGTCACGTGATCGAACAGCGTGCCACCGGTGAAGAAGCCGTCGCCGTGCCCCGGCACCTTGCAGCCGCGGCCGTCGACCACGAGCCTGGCGCCTTCCTTGACGCCGAGCTCGATGTAGCCTTCGATGCGCTCCTTGGCCTGCTGCGTGATCACCGGCCCCATCTCGGCGTCGGGCGCCATGCCGTTGCGGATCTTCAGCGTCCTGGCGCGCTCGGCGAGCTTGGGCACGATGCGGTCGCCGACGTCGCCCACCAGCACCGCGGCGCTGATCGCCATGCAGCGTTCGCCGGCCGAGCCGTAGGCGCTGCCGATCAGCGCGTCGACCGCTTGCTCGAGATCGGCATCGGGCATCACCACCATGTGGTTCTTGGCGCCGCCCAGCGCCTGCACGCGCTTGCCATTGCGTGCGCCGGTTTCGTAGATGTAGTGCGCGATCGGCGTCGAGCCGACGAAGCTCAGCGCCTTGATGTCGGGATGCGCGAGCAGCGCATCGACCGCCACCTTGTCGCCCTGCACGACGTTGAAGACGCCGTCGGGCAGGCCCGCCTGCTTCAGCAATTCGGCCATGAACAGGCTGACCGACGGATCGCGCTCGCTCGGCTTGAGCACGAACGCGTTGCCGCAGGCAATCGCCAGCGGGAACATCCAGCACGGCACCATGCAGGGAAAGTTGAACGGCGTGATGCCGGCCACCACGCCGAGCGGCTGGCGCAGCGTCCAGTTGTCGATGCCCTGCGACACCTGCTCGGTGTAGTCGCCCTTGAGCAGCTGCGGGATGCCGCACGAGAACTCGACGATCTCGATGCCGCGCGTCACCTCACCCTGCGCGTCGCTGAACACCTTGCCGTGCTCGCCGGTGATCATCGCAGCCAGCGTGTCGCGGTGCTGGTTCAGCCCCTCGAGAAACTTCTGCAGCACGCGCGCGCGCCGGATCGGCGCCCAGTCTGCCCACGTCGGTTGTGCCGCCTTGGCGGCGGCGACCGCGGCGGCGACGTCGGCCTCGGTGCCGAGCAGCACCTGGCGCGCCACCGCGCCGGTGGCCGGGTTGTAGACGTTCTGGCGGCGCGACGCGCTGCCCAGGGTGACGGCACCTGCGATGTGGTGACCCACGTCGGCGGTGGCGGTGAAAGGTTCGGGAGCACCCATGCTGAATCCTCGGCAACGGCTCGCAGCGATCGGCGAGCGAGGCCGCAATGCTACGCCGGCCCGTGTCGTCGGGGTCGCCAACGCGCGCGCGGCCGGTGCAAAGAAAAAGCCCGCGCCGAAGCGCGGGCTGAAAGTCCTCAAGGAGGACGTCGTTGGGACCTATGCAGCCGGTGCCCACCCGTCGGGCACCGCACCCGTGCCATCGGCTACGTGCCGCCGGCTCGAGATTCCGTGTGACAGCGGAGTCGGCGCACTCTAGGCAACTACTGGAGATCCGCCCATCCCTAACCCGCAACTGCCGGCTGGCATGGGTATCGCGCACGACCCTGCAGGCCACACCGGCACCGATCGCCGAAGTGGCCCGTTGTTCCGTGGTTTATCTCCTTCGTGGCGCCTGCACGCGGGCGCACACTGCAACCAGGTCGTTGGTTGTGGGGGCTCTCATGCGCGACGCACACGAATCACCGGATGCAGCGCCGCCGGGCGAACCGGTCCCCCCGCCCAAGCCGCCCGCTGCGCCCGACCCTGCCGACTTCGGCACCGCGTATGGCATGGAGTTGGCGATTGACTCGCCCGCGAAGCAAGCACCCGCTGAAGAAGACCTCGACGACCCCCTCGGATGGATTCGCCGCTGGGTCGATCAGCACAAGCGGGCGCGCTGACCGCGCCTTCGCGCCGCGCGGCGACCTGCCTCGCTAACGCACGATCAACACCGGCACCTCGCAGGCCGCAAGCACGCGGCCGGTGACCGAGCCGACCACCAGGCGCGTCAGCGCGCCGTGGCCATGCGAGCCCATGATCACGAGATCGAACTTGCCCTTGCGCGCCAGTTCGGCGATGTGGTCGCCGGCATTGCCGACGCGATGCTCGAACGCCGCGCTGATCCCTTGTTTGGCGAAGAACGCGCGGATGGGCTTGAACGTGGCCTCGGCCTCCTCGGCGTAGAAGTCGTGCACGACCTTCCTGCTCAAGGCGCCTGCCGCGCGGGACGGTATCGGCCCGACCACCGTCAGCACCGTGAACTGGTGCTGCTTCGATCCGAACGACTCGTCGTGCGCTGCCAGGTAGGCGAGCATGCGCTTTGTATAGCGACTGCCATCGACGGCAACCAGGATCTTCATCGGCGTTCCTCATCGGCCTGCGGCCGCTTCTGCAGGGAGACGAGTATCGCAGTGGCACGCCGCACCGCATTGACGGTCATCAGCTTTGCGGCACCTCGATCACGCACAGCGGGTCGAAGCCCTCGCCTTCGTTCTTGTCCTGCAGGCCGCGCGCATTGCAAACCACGCGCATCGGTGGCCGACCGTCGCGCGCCACGGTGTAGTCGTGGCAGCAGTGCACGTGACCGTGCAGCCAGACGTCGGCCCGGGCCATCAGCGACTGGTCGTCGTTGCAGAAGCTCGCCGTGCTGGGCTGTTGGCCGAAGCGCGGATCGGCGCTGGCCGCGCTCGGCCCGAAGTGCGTGACCACGACGGTGGCATCGCAGTCGTGGGGTTGCCCGAGGGCGTGCTCGAGCCAGCCCTTGCAAGCCAGCGCCTCGTCGCGCATTGCTGCGGCGTCGAACGGCCGGCCGTCGCGCGTGGCCTGCATCAGGCGCATGAAATAGCCGGCGCTGCGCATGGCACGCTCGCGCTGCGCGGCACCGTAGAGATCGAAGTCGGCCCAGCGGGTGGTGGCGATCAGCCGGGTACGACGGCCGTCGCGGTCGGCCAGTGTGAGGGTCTCGCGCTCGAGCAGGCGGATGCCGCAGGCCGACACGCGCGCGCGCAGCGCGGGCCAGGCCTCGTTCCATTCGCGGCCGTCGAATTCATGGTTGCCCGCGACCAGCAGCACCGGCGCCGGCCAGTCCGCGAAGCGCTCGAAACCGACCCAGCTGGAGTCGATGTCGCCCGCGAGCACCAGCACGTCGGCGCCGGGAGCGGGCTGTGGATCGAATGCCTCGGTCTCGAGGTGCAGGTCCGACAGCAACTGCAGCCGCAGGGTCACGGCCGCACCGGCGAGCGCGAAGCCGGCGTCAGGCCGCGAGCTTGCGCTCGAACGACGCCTTGGTGCTCCACAGCTGCTCGGGCAGGCGCGTGGCCAGCTGCTTGAACAACTCGTCGTGCGACTGCAGCTCCTGCCGCCACGCCGCCGCGTCGATGGACGTCACGGTCTCGAACTGGGCGTGCGAGAACGACAGGCCGTCCCATGACAGGTCGTCGTAGCGCGGGCTGATGCCGAACACGTGCTCGCTGCCACCGGCACGGCCCTCGATGCGCTCGAGCATCCACTTCAGCACGCGCATGTTCTCGCCGTAGCCGGGCCACACGAACTTGCCGTCGGCGCCTTTGCGGAACCAGTTGACGCAGTAGATGCGCGGCAGCCTGGCGCCGCCGGCCAGCAGCCTCGCGCCCAGGCCGAGCCAATGCTTGAAGTACTCGCCCATGTGGTAGCCGGCAAACGGCAGCATCGCGAACGGATCGCGCCGCACCGCGCCGGTGGCGCCGGCCATCGCGGCGGTGGTCTCGCTGCCCATCGTGGCGGCCATGTAGACGCCCTCGACCCAGTTGCGCGCCTCGGTGACCAGCGGCACCGTGGTCGAACGGCGGCCACCGAAGACGAAGGCATCGATCGCCACGCCGGCAGGGTTGTCCCACTCGGCGTCGAGCGCCGGATTGTTGGTCGCTGCCACCGTGAAGCGCGCGTTCGGATGGGCTGCGGGCTTGGGCTTGCCGTTGATCGCGTCTCGCTGAGCGATCTCCGGTGTCCAGTCCTTGCCTTGCCAGTCGATCAGGTGCGCAGGCGCCGCGTCGGTCATGCCCTCCCACCACACGTCGCCATCGTCGGTGAGCGCGACGTTGGTGAAGATGACGTCGCGTCGCAGCGACGCCATGCAGTTCGGGTTGGTCTTCTCGTTGGTGCCCGGTGCCACGCCGAAGTAGCCCGACTCCGGGTTGATCGCCACCAGGCGACCGTCCTTGCCCGGCTTGATCCACGCGATGTCGTCACCGATGGTGGTGACCTTCCAGCCGGCGAACGCCTTGGGCGGCACCAGCATCGCGAAATTGGTCTTGCCGCAGGCGCTGGGGAACGCCGCGGCAACGTGGTATTTCTTTCCGGTCGGCGACGTGACGCCGAGGATCAGCATGTGCTCGGCGAGCCAGCCCTGGTCGCGGCCCATCTTCGACGCGATGCGCAGCGCGAAGCACTTCTTGCCCAGCAGCGCGTTGCCGCCATAGCCCGAGCCGTAGCTCCAGATCTCGTGCGTCTCGGGGTAGTGGACGATGTACTTGGTCTTGTTGCACGGCCAGGCCACATCCTTCTGGCCCGGCGTCAGCGGCGCGCCCACGGTGTGGATGCACGGCACGAAATCGCCGTCGCTGCCGAGCACATCGAACACCGCGCGGCCCATGCGCGTCATGATGCGCATGTTGACGGCGACGTACGGCGAGTCGGACAGCTCGATGCCGATGTGCGCGATCGGCGAGCCGAGCGGGCCCATCGAGAATGGCACCACGTACATCGTGCGGCCGCGCATGCAGCCTTTGAAGAGCGCGTGCTCGCCGGTCTCGAGAAGCGCGCGCATCTCCGCAGGGTCGACCCAATTGTTGGTCGGACCGGCATCTTCCTGGCGTGCGCTGCAGATGAACGTGCGGTCTTCGACGCGCGCGACGTCGCTCGGATCGCTCAACGCGAGATAGCTGTTGGGCCGCAGCTCCGGGTTCAAGCGTTTGAACGTGCCGGCGTCGACCAGCCGCCGGCACAGGCGGTCGTACTCGGATTGCGAGCCGTCGCACCAATAGACGTCGTCGGCTTCCGTAAGCGCGGCCATGCGCGCCACCCAGTCGAGCAAGCGCTGGTGCTTCACGTAGGCGGGCGCGTTCAGGCGCACGCCTTCGAGGCGGGGGCTGTTCATCGGCGATCCAATCATCGAGGTTCAATAGACGGGTTTGGCCCAACCTCGCGCGCGGAGGTGGTGCGCCGTGCGCTGAAGCGGGGTTCGGCCAAAGCCGCGCATGAGGGGCGGTTGCGGGGGCTGACGACGCCTGCCAGGGACAACAACGAAACCGCCGTTTGGAAGGGTGCTCCGAAGGGACTGGAGTGAAATTTTGGGCGCAGTGTAATCGCGCGGTCACTACCCTTAGCCGGGGGGCATGCCGCAAAGCAGGTATGACCAAACCCCGGGCAATACGAAGGTCTGAAGGCTTTGTTTCCCGCAGCGCAGCACAAGGACGAAGCCAGTTGGTCTATCCGGCAGGCTCGCGCTTCAGGTCGCGAAACGCAGCGAACAACCAGGAGCGCATGCCGATCAGCAGCGTATAGGGGCGTTTTTGCTCGGGCGGCAACTTCTGGTCGGCCAGGTGCTGCTGCGCGAAGTCTTGCGCCACACGCTGCAGCCGCTCGTTGAACAGCGTGGCCAGGCTGCGCCCGATCTGCCCGTGAACGAGCATCAGCATCTCGCCTTCGCCGTCGAAGCCGCCGCTGTAGTAGTCGCCGACCACCTGGCGCCGGAAGTACTGCATCACCGGGCCATCCGTGCGCCAGCGGAACGTCTTGGCCAGGTTCAGGCGATAGCGGTTCAGTGGCCGCAGCTCGATGACGCCGAGGCGATCGAGTTGCACCAGGTACTTCACGCACTCGGCGTCGCTCAACGCGTAGGTGGCGACGATCTGCTCGAATGTCCATTGGCTGAGGCAGCAGATCGCCATCAACAGCAGCTTGCGGTCGGCCACCACCGCGTTCTCCTGCTCGAGAGTCAACTCGCGGCGCTGCGGCGCGGTGTCCACCACCTGGCGCGCGAGCTCGGCGAAGTCGGTCTTCATCACGCGGCAGATCTCGTCCACCCGCGACAGCGGCATCTCGCCGCGCGCGAACATGCGCTTGATGCTCGACTCGGCCATGCCGAGCTCGCGCGCCAGCGCGGCGTAGGTGAGGCCGACGGCCTTGAGTTCGGCCTTCATGCGATCGATCAGGGCTTGCGTGGTGGACATTGGGCGCGCTCGGTGGGTACCGTGTGGTAGTACCTGCGGGAGATTCTGTCGCCACAAGGTCGATTACGCTATACCACCGAAGGGTGGTTGTCTGATCATTCGCGGCGTGACGCAGAAGCCGCCGTGGCCGCTACAGTGGGCCCGCCCAAGGCCACCGCAAACGACGAGAGGGGAGAGTGCCGGTGACTGACACGACGCATCCGAACCAGTTCGCGCTGCTGAAGCAGCGTCGTTTCGCGCCGTTCTTCTGGACCCAGTTCCTCGGCGCCGCCAACGACAACGTCTTCAAGTTCGCGTTCACCGTGATGGTGACCTACCACCTGCAGGTGTCGTGGCTGCCGCCGGCGCTGGCTGGCCTGGTGATCGGCGCGGTGTTCATCGCGCCGTTCCTGCTGTTCTCGGCCACCTCGGGGCAACTGGCCGACAAGTTCGACAAGGCGCTGATGACGCGTCTGGTCAAGAACCTGGAGATCGTGATCATGGTGCTGGCCACGATCGGTCTGGCCACGACGAACGTGGCGCTGATGCTCGGCTGCATCTGCCTGCTCGGCCTGCACAGCACGCTGTTCGGCCCGGTGAAGTACGCCTACCTGCCGCAGCACCTCGACGAGCGCGAGCTCACCGGCGGCAACGGCATGATCGAGATGGGCACCTTCGTCGCCATCCTGCTCGGCAATCTCGCCGGCGGCCTGCTGATCGCACTGCCCGCGGGCGGTTGGCTCAACGGCGCCCAATGGGTCGCCGTGGTGTCGCTGGTCCTGGCCGCGCTCGGCCGCGCGGTGTCGCAGTTCGTGCCCGCCACCCCGGCCACCGCACCGGGGCTGCGCATCAACTGGAATCCGGTCACGGAGACCTGGACGAATCTGAAGCTGGCGCACGACAACATCGTCGTCTTCCGCTCGCTGCTCGGCATCTCGTGGATGTGGTTCTTCGGCGTCGTGTTCCTGGCGCAGTTCCCGTCGTTCGCCAAGGATGTGCTGCACGGCGACGAGCACGTGGCGTCGCTGCTGCTGGTGGTGTTCTCGGTGGGCATCGGTGCCGGCTCGCTGCTCACCGAGACGCTGTCGCGCCGCCATGTCGAGATCGGTCTGGTGCCGCTGGGCGCGATCGGCATGACGCTGTTCGCAGCCGACCTGTACTTCGCGTCACGCAACCTGCCCGCGGTACCGGCGCAGACGGTGAGCGCGTTCCTGGCCAGCCACGCGCACTGGCGCGTGCTCGCCGATCTCTTCATGCTCAGTCTCTCGGCCGGGCTGTACAGCGTGCCGATGTACGCGCTGATCCAGCTGCGCGCGCCGGCCAGCCACCGCGCACGCATCATTGCGGCCAACAACATCCTCAACGCGATCTTCATGATCGCCAGCAGCCTGATCGTCGGCACGCTGCTGTCGATCGGGCTGACGATCCCGCAGGTGTTCGGCCTCACGGCGCTCGCCAACGCGGCGGTGGCGGCCTACATCTTCCTGCTGGTGCCCGAGTACCTGCTGCGCTTCGTCGCCTTCATCGCGTCGCGCTGCATCTACCGCTTCAAGGTGCGTGGCGAAGGCAACATCCCGAGCGCGGGGCCGGCGATCATCGCCTGCAATCACGTCAGCTTCGTCGACGCGGTGCTGCTGATGGCGGCGAGCCCGCGGCCGATCCGCTTCGTGATGGACCATCGCATCTTCGCGATCCCGGTGCTCGGCTGGCTGTTCCGGCTCGGCAAGGCGATCCCGGTGGCGTCGCAGCAGGAAGACCCGGTGGCCTACGCCGCCGCATTCGAGGCCGCCGACCGCGTGCTGGCGGACGGCGACCTGCTCGGCATCTTCCCCGAGGGTGGCATCACGCGCGACGGCGAATTGCAGCCGTTCAAGGGCGGCGTCATGAAGATCCTCGAGCGTCGCCCGGTGCCCGTGGTGCCGGTGGCGCTGCAGAACCTGTGGGGCTCGTACTTCTCGCGCATCGAGGATGGCACGGCGATGGTCAAACCGTTCCGCCGCGGCCTGTTCTCGCGGGTTGACCTGGTGGCGGGCGCGGCCGTGCCCGCCGCCCAGGTGAGCCCAGCCGGACTGCAGGGACAGGTGGCGCAGCTGTTGAAGGCCTGACCTGCGGCGTCACGACGGGCCCGGTGCCCGCCATCGTTCCCACTCGCGCAGCGCAGCCAGCTTGAACGCATGGGCGCGGCGCCAGGCCCGGGACGCACGCACGCGCGCCAGCAGCGACGCTTTCCACGTCAGCCAGCGCGGGTAGAAAGCCGCGAACCAGCCGATGCGCATCAGCGCCGGCCGCGTCAGCGCGAACAGGCGCGCGACCAGCGCGGTGCCGAACACTTTCGTCGCCACGATCACCGCCAGCCCGAGGCCAGGCCGGCCGATGCCGATCAGCGCGAGCGCCGCCACCTTCACCGGCACCAGCAGCAATGCGGGCAGCGCCAGCACGAGCAGCGCCAGCGTCGGCGGCAGCCTCGCGACCAGCGCCTCGAGGTGGCGCAGCCCGGGCAACCGGCCGAGCCACGCCATGCACCGATGCAGCGGCTCCCAACCCCACTCCTCGAACAGCACGACGAGCGCGACCAGCACGGCAGCCGCCTGCCGCAGCGCTGCGAGCAGTGTCTTCATGGCCCGCGCGCGCGATCGGCCTCGAACTGCGCGCGCCAGGCGGTGAATCGTTGCTGTTCGATCGCCTCGCGCATCTCGCGCATCAGGTTCAGGTAGTAGTGCAGGTTGTGGATGCTGGTCAGCATCGGCGCCAGCATCTCGCCGCAACGGTCCAGGTGATGCAGGTAAGCGCGGCTGAAGTGCGCGCAGGCGTGGCAGCCGCAGCTCTCGTCGACTGGCCGCGTGTCGTCCTTGTAGCGCGCATTGCGCAGGCGCAGGTCGCCGAAGCGGGTGAACAGATGCCCGTTGCGCGCGTTGCGCGTCGGCAGCACGCAGTCGAACAAGTCGACGCCGTGGGCGACGCCGTCGACCAGATCCTCGGGAGTGCCCACGCCCATCAGGTAGCGCGGCTTGTCCGCCGGCAACCGATGCGGGGTGTGCGCGACCACGCGGCGCATGTCTTCCTTCGGCTCGCCGACGCTGACCCCGCCGATCGCGTAGCCGGGCAGTTTCATCTCGACCAGTCGCGCGAGCGACTCTTCGCGCAAGGCTTCGTACATGCCGCCCTGCACGATGCCGAACAGCGCGTTCGGGTTCTCCAGGCGCTGGAACTCGGCGCTGCAGCGCCGTGCCCAGCGCAGCGACAGTGCCATCGACGCGCGGGCATCGTCCTCGCTGGTGATGCGGCCGTTGACTTCGTACGGCGTGCACTCGTCGAACTGCATCACGATGTCGCTGTCCAGCACGCCCTGGATCTGCATGCTGACCTCGGGCGTCAGGAACAGCTTGTCGCCGTTGACGGGCGAGGCGAAGCGCACGCCTTCTTCGCTGATCGTGCGCATCGCACCGAGCGACCACACCTGGAAGCCGCCGGAATCGGTGAGGATCGGCTGCGGCCAGCTCTCGAAGCGGTGCAGGCCGCCGAACGTGCGGATCACGTCGAGCCCGGGGCGCAGCCACAGATGGAACGTGTTGCCGAGAATGATCTGCGCGCCCATCTGCTGCAGTGCAGCCGGCAGCACGCCCTTGACGCTGCCATAGGTCCCCACCGGCATGAACTGCGGGGTATCGACCTGGCCGTGGCGCAGGCTCAGGCGCGCGCGGCGCGCGAGTCCGTCGGTGAAGACGACGTCAAACGCGAGCATCGCCTTCGACTCGCGCACCCGCAGCCAAGTGAACACCGCAAATCCGGCTCTGCCGGTCCGCTGGTGTCGCCCCCTGGAGGGGGAGGCGGCCGCTAGGCCGCTTTGGGGGTGGTCCCACTCGCCAACACCATCGCGTCGCCGTAGCTGAAGAAGCGGTAACGCGCCTCCACCGCGTGGCGATACAGCGCCATCGCGTGCGCGTAGCCCGCGAAGGCGCACACCAGCATCAGCAGCGTGCTGCGCGGCAGATGGAAGTTGGTGATCAGCTGATCGACCACGCGAAAGCGGAAGCCCGGCGTGATGAAGAGCTCCGTCTCGCGCGCGCCCGAAGCGACCGATTCGTCGCCGCTTGCGGCCAGTGCGGCCGACTCGAGGGCGCGCAACGTGGTCGTGCCGGCGGCCACCACCGCCGCGCCGCGCGCCCGAGCGGCGGCGATCGCCGCCGCCGTGTCCGGCGGCACCTCGTACCACTCGCCGTGCATGCGGTGCTCGGCCAGGTTCTCGCTGCGCACCGGCTGGAACGTGCCGGCACCGACGTGCAGCGTGATCGCCGCCGTCTGCACGCCGCGGCGCGCCAGCGCGTCGAGCACATCGGCGTCGAAGTGCAGCGACGCCGTCGGCGCGGCCACCGCGCCGGCGCGGCGGGCGAACACGCTCTGGTAGCGCTCGGCGTCGAACACACTGTCGGTGTGCCGGATGTACGGCGGCAGCGGCACGTGGCCGTGCCGCTCGAGCAGGGCGAACGGGTCGTCCGGCCAGCGCAGCTGGTACATCGAGCCGTCGCTGCCGACGCGGCCGAGCACCTCGGCGTCGAACGCGTCGGCGAAGCGGATCGTCGTGCCGGCGCGCGGCGCCTTGCTGACGCGCAGCTGCGCGATCACCTCGCGGTCCGGCAGCACACGCTCGACCAGCGCCTCGACGACACCGCCGGTGGGCTTCTCGCCGAACAGCCGCGCCTTGATCACGCGGGTGTCGTTGAACACCAGCAGGTCGCCGGGTGCGAGCAGCGCGGGCAGGTCACGGAACGACCGGTCCACCGGCAGGCGGCCGCGGCCGTCGAGCAGGCGCGATGCGCTGCGTTGCGGCGCCGGCTGTTGCGCGATCAGGTCCTCGGGCAGCCTGAAGTCGAAGTCGGCGAGCGTGTAGGGCGTGTCGGGCATCTGGCGCGTCGAGGCGGTACCGGCCTTGAAGTGTCGTCAGCGTTGCAGAATGGTTCCATGGCCGAGGCCATCACACAAGCGGACACGATACCCGAGTCGCGGGTCGCGCCCAAAGCAAGCGGCCCGGCGCGCGCCCTCGAGCGCATGGGCCTGACGCGCGACATCGACCTCGCACTGCACGTGCCGCTGCGCTACGAGGACGAGACGCGCCTGACGCGCATCGCCGACACGCACGACGGCGAGACGGCGCAGATCGAGGGCGAGGTGGTCGATGCGCAGATCGCGTACCGGCCGCGACGGCAGCTGGTGGCGCGCATCCGCGACGACAGCGGGTCGATGGTGCTGCGCTTCATGAACTTCTATCCCTCGCACCAGAAGGCGCTGGCGCGCGGCGTGCGGGTGCGCGCGCGCGGCGACGTGCGCTCGGGCTTCTTCGGCCGCGAGATGGTGCACCCGAGCTTCAAGGCCGTCGAGGCGGGCGCGCCGCTGTCGAGCGAGCTGACGCCGGTGTACCCGACGGTGGCGCAGCTGCCCCAGGCCTACCTGCGCAAGGCGATCGCGTCGGCGCTGCAGCGCGCGCCGCTGCACGAGGTGCTGCCGGCCGATGTGGTGCCGGCCGGTCTGCCCTCGCTGCGCGACGCGCTGCTGCGCGTGCACCATCCACCGGCCGACGCGGCCTTGGCGGCGTTGCTGGATCACGCCGACCCAGCGTGGCAACGCCTGAAATTCGAGGAGTTGCTGGCGCAGCAGGTGTCGCAGCACGAAGCGCGGCTGCAGCGCGCGGCGCTGCGTGCACCGCCGCTTCCGGCCGTGACGGGCCGCCTGCACGACCACCTGCTGGCGGCGCTGCCGTTTCGCCTCACACCGGCGCAGCAGCGCGTGGGCAACGAGATCGCGGCCGATCTGGCGCAGCCACGGCCGATGCACCGCCTGCTGCAAGGCGACGTCGGCTCGGGCAAGACGGTGGTGGCCGCGCTGGCAGCGACGATCGCCATCGACAACGGCTGGCAATGCGCGCTGATGGCGCCGACCGAGATCCTGGCCGAACAGCATTTCCGCAAGCTGGTGCAGTGGCTGGCGCCGTTCAATGTCGGCGTGGCCTGGCTCACCGGCAGCCGCAAGGGGCGTGCCCGCGCGGAGATGGTGGCGCGCGCCGCCAGCGGCGATGCCGCCCTGGTGGTCGGCACGCACGCGGTGATCCAGGACGACGTGCGCTTTGCTCGGCTCGGTCTGGCGATCGTCGACGAGCAGCACCGCTTCGGCGTCGAGCAACGGCTCGAGCTGCGCCGCAAGCTCGGAGCGCAGGCCAGCGCAGGCCAGGAGCCGCACTTCCTGATGATGAGCGCGACGCCGATCCCGCGTACGCTCGCGATGAGCTACTTCGCCGACCTCGACGTCAGCACGATCGACGAGCTGCCGCCGGGGCGCCAGCCGGTGACGACCAAGCTGTTCGCCGACACGCGGCGCGACGAGGTGATCGCCCGCATCCGCGACGAGGCGGCGCGTGGCCGCCAGGTGTACTGGGTGTGTCCGCTGATCCAGGAGTCGGAGACGCTGGACCTGAAGAACGCCACCGAGACGCACCGCCAGCTGTGCGAGGCGCTGCCCGAACGGATGGTCGGCCTGCTGCACGGCAGGATGCCCGCGCGCGAGAAGGCCGCCGTGATGAGCCTGTTCGGCGGCGGGCAGATGCCGGTGCTGGTGTCGACCACGGTGATCGAAGTCGGCGTCGACGTGCCCAACGCGAGCCTGATGGTGATCGAGCACGCCGAGCGCTTCGGCCTCGCGCAGCTCCACCAGCTGCGCGGCCGCATCGGCCGCGGCAGCGATGCCAGCGTGTGCGTGCTGCTGTACAGCGCGCCGCTGTCACCCACCGCCAAGGAGCGGCTGCGCGCGATCGTCGACACGCACGACGGCTTCGAGATCGCGCGCCGCGACCTCGAGATCCGCGGCCCGGGCGAGTTCATGGGCGCGCGCCAGAGCGGCGACGCGCTGTTGCGCTTCGCCGACCTGGCCGAAGATGCGCCGCTGCTGCAGCACGCGCGCGCCGTGGCACCGCGGTTGCTGGCCAGCGACCCGCGGGCCGCACAGGCGCACGTGCAACGCTGGCTCGGCAACAAGGCCGACTACTTCAAGGCCTGAGTTCCGGCGCGGCCCACGCATCAGCCGAAATGCAGCTGATAGCGCGCACCATCGGAGAACACGCATGCGCCGGTGCCCCTGCCCGGCGCGTTGAGCACGTATTCGCACTGCGCGCTGACGCCGCGCGAGCCGCTGGCGTTGGCGATGCCGCGCGGGCCGCGCAACTGTGAATCCGGCGCGGTGCCGAGCACGTCGCGCATCACGCGGCCGAAGCCGGGGTAGCTGGGTTCGACGCGGCTGGCCTCGCCCTGCATCGCATCGCCGAGGTAGCTCAGCGAGAACGTGCCACGGCCACCGTTGCCATCGGTGACGACCGCGGTCAGCATGCCGGCGCGATTGGCCGCGTCGTTGAGCGGGTAGAGCCGCGCGGTGTAGACCACCGGGCTCGGCGGTCCCGGCGAGACTGGAGGCGCCACGGCGGCGGACTGGCCCTGCGTGCCTGGCTGCGCCTGCGGCCACGTCACCGGCAGCCCGGTGCGCGAGTCCACCGGCACCATCACGCAAGCGGCCTGCGTCAGCAGAGCCAAGACCGCGGTTGCGGCGGCGAGCGCACGGAGGCGCAAGCCGGCGGGACTCGGTGACGAAGAGCGTTGCATAGCGTCTTTCGATACACGGCACATGCCGTGCTGCGCAGTATTCGCATCGCGCCTCACGGCGCCAGCCTGCGCGGGCACTGTCGCGGCGCGCGATACCGAACAGCCGGCACGGCGATACCCGCGCTGACGCGTTGCCCGACAATGTGCGCATGACCCTCACCGAATTGCGCTACATCGTCGCGGTGGCGCGCGAGCGCCACTTCGGTCGCGCCGCCGAAGCCTGCTTCGTGTCGCAGCCGACCCTCAGCGTGGCGATCAAGAAGCTCGAGGAGGAACTCGACCTCAAGATCTTCGAGCGCGGCGCCAACGAGGTGAGCGTCACGCCGCTCGGGGAGGCGATCGTGCGCCAGGCGCAGCAGGTGCTGGAGGACGCTGCCGAGATCAAGCTGATCGCGCGGCGCGGCAAGGACCCGCTGGCCGGCCCGCTGAAGCTCGGCATCATCTACACCATCGGCCCGTACCTGCTGCCCGAGCTGGTGCGCCACGCGATCGAGATGACTCCGCAGATGCCGCTGGTGCTGCAGGAGAACTTCACCGTCAAGCTGCTCGACATGCTGCGCACCGGCGAGCTCGACTGCGCGATCATGGCCGAGCCGTTCCCCGACACCGGGCTGGCGATCGCCGCCCTCTACGACGAGCCGTTCGTGGTGGCAGTGCCGAGCCACCACGCGCTGGCCAAGCGCAAGTCGGTCAGCGCGGAGGAGCTCAAGCGCGAGACGATGCTGCTGCTGGGGACCGGGCACTGCTTTCGCGACCAGGTGCTCGAGGTGTGCCCCGAGTTCGCACGCTTCTCGGCCGACGCCGACGGCATGCGCAAGAGCTTCGAGGGCTCGTCGCTCGAGACCATCAAGCACATGGTGGCCTCGGGCATGGGCATCACCGTGGTGCCGAGCTTGAGCGTGCCGAAGGAAAAGCAGGAGCACGTGACCTACATCGCCTTCGAGGCGCCGGTGCCGTCGCGGCGCGTGGTGCTGGCATGGCGCCGCAGCTTCACGCGCTACGAGGCGATCGCCGCGTTGCGCAACGCGGTGTACGCCTGCAAGCTCGAGGGCGTGAAGCGCCTGTCGTAGCGACGCCGTCGCGGCCACGCGCGCGCCGATTGCCGGCGCCTCGATTGCAGGTGTAATCGGGCGCTGGCTCCGTCTCCCGGCGCGATGGCTCCATCGGGCGATGTCGACGCGTGCGGTGCCCCGAGACACTGCATCCGATCATGGATGCCGCTGCCCGCCTTCGATGTTTCGCGCGCCCGCCAGGCGGCGCACGTGGCGTGGCGCGCGTGCTCGCGGCCTTGCTCGCCGCGGCAGCGCTGGCCCCGGCGATCCCGCAGACGACCGACGACGCCGCGCTGCCCGAGCATCTGAGCGAAACCGGCCTGTTCGCAGACGGCTCGAGCACGCAGCCGCGCCGCGACGTGCTCGGCTTCGCGCCGCAATACGCGCTCTGGTCCGACGGTGCCGACAAGCGCCGCTGGATCCGCGTCCCGACGGGCGCCGCGATCGACGCATCGGCGCCCGATGCGTGGCAGTTTCCGCCCGGCACGCA
The DNA here is from genome assembly GCA_035499355.1 of Burkholderiaceae bacterium. Taxonomy (GTDB): domain Bacteria; phylum Pseudomonadota; class Gammaproteobacteria; order Burkholderiales; family Burkholderiaceae_C; genus JAEUPI01. Next base: position 872 of record DATJYZ010000074.1, on the reverse strand, counting down.
ACTGTGGAAGGAGTTCAGCCACGGCGGCCGCCGGGTCGAGACGCGCTACATCGAGCGCCAGCGCAACGGCCGCTGGCGCTACGCAACGTATGTCTGGAACGCACGCGGCGACGACGCCACGCTGGCGCCGTCGCGCGGCGTCCCTGCCCTGGCGGTGGCCGAGGCGCCGCAGGGCCGCTACGACGTCCCTGCGCGCGCCGATTGCACCGCGTGCCACGAAGGCGCGGCCACGCCGGTGCTCGGCTTCAGTGCGCTGCAACTGTCGCGCGACCGCGATCCGCTCGCGCCGCACGTACGGGCGCCGGCCGCAGGCGATGTCGACCTCGACGCGCTGGTGGCGCGCGGCCTGGTGCGCGATTTGCCGGCGGCGCTGATCCAGCGCGCGCCGCGCGTGCAGGCAGCCTCGGCCGTGGAGCGCGCCGCGCTCGGCTACCTGCACGCCAATTGCGGCCACTGCCACAACCGCAGCGACGCCGGCGTGCCGGTGCAGCTGACCCTGGCGCAATCGGCGCTCGACCCCGCAGCCAGCCGCAGCGAGACGTTGCGCTCGACGCTCGGCGTCGCCGGCCGCTACCGCACGCCGGACTTGCCACCCGATGCCGCGTTGATCGCGCCGCAGGCGCCCGAACGCAGCGTGTTGCTCGCCCGCTTGCGCTCGCGCCAGGCACAGACCCAGATGCCCCCGCTGGGCACTCACCTCACCGACCCCGAGGGCCTTGCGCTCGTCGAGCGGTGGATCCGTCAACTGTCGTCAACCGTCGAGGAAGAACCATGACACGCAGACCTGTTCTCGTTCCTTCGTTCTGGGCCGTGGCCGCTGCCACCGCTGTGGCCACCGCGCTGCTGTCGGCCGTCCCGGTCGCCCGGGCGGC
>DATJYZ010000073.1:0-22291 GCA_035499355.1 Burkholderiaceae bacterium | reverse complement strand
GTCGGCAGCCACTTGTCGGGCTCCTGGCGCACGCCGAACTCCAGCTCGTCGGGCGACTCCACCATCACCAGCGTGCGCCCGAGGTAGAACGGCAGCGTGTGGTCGAGCAGCTTGACGCCGTAGATCGGCATCTCGGGGGTGAGGCGCGCGCGCATCGCCGGCACCAGGTCGACGCCGGAGTTCGCCCGTCCCAGGGTCTCGTGACCGACCAGCGCGATGGTCAGGCCGGCGAAGATGGTCAACCCATACAGCCCGATGCTGGCGTTCAGACGGCCGCGGCCCAGCAGCCACAGGGCCAGCAGCGTGCCGACGACGACCAGCAGCGAGGCCGACACTAGCCACGGCTCGTAGGCGCGCATCAGCTCGTGCGGCGTCGATTGCGTCGCCAGTCGGTGCACCTGCGACGTCGCCGCCGCGGCGACGACACCCACCACCAGCGCGCCGACCAGCAGCCGCCGCCAGGCGGCGGCCGGCAGCTCGGCCAGCACGGCGCCGCCCAGCAGCGCGAGCGCCGGCACCATCGGTTGGATGTACAGCGGAAGCTTGGACCCGGAGAAACTGAAGAACACCAGGATCGAGAGCGCCCAGACCGCCAGAAAACGCTCGGCCTGGAAACCGGTGCCACGCGGCGACTGTCGCACCCGCTGCGCCATGCGTAGCCACAGGCTGCTCCAGGGCAGGAAGGCCAGCAGCGCCAGCGGCACGAAGAACCACCACGGCTCGATGCGGTGGTGCACGGTGGAGGTGTAGCGCTCGAAGTGCTCGTGCACGAAGAAGAAGCGGGCGAACTCCGGGTTGCGCTGCGACACCAGCCAGAACCAAGGCACCGTGATCACGAGCAGGATCGCAGCACCGCTGACCAGGTGCAGCCGCCGCCAGAGCTGGAAGTCCCGGGTCCAGGCGGTGTAGACGACGAGCGCCAGCCCCGGCAGCACGAGGCCAATCAGACCTTTGGTCAGCACCGCCACCGCCGCCGCAGCCCAGGCGAACCACATCCAGCGCCGCCGTGCGGCGGCATCGGCGTCCGGGTGCTGGGCCAGCAACAGCCCGGCCAGCGCCGCGGTCAGCGCCGCGGCCAGGCTGGTGTCCAGCGTGTTGATGTGCGATCCGAGGTTCCAGTACGGCGACGCCAGCAGCACCAGGGCGCACAGCACGGCCACGCGCCGGCCGTGGTAGCGATCGGCCACCAGCGCGGTCAGCACGATGCCCAGTGCGCCGCTGAGCGCGCCCCACAGCCGCGCCTGCCACTCGCCGACGCCGAACGCCTCGTAGGCCAGCGCCGTCATCCAGAGGTGGAACGGCGGCTTCTCGAAGTACTTCAGCCCGTTGTAGCGGATGGTGACCCAATCGCCCGAGGCGAACATTTCGCGGGCGATCTCGGCGTAGCGCCCTTCGTCGCTGCGCAACAGGTGCCGCAGGTCGAGCGTGCCGAACCAGACGATCGTCACCGCCACCGCGAGCGCCGCCAGCAGCCAGGGGGACAGTTCGAGTGTCGCGGAGACGCGACGAGGAATGCGGGGGTCTGCGATCGGGTTCGTTGACATGCGTCGCGTGGCGAACCGCTGGTCGTGGCACCAATGTGCCGCGATCTCCTGAAGAGAGACTTAACACATCGGACAGCGTGACGCCGTCAAGGTCGCGCGCTGTCCGCCAGCGCGAAGCGCAGCGAACGCGGCGGCCAGTCCCAGCTGACGAACAGCAACTCGGCGAGCCACGCCGCGACCTCGTGCGCGAGAAAGCCGACCACCGTGGCCAGGCACGCCCCTGCGGCGCCGAGCACGAGGAACCCCAGTCGGCGCCTGGTCTTGCGCTTCATCGACGGCGGGGTGCGCTCGGGTGCATGCTTGCCATGTTAGCCTTATGGCGCAACGGATCGAATGCCGCACGCCGCGCCAGGAACGGTCTCGGCAGGGTGGGCTTGTCGGCATTAGCCGTTCTTGGCACGCGTCCAGGCGTCGAGCCGGGCCCGCGCGTCGTTGCCGGCCGGATCCATCATCGCGTCGTGGCCGGGGCGCTTGGCGCACAGCTCGATCACGTAACCGTTGGGATCGCGGAAGTAGATCGAGTCGATCATGCCGTGGTCCGACGGACCGCGCGTCTCGATGCCTCGGGCGCGGCCCTTGGCCAGCATCGCCGGCAGCACCTCGGGCGCGACCTCGAGCGCGATGTGCAAGTCGAAGTCGTGCTGCGGCTTGAACTCGAACGGCATGTCGGTGGTCTCGAAGAAGGCCAGGTGCGAGCCGTCGTCCATGCGGAAGAACGTGTGCAGCGTGTGCGTCGACCGGCCGGTCTTGGTTTCGCTCAGGTCCAGCGTCTGCACCAGCGGCAGGCCGAGAAAGTCCTCGTAGAACGAGCGCGTCTCCTCGGAGTCGCGACAGCGGTATGCGTTGTGGTGGAGTTTGCGGATCATCGGACGCTCCTTTGTCGCACGCAGCGAGGATCGGACAGTCGGCATCGGCGGGTCCTCGAGCGAGGCTGCATGGTAGTGCGCGCCGAGTGGGCCATGCAGAATCGCGCCATGGCCCTCAAGTCCACCGTGTTCAAGGCGCAGCTGCAGGTTGCCGACATCGACCACGGCTACTACGCCGAGCACGCCTTGACGCTGGCGCGCCACCCGAGCGAGACCGACGAGCGCATGATGGTTCGCATCGCCGCGCTGGCGCTGCACGCGCACCAGCTGCAAGACGTTTGCCATGGCGACGGCAAGCTGGCGTTCGGGGCCGGACTGTCCGATCCCGACGACCCGGACGTGGCGCTGACCGACTTCACCGGGCGCAAGCGGTTGTGGATCGAGGTCGGCCAGCCCGACGAACGGGCCTTGACGAAGGCCAGCGCGCAGGCCGATGCCGTGGTGGTGCTCGCCTTCCACGGCGCGGCCGACGTCTGGTGGCGCGGCATCGCCAACAAGGTGACGCGGTTGGACAAGCTGCAGGTGTGGCGGCTGCCAGGGGAGGCGGCGCCGGCGCTCGCGGCGCTGGCCGAACGCAGCATGCAGCTGCAGGCCACGGTGCAGGACGGCGCGCTGACGTTGAGCAGCGCCCTCGGCAGCGTGCACGTCGAGCCGCAGCGCTGGCGGTGACGCGCCGGCTCGCGAGCGACCGCGGCGCGGGTTTTCCCGTGCGCGGCGAGATCGTCTCGTTTGTTACCTTGGCGGCAACCCAGCCGAGGCCGCTCGCATGACCCCACCACGACTGCAGCCCAGCTACCAGCGCGAACGTGCCGCCGGTCGCGTGCACGTGTTCGACGCCGGCGCGATGCCGTGGCAGGACACCGGCAACCCCGGCCTCAAGCTCAAGCCGGTGCGCAACGACGACGAGCGCGGCGAGTTCTTGGGCCTGGTGTCGTTCGCGCCTTTCGTGCGCAGCGCGCTGCACCAGCACCAGGGCGTGGCCACCAGCTTCGTGCTCGACGGCGGCCTCACCGACTACCACGGCTCGCTGACGCGCCATCAGGTCGGCATCAACGTGAAGGGCTCGACGCACGACGCTATCTCCTACGAGCACACCGTGCTGGCGTCGCGCCTCGAAGGCCCGGTGTGGTATCCGCCGCGCGACGGCGAGCCCAGCGGGGTGCACGCCGGCTCGCGCCAGCGCGACTTCGTCAACCCCGATCCCGACGTGGCGCCGGAGGTCAACGTCGTCGTCGACGCGTTGCCGCGCCGGGCCTGCGGGATTCCCGGCGTGCAGCGCCAGCTGGTGTTCGACTACGCCGGCACCGGCACCGAGCGGCGCATGGTCCAGCTGCACCTGCGGCCGACCGCCGCAACGCCCGCCGGCGTCGCCAGTGACTGGATCGACCTGTGGGTGCGCGGCGGCGAGGTCGAGGTCAACGGCCAGCGCGCGTTCGCCAACTGCTTTGTCGTGGTCGAGCCCGGCGCCACGTTCGGGCTGCGCTCGCCGTTCGGCGCCTGCCTGCTGGCCTGGGCCGAAGGACGCGAGCGCTGGCCGGAGGGCGTCGATGCCAACCTGTTCGGCTTCTGACTCTAGCGATCGGCCCCGGCGTCTGCCGCCAGCAGCCCATCGACCAGTCGGTCGAGGATCGCACCGAGCTGAGCCTGGTCGGCCTCGCCGACATTGCCGAACAGCTGGCGTTCGCGCGCCCGCGCGCTGACCGCCAGCGCGTCGAACAGGCGCTGCCCGGCGGCACTCAGACGCAGCTGCGTGCGCCGGCCGTCGGCAGGGTCGGGCCTGCGCAGCACGCGTTGCTGCCGTGCCAGCGACGCGATCGCGCGGCTGACGCTCATCTTGTCCATGCCGGTGCGCGCGCACACGTCGGCCGCCGCGCAGCCCGGGTGGCTGCCGACCACCGTCATCACGCGCCAGTCGCTCAGCGACAGGCGGTGGCGACGCCCGATGCCCTCGTTGAACGGGCGGGCGGTGAGGTTCACCACCCGCACGAGCTTGAAGAACACCGACTCGTCGAGCACGGACACCATGCTCACGCCTTGCGCGTCCTGGCGACGACCTCCTCGGCCTTGGCGATCAGGCCCGGGTTGATCTGTGCCTTCCACTGCGCATAGGTGCGCCGGGTGGCGATCTGCCAGGCGTTCAGCTCCTCGGGCGTCGGCACGTGCACCTGCACACCGAGCGCGCCGACGCGCTGCACGTCTTCGGCGAACAGCTTGCGCACGAGCTCCACCTGCTGCCTGGCCGCGTCCTGCGCGGCCTCGCGCACGATCTTCTGGTCGGCGGCGCTCCAGCTCTGCCAGATCGGTGCCGCGATCGCGAACAGCAGGATGTCGTTGGAGTAGTTCCACTTGGTCACGTACTTCTGGCCGAGCGTGTGGATCTTGGCCGCGAGGAAGACCTCGAGTGGGTTCTCCTGCGCGTCGACCGCGCCCGAGGCGAGCGCCGGCTGCGCGTCGGCCCAGCTCATGAAGGTGGGGTTGGCGCCCATCGAGCTCATGATGTCGCCGTACATCGGGCTGCCGACCACGCGCACCTTGATGCCCTTCATGTCCTCGGGCTTGATGATGGGGTGCTTGCTGTTGCTGATCTGGCGGTAGCCGGTCTCGCCCACCGCGAGCGGCTCGGCACCGGCCTTGCGCACCAGCGCGAAGTACTCGTCCATGAAGGCGGCGTTGCCGGTCACCGCGTCCCACGCCTTGTGGTCGGGGAACAGGAACGGCAGCGTGAACACGCCGAGCTCGCGCACCGTGCCGCTCCAGTTGATCGGCGCACCGCACAGCACGTCGATGATGCCCTGGCGCATGGCGGCGAACTCGCGGTCCTGCTGGCCCTGCACCAGCGACGCCCCGGGGTACTGCTTGATGTTGATGCGGCCCTGGGTGCGCTCGCGCACCAGGTTGCCGAAGATCTCGCCGCCCTTGCCCCAGGCGAATGCCGGCGGCACCACGGTGGACATCTTGTACTCGGCGCGGTAGGTGCCTTGTGCGAATGCGCAGACAGGGATGCCCAGCGAGGCCGGCACCAATGCGGCGGTGGAACGGATCAATGTGCGTCGCTTCATGCTCTCGTCTCCTTCGTCGTCTTCAGCATCAGTAGCCCAGGCTGCGCGGCAGCCACAACGCCAGCTCGGGCACGAACAGCACCGCGAGTGCCGCGGCGGCGAACCACACCAGCAGCCAGCCCACCCACGGCACGGTCTGCTCCATGCGCACGTCGGCCAGGCGGCAGGCGACCATCAGGTTCACCGCCATCGGCGGCGTGAACTGGCCGAGCGCGACTTTCATCGTCAGCAGCACGCCGAACCACACCGGGTCCCACTGGAACGCCAGCATCAGCGGGTACAGCAGCGGCAGGAAGATCAGGAAGATCGACACGCCGTCGAGGAACATGCCGATGATCGTCATGGCGACGAACAGCAGCAGCAGCGTGCCGATCGAGCCGAGGCGCAGCCCCTGGATCGCGGCCACCACCGGATCGGCCATCCCGAGCGTGTTGACCACGTAGGCGAACACGCCGGCCAGCGCGATCACGATCATGATCACCGCCGAGATCTCGCTGGCCTCGCGAAAGATGCTCCAGAGGTCGGCGATGCGAATCGTGCGGTGCACGACGAAGCCGAGGAAGAGCCCGTACGCCACCGCCACCACCGCGGCCTCGGTGGGCGTGAACCAGCCCAGGCGCATGCCGCCGAGGATCAGCACCGGTGCGGCCAGTCCCCACGATGCGCCGGCGAGCGAACGCCAGAACGGTGGCCGCGGCATCTCGCGCTCACGCTGGCCGAAACCGTGCTTGCGGCTCAGCCAGACGGCCGGCACGATCAGCGCCAGCCCGGCGAGGATGCCCGGCACCATGCCGGCGGCGAACAACGCGGGCACGCTGGCGCCGGGCACGTTGACGCTGTAGACGACGAAGGCGATCGACGGCGGAATCAGGATGTCGGTGGCCGCCGCGGCGCCGACGACGCTGGCCGAGAACGCGTTCGGATACCCGGCGCGCGCCATCGCCGCGATCATCACGCCGCCCACCGCGGCCGCGTTGGCAGGCCCCGAGCCCGAGATGCCGCCGAGCACCATCGCCACCAGGATCGCCACCATCGGCAGCATGCCGGGCGAGCGGCCGACGCAGGCCTGCGCGAACTGCACCATGCGCGCCGCGACGCCCGAGCGGTCGAAGATCGATCCGACCAGCACGAACATCGGCAGCGCCAGCAGCGGGTACTTGGCGATGCCTGCGTACAGGTTCTGCGGCGCCGCCAGCAGCCCCCACCACGGCGCTTCGGGGTTGGCCAGCGCCATCGCGATCATGCCGCCGGCGCCGAGCGCCACCGCGATCGGCACGCCGGCGACCATCAACACCACGAAGACGGCGAACAGCACGAAGCCGATCATGGCCGGCGATCAGTTCGGCGGCGTGCGCCAGGCGCGCCAGCCGAGCACCGCGGCGCGCACCGTCACCGCCCCTGTCAGCAGCGGCACGAACGCGGTGAACCACCAGCGTGGCACGCCGAGGCCCATTGAGGTCTCGTGCCAGCGCATCTCGTCGGCCAGCACGCGCAGGAACAACGCCGTCAGCACCGCGAACACCAGCGCGGTGACGCCGGCCGAGAGCAGGCGCAGGCGCCGTTGCCGCACCGGCGTGCCGCTGTCGTACATCGCCTCGATGCGGATGTGGGCGTCGCGCGCCACCGCGGCGGCGGCGCCGGCCAGCGTCATCACGACCATCAGCACGATCGAGATCTCTTCAGTCCAGGCGAACGACTGCTCGGTGACGTAGCGCGTCAGCACGTTGAGCAGCGTGATCACCACCAGCGCCGCCATGCACAGCACGGCCACCACCTCTTCGGCCGTGGCGCGGCGCTTCGCGCTCATCGCAGCAGCTCCAGCGCGGCGCCGACCACCGCGTCGGCGTCGATGCGTGCCTGCGCTTCGAGCGGCGGCGAGTAACCCACCGGGATGCGCGGCCCGCCCAGCCGTGCCACGCGGCAGCCGGGCACCGCCTGCGCGGCCGTGGCCACCACCTCGGCGCCGAAGCCCGCCACCTGCACCGCCTCGTGCACCACCAGCAGCGCGCGCGTGCGCCGCAGCGACGCCAGCACCGCATCGCGGTCCCAAGGCCAGATTGTGCGCAGGTCGAGCAGTTCACTGTCGATGCCGGCGGTGGCGAGCTGGTCGCACGCCTGGGCACACACCTGCGCCTGGCGCGACCAGCTCACCAGGGTCAGCTGCCGACCGGATCGCCGCACCGCCGATGCGCCCAGCGGCACCGCCTGCCCGGGGTCGACCTCGCCGCGCAGGCCCCAGCCCGTCTTGTGCTCCATGAAGACGACCGGGTCGTCGCTGGCCAGCGCGCTGCGCAGCAGGCCGTGCACGTCGTGCGGCGTCGACGGGCACACCACCACCAGACCCGGCACGTGCGCGAACCAGGCCTCGAACGATTGCGAATGCTGCGCGGCGGCGGCGTCCCAGATGCCGATCGGCATGCGCAGGATCATCGGCACCGGCTTCTGGCCGCCGAACATGAAACGGTTCTTCGCCGCCTGGTTGACGACCTCGTCGATCGCGCACAGCGCGAAATCGACCACACGCAGCTCGACCACCGGTTTCAGGCCGGCCAGCGCCATGCCGAGGCCGGCACCGACGATGGTGGCCTCCGAGATCGGGGTGTCGATCACACGCTCCGGCCCGAAGCGCTGCTGCAGCCCGGCGTATTGGTTGAACACGCCGCCGCGACCGACGTCCTCGCCGAGCACGACGATGCGCGGGTCGGCAGCCATCGCGGCGGCCAACGCATCGGTGGCGGCCTCGGCGAAGCTCATCGTGCGCAGCGCCGTCATGCGAGCCCCCTTGGCGCTGCGCACCGTCCCCACCGGCTCCCACTCGAGGCCTCGGGGGAGCGAGCGCGCTTGGGCGCGGCCCGGCGCGCGCTCATCGCCACATCCCCACGCCGGTGTTCTGCACCTCGTCGTAGGCGGCGTCGGCGTTGGGCCACGGCGCGACCGCCGCGGCGGCCACGGCCCGTTGAACCTCGGCGTGCGCGTCGCGTTCGATCGCCTCGAGGTCGGCCGTCGTGCCACCGCAGGCAAGCCACGCGTCACGCGCGCGCACCAAGGGGTCGTCGCGCAGGGCGGCGTCGAGCTCGGCCGCATCGCGGTAGCGCGCCGGATCGACCGACACGTGGCCCTTGAGGCGGTAGGTCAGCGCGTGCAGCAGGCGCGGGCCGTCACCGCGGCGCACCGCCTGCAGCAGCTCGCCCGCGGCCGCGTGCACGGCGAGCACGTCGTTGCCGTCGACGGCCCGTGCGTCGATGCCCAGGCCACGCGCGCGCGCCGCGGCGCCGTCGCCGGCGATCAGCGGCGTGCTCGGCGTCATCGCGCTCCAGCGGTTGTCCTCGCAGACGAACAGCACCGGCAGCTCGTACACGCGAGCCCAGTTCAGCGCCTCGAGAAACGGCCCGCGGTTGATCGCACCGTCGCCGAAGAAGCAGGCCACGACGTCGGATGCACGGCGCAGCTTGAGCGCATGCGCGGCACCCACCGCGATCGGCAGGCCGGCGGCCACCACGCCGTTGGCGCCGAGCATGCCGACCGAAAAGTCCGCGATGTGCATCGAGCCGCCGCGGCCGCCGTTGAAGCCGGTGGCGCGGCCGAACAGCTCGGCCATCGTGCGCGACAGGTCGGCGCCCTTGGCCAGCGTGTGGCCGTGGCCGCGGTGGGTCGAGGTCAGCAGGTCGTCGCGCCGCAGGTGCGCGCACACCCCGGCAGCAACCGCCTCCTGCCCGGTCGACAGGTGCAGCGGGCCGCGCACCGCGGCGGCGCCGCTGGCGTTCTGGCCGAAGGCGGTGACGCCGCCCTGGCTGGCGCGCTCGGCCGCATCCTCGAAGGCGCGGATGCGCGCCATCGTGCGGTACAGCGCAGCCAGCGTGTCGAGGTCTTCGGTCGTGGTCGCCATGCGGCACCGGGATCGTCGCGATCGTAACGATGGTTACTCTCGCGCCGGGTGCCGTTATCCCTAGGGCCGCGGCGCCGAGTGTGCCGTCACGGCGGCTGGCCGGCGCCCGGCTTGGTCGACATCTCGCGCATCAGCTCCTCGACGCGGTCGTTCGGCACGGCGTCGACCGGCGCCAGGTGCACCGGCGCGCTGCGCAACCACCGCGTCGGCGCGGGCCATGCCCCGATCATCACGATCACCGCGACCAGCCACAGCAGGTACGGCAGCAGCGCGCGCGCCAGCGCCGGCCATGGCACGTGCGTGCCCGAGTGGCCGCGCGCCAGCACCACCGACAGCCCGAACGGCGGCAGCAGGAAGCCGAGTTGCAGCACCAGCAGCACCAACGCCGACACCCACGCTGCGTCGCCGACGCGCGCCAGCAGCGCGGGCATCACGATCGGCACCACGAGAAAGGTCAGCTCGAAGGCGTCGAGCACGAAGGCACACAGCAGCAGCACGCCGAGCACCGCCGCCACCGCCTGGCGCGGGCTGCTGAACGTGCTCATCAGGTCGGCCACCACGCGGTCGGTGCCGAGCAGCCGCAGCAGCAGCGAGAACGTGGTGGCCGCCAGCAGCAGCGCGAACAGCACGCCGGTGATCACCATGGCGTCGCTCAACACTTCGCGCAGCAAGGCGGCCGTCAACTGCCGGCTCGCCACGCCCCACGCCAACAGCGCCACCCCGGCGGTGGCGGCGCCCTCGACGGCACGCACGTAGCCGGCCGCCACCAGCGCCAGCAGCCCCACCAGGGCGGCCGGCACGACGAGCAGGGCGGCGCGCTCGCGGCCTGACATGCGGCCCGCCGGCCGCGGCGCGTCGCGCCGGGCGCCGGCCGCGCACAGCAGCAGCCAGCCGGCCACCAGCAGCGCCGCCGGCGGCAGCACGGCCTGCATCACGTCTTGCGTGTTGATGACGCGGATGCGCTCGGCCGCCAGCGGCAGGCTCAGCGCGCGCGCGAGGTCGAGCCCTTCGGTGTGGGCGCGCAGCATCGCGTCGCCGAGCAGCAGCAGCACCAGCGACGGCGGAATCAGCACGCCCAGCGTGCTGGCCACCGCCACCAGCGCGACGCGTCGCGGCGGCGGCATGCCGTCGGCGGCCCAGCGCGCGCTGGTGCTGCGCGCCAGGGTCATCAGGCTGGCACCGACCGAGCCGTTCACCGGCGCCAGCAGCGCGCCGAGCAGCAGGCCCGACAGCGGCGCCGCGGCGCGCGGCAGCGCCGGGCGCAGCAGGTGACGCAGGCCGCCGTAGACGTTGCCGGCGAGGTCCAGGCGGATCAGCAGCGCGCCCACCAGGCCGTAGATCGCCAGCGCCTGCAGCAGGTCGTGGTTGAGCAGGCCGATCACCCGGCCCGGCAGCGCGGCCAGCATGTGCAGCTGGATGCCGCCGGCAGCCAGGCCCACCAACGTGCCGATCGAGCAGACACCGAGCAGCACCAGATAGGTCGGCCAGCCGGTGCTCAGCATCAGCACCAGCGCCAGCGCGAGCAGCAGCAGACCGAATGCGCCCACGGCGTCAGCGCCGACGCGGCGGGCGCAGTGAGCGCCAGAGGTCGTGTCCGCCCTGCCACACCGCCAACACGGCCAGCAGCGCGAGAGCGACGTAGGTCATGAAGTAGCCCGGGCTGTCGGTCTCGGGAAAACGCTCGCGGCCGGCCACCGCCTGCGCCACCTCGGGCCAGCCGGCGACCAGCAGGTAGAGCCCCCATGGCAGCAGGCACAGCGCGGCGCCGACGGCGCGCCAGCGGCTGCGCCGCGACGAGGCCGGGTCGCACAGCGGCGCCAGGTCGCCGCGCGCGGTGAGGTGCGCGCCGTGGCGCGACGCGTGGCGGATCGACCACGCGACGTAGAGCGCGAACAGCCACTGCGCGAGGTCGTTGGCCTGCGTGGAACCTGCGTGCACCACGTCGCGCAACGGCCATTGCAGAAACAGCAGCGCCGTGACGACGATCGCCAGTGGCGCGAGCCAGACCGTCAGCCGGTCGAGCCAGCGTTCGACCCGGCCCTCGGCGGGCGCGATGCTCGGCGCCGCGGACGCGGTGCCGTCCTCAATCCGAGCCAGCTCGCTCAGACACGCCAGGCACAGGCAGCCGTCGTAGCGCGCGCGCAATGCGGCGAGCGTGTCGGTGCTCAAGTGCAGCGTCGTGCAGGCACAGGGCCGGGGGTCGTCGATGCCGCAGTGGAAGCGGCGAGCGCAACGTGGGCAGAGCGCGTCGGCGGGCGCCGTGCGCAGCGCCCCGTCGCCGGTGCCGGCGTCAAGCGCCAAACAGCCCCTGGTGCTGCTGCCGCAGCAGGTTCTTCTGCACCTTGCCCATCGTGTTGCGCGGCAGCTCGTCGACGACGAGCACGCGCTTGGGCACCTTGAAGTTGGCGATGCGGTCCTTCAACGCCGCGACGATCGCCGCGCCGTCGAGCGTGCTGCCCGCCTTGGGCACCACCATCGCGACCACGCCTTCGCCGAAGTCGGGGTGCGGCAGGCCGATCACCGCCGACTCGGCGACCCCGGGCAGCTCGTTGATGAAGCCCTCGACCTCGGCCGGGTAGACGTTGTAGCCGCCGCTGATCACCAGGTCTTTGCTGCGACCGACGATCGTGACGTAGCCGCGCTCGTCGATCCGGCCGACGTCGCCGGTCCTGAACCAGCCGTCGGCGGTGAACTCTTCCTTCGTCTTCTCCGGCATGCGCCAGTAGCCGACGAACACGTTGGGGCCCTTGACCTCGATGCCGCCGATCTCGCCGGTGGGGCACGGCGCGCCCTGGTCGTCGTGCACCCGCACCTGCACCCCCGGCAGCGGGAAGCCCACGGTGCCGCGCCGGCGCTCGCCGTCGGCGGCGCGGTACGGGTTGCTGGTGAGCATCACCGTCTCGCTCATGCCATAACGCTCGAGGATGGTGTGGCCGGTGCGCTGCGCCCAGGCGTCGAACGTCTCCACCTGCAACGGCGCCGAGCCGGAGATGAACAGCCGCATGCGCGCGCACGCGCCGCGCGTCAGCGTGGCTTCGGCCAGCATGCGCGTGTACAGCGTCGGCACGCCCATGAACACGGTGGCGTCGCCGAAGCGGGCGATCGTTGCCTTCGGGTCGAAGCGCGAGAACCAGATCATCTTGCTGCCGTTGAGCAGCGCGCCGTGCGAGGCCACGAAAAGGCCATGCACGTGGAAGATCGGCAGCGCGTGGATTAGCACGTCGCCGCCATCGGCCGGCGTTCGCCAGCCCCAGTAGTCCTTGAGCACCCGCGCGTTGCTCACCAGGTTGCCGTGCGTCAGCATCGCGCCCTTGCTGCGCCCGGTGGTGCCACTGGTGTAGAGGATCGCCGCCAGGTCGTCGCTCGCCCGCACCGCCGGCGTGTGTGCGTCGCTCATCCACGACGCCCGCTCCAGCAGGCTGCCGCTGCGGTCGTCGGCCAGCGTGAACACGTTCTTCGTGCCGCGCCGGAATGCGATGCGCGAGATCCACGTGAAATCCTTCGGCGCGCACACCACCACGGCGGGCTCCGCATCGCCGATGAAATACTCGATCTCGGCCTGCTGATACGCGTTGTTCAGCGGCAGATACACCAGCCCGGCACGTTGCACCGCCAGGTACAGCATCAGCGCCTCGACACTCTTGTCGACCTGCACCGCCACGCGCGAGCCGGCGGGCAGCTCGAGCGACGCGAACACGTTGGCGATCATCGCGCTGCCGCGCTCGAGGTCGCGCCAGGTGTAGTACAGCGGCGCGCCGGGGCCGTCGGCGGTCTCGACGGCGATGCTGTCGAGGTCGCTCGGAAAGGCGCCGCGCAGCGCGGCGAAGACGCTGGCGTTGGTCATGCGCAAGATCCTCGTTCGACGGAGCTTGCAAAGCCGGGGGCGAGTATGCGCCGGCGCTCGAATGCGGCAGCCCCTCGCGGCGCGAGGGGTTCCCTGCGCTGCTCGATCGCGAGCGCGCTGCGAGAAGCACAGCGGAGTCGGCCTGCAAGGCCGACCACCCCAGTAGGAGCCCACCCCGGGCACCGCCCGCCGCGCTGCGCCATCCGTTCAAACGAAGGCACATGTCCGGCAAGTGCCAGCGCGACCACGTTCAATCCAGCTTGGCGCCCGAGGCTTTCACCACCTCGGCCCAGCGCTTGACCTCGCTGCCGACGAACTTGCCGAAGTCGGCGCCATAGAGGTTGGGTGTTTCGGCGCCCATGCCGTTCCACGTCGACTTGATGTCGTCGGCGGCGAAGGCCTTCTTCATCTCGCCCTGCATGTGGTCGACGATCTCCCTCGACGTGCCCTTCGGCGCCCAGATGCCGTACCAGGTCGACACCTGGTAGTCGGGGCCTCCGGCCTCGAGGCTGGTGGGCAGGTCGGAGAAGCCCGGCGCGCGGCGCGACGACGCGACCGCCAGTGCCTTGATGCGGCCGGCCTTGATGTGCGAGGCCGACGAGCCCATGCCGTCGAACATCATGTCGACCTGGCCGGCGATCAGGTCCTGCAGCGCCGGGCCGGCGCCGCGGTACGGGATGTGCGTGATGAAGGTCTGGGTCTGCAGCTTGAAGAGCTCGCCGGCGAGGTGGTGCGACGTGCCGTTGCCGGCCGAGCCGTAGTTGAGCTTGCCCGGGCTCTTGCGCACGAAGTCGAGAAACTCCTTCAGGTCCTTCACCGGAACGCGCTGCGGGTGCACCACGATCACCTGCGGCACGCTCGACACCAACCCCACCGGGACGAAGTCGGTCTCGATGTTGTAGTCGAGCTTGGCGTACATCGACGGCGCGATCGTGTGGTGCACCGCGCCCATGAAGAACGTGTAGCCGTCGGGCGCCGCGCGCGAGGCCAGCGAGGCGCCCACCGTGCCGCCGGCGCCGCCCTTGTTGTCGATGATCACCTGCTTGCCGAGGTTCCTGGTGAGCAGGGCGGTCAGCGGGCGCGCGAAGGCGTCGGTGCCGCCGCCGGCCGGGAACGGCACGATCAGCGTGACCGGCTTGTTAGGCCATGTCTGTGCCTTGACGACGGCGCCGCTGCCCAGCGCGGTGGCCGCGGCGGCGGCGCGCAGCACCACGCGGCGCGTCGGTCGGAATGTGGGCCGGATCATGCAGTCTCCTGGGGTTCCGGTGCAACGCACCATCGTGGCCGATCGTGCAGCTACAGCAGCGCCGAAAGCGCGCGCGAATGTACCACCCGGCCGTGCACGAATCGATCGTGGCAAGTCTCGATGCGCGACAGGTCGTACAGGTAGTTGACCATCAGGCCGGCGGACTGCTTGAGCCCCTTCGCGGAGAGGTTGGCACTGGCGTTCAGCCGTTCGAGCCGCGCGCCGTTGTCGAGGTGAAAGCGCGCCACCGGGTCGCCGCCCGGCGTCGGCGAGCCGAGCACCAGGTACAGCGCGGCCAATCGCCACAACGCCTGGTGTGACGCCGCCGGCATGGCCTGCAGGGTGTTGGCGTGCGTGAGGCCGGCGAGGTCGTCGCCGCACGCCTTGCGCAGCGTGGCCAGCGACTGCATCGCCGCCTCGGCCTGCTGCGGCTTGATGCCAGGCAGCGCGTCGACGCGCTGCAGCCTGGCCAGCCACGGCACCAGGGTCGGAATCGGCGACAGTGTGCAGAAGGTCTTCAGCTGAGGCAGCTCGCGCTTCAACTCGTCGGCCACCCGCTTGATCAGGAAGTTGCCGAGCGACACGTTGCGCAGCCCGGGTTGGCAGTTGCTGATCGAATAGAACACCGCCACCTTGAACTGGTCGCTCGCCAGCGGCGGCGACTTCTTGTCGATCAGCGGCGCGATCGCGCCGGCCATCTCGGGCACCAGCGCCACCTCGACGAAGATCAGCGGCTCGTCGGGCAGTTGCGGATGGAAGAACGCGAAGCAGCGGCGGTCGGGCTGCAGGCGGCGGCGCAGGTCGTCCCAGCCGTCGATCTCGTGCACCGCCTCGTGGCGGATGATCTGCTCCAGCAGCTGCGCCGGCGAGTTCCAGTCGACGCGGCGCATCTGCAGGAAGCCGGCGTTGAACCAGCTCGACAGCAGGTGCAGCAGATCGGCCTCCAGCGCCTGCAGATGCGGCTGCTTGGCAAGCCGTTCGAGCAGCGCGCGGCGCAGCCGCACGATCGCCGCGGTGCCGCCGGGCGCGCGATTGAGTCGGCGAAACAGCTCCTGCCGCGGCGGCTCGGCCACCTGCGTCAGCCGCATCAGCTGCTCGGCGCCGGGGTTGGCGGCATAGGCCTGCGCGCGCGCGAGCACCGTCTTGGGGTCGGGGCTGAAGTCGCGCGCCAGGTGGTCGAAGAAGCGCGAGCGCCGGTCGTCGGCCAGCGCATCGAGGCGCTCGACGATGCCGGCGGCGATCACCGGGCCGTTGGCCTCGCCGCGCTCCGAGAGCAGCCGCCGACACTCGGCCAGCAGCGAACGCAGCGCGTGATCCTGGCGCAGGCCCTGCGCCTTGGACTTCAGGTCAGCCAGCAACACCGCGCACCTCGGCGAAGGACGATGCGCTATGGTGCCATCGCGCGCGACGTCACGGGTTTTCCAGCGCCTCGCCGGGCGGGCCGTCGCCGCGGTCGCGCGCTACAGTTTGCGTTCGATGGCTGCCGACGAACACGCCCTGCCGCACAGCGCCGACGGCGTGCTGATGCTGGCGGCGCGCTCGATGTTCGACCTCTTCGCGCAGACCGCGATGGGCATGATGGTGGTCGACCGCAGCCATCGCATCGTCTGGATCAGCGAGGGCTACAAGCGCTTCCTGCCGGCGCTGGGCTTTCAGAGCGAGGGCGACTTCGTCGGCAGGCGCGTCGAAGAGGTGGTGCCCAACACGCTGATGAACCAGGTGATCGAAACCGGTCGTCCGATCCTGGTGGACCTGCTGACCAACAAGGCCGGTACCTTCCTGGTCAGCCGGCTGCCGCTGCGCGACGACGACGGCGTGGTGATCGGCGCCGTCGGCCTGGTGCTGATGGACCACCCGGAATCGACGATGCAGCCGCTGATGACCAAGTTCGTGCGGCTGCAGCGCGAGCTCGAGGACGCGCAGCGCCAGCTCGCCGCGCAGCGCCGGCCCAAGTACACGATCGCCAGCTTCATCGGCGCCAGCCCGGCCGCGCTCGAGGTCAAACGCCAGGCGCGCCGCGTGGCCGGCACCGACTCGACCGTGCTGCTGCTCGGCGACACCGGCACCGGCAAGGAGCTGCTGGCGCACGCGATCCACGCGGCGTCGGCGCGCGCCGCGGCGCCGTTCGTCACGGTGAACATCGCCGCGGTGCCCGAGACCTTGCTCGAGGCGGAATTCTTCGGCGTGGCACCCGGTGCGTACACCGGCGCGCAACGCCAGGGTCGCGACGGCAAGTTCGTGCTGGCCGACCGCGGCACGCTGTTCCTCGACGAGATCGGCGACATGACGCTGCCGCTGCAGGCCAAGCTGCTGCGTGTGTTGCAGGAGCAGGAGGTCGAGCCGCTGGGCAGCAACCGCGTGCGCAAGGTCGACGTGCGCGTGATCGCCGCGACCAGCCGCGACTTGGCCACGATGGTGGCACAAGGCACCTTCCGCGCCGACCTGTACTACCGGCTGCACGTGCTGCCGATCCGCCTGCCGCCGCTGGCCGACCGGCTCGAGGACCTGGAGCCGCTGGCCGACGCGCTGCTCGACGACATTGCGCGCCGCAGCGGGCTGCCGCACAAGGCGCTGGCCAGCGATGCGATGGAGCTGCTGGCGCGCCACGCCTGGCCGGGCAACATCCGCGAGCTGCGCAACGTGCTCGAGCAGGCCGCGCTGATGACCGACGATCTGGTGCTCGGCGCGCGGCATCTGTCGCTGGCGCCGGCGAGTGCCCCGCAGCCGGCCACCGAGCCGGTGGCAGCGAACATTGCGTCCGAATCCGCCGCGCCAGCGCCGCGCAAGCCGCTGCCGCAGGCGATCGCGGAGCTGGAGATGCGCGCCATCCGCGAGGCGCTCGCCACCACCGGCGGCAACAAGCTGGCGGCGGCGAAGCTGCTGGGCATCTCGCGCGCGACGCTGTACGAGAAGCTCGGCGCGGCCGACGACGCGGCGGCGCCGTAAGCGTCGCGAGCGGTCGAGGCTGAGGCGCGCGTCGTCTACCGTACACGGCGCGTGCGACCGATCGCTCCAGGCCTGCAGGGTCCGACGCCGAGTCGGGGATTGACGACGTCGGGCGGCACAGGCTGAAATCCATCCGCGCCACCGATGCCATGAGTGCCACTGCCGGACAGCCCTGTCGGGCCGCAGCCTGCACGCTGCGGCTGGCGCTGCTGTGGGTTGCCCTGTGGGCGGGCCCTGCGCATGCGCTGATCGAAGACGGCGATGTCGAAAGCGCCAAGCGCGAGCTGCTGCGCGCGCAGGCGCAGGCGCTCGAGAACGGCGAGGGCATCGATCGCGACCCGATCGCCGCCGCCAGGCTGTACTGCGAGGCGGCGCGGCTGGGCGACGCGCAGTCGCAGTTCAACCTCGGCTGGATGTACAGCAACGGCCGCGGTGTCGAGCGCAGCGACCAGTCGGCTGCGTTCTTCTTTCATGCCGCGGCCGAGCAGGGCTACGAGCAGGCGGTGCTCATGCTGGCGCAGGTGGGCGGCGCGCCGACCTATCTGCCCGATTGCATGCGCGACCCCGAGCCACCGAAGGTGGCGACCGCGCCGAAAGCCAGGCCCGCGGCCGGCAAGGCGGCCCCGGTGGTGGTGGCGCGCCCGACGTGGCCGCTGCCCATCGTCGACCTGGTCAAGACGATCGCGCCGCAATACAAGGTGCATCCGCAGCTCGTGCTGTCGGTGATCGACGCCGAGTCGCGCTTCGACACGGTGGCGCTGTCGCCCAAGAACGCCAAGGGCCTGATGCAGCTGATTCCGGAAACCGCGGCCCGTTTCGGGGTGCGCAATGCCTACGACGCGACGCAGAACGTGCGCGGCGGCACCGCCTACCTGCAATGGCTGCTTGCCTACTACCAGGGCGACGTCACGCTCGCGGTCGCGGCCTACAACGCCGGCGAAGGCGCCGTCGACCGCTATCGCGGCGTGCCGCCGTACGCCGAGACGCGCGCCTACGTGCGCAAGGTGCTCGACGCGTTCGGTGCCTACTTCCAGCCGTTCGATGCCGACATCACCGGGCCGTCGCCGCGGCTGACGGCCACCAGGGGCTTCACGCTGAGCCGCTGACGGCGGCGTCGCGGGTTGACCGCGCAGCTTGCCGAGGATCACACTGGGCCACTCTGCGCCTCGACGCAGGCCACGACGCGCGATGAAGGTCCTGCTCGCATCCGCTGCGGCGGCGATCGGTGCGATCGCCGCACTGGGGTTGACGTGGCTGGCGCCACTGCCGTCGCGCGACGCATCGACGCCGCCGCCAGCCATGCCGTCGGCCGTGCTGGCGCGCGCCCCACCGCCGGCACCGGCCGGCCCGACGCCCGCCATCGCGGCGCGGCTGCGGCCGGCGCTCGACGTGAGCGAAGGCGCCAGTTTGCGCCGGCGGGTCGAGCGCTTGTTGGCACGCGGCACGCCGGCCGACCGCTATCGCGCGTTCGTCGTGCTCGCGCAGTGCGCCCATGCGCTGGAGTTCGATCGCTACCTGAGCGCGCTGCCTGCGAGCGCCGATGCGGATCGCCTGCGCACACGCTACGGCGACGGCGCGGCGCGCATCGCCGCGGCGTGCGGCGATCTGTCGGCGCGGCAGGTCGAGTCGCGCCTCGAGTTGGTGGCCAGCGCCGCGGACGACGGCATTCCCGGCGCCGCCAGCGCCTGGATCGAGGAAGGGCCCTACGGCGACCGCTCGGCGCTGACGCAACGGCCCGGCGACCCGCTGATCGTCGAGTGGGCCGAGCAGGCGATCGCGCGCGTGCATGCGGCGATCAAGCGCGCCGACACCGACGCCATCAGTCAGTTCGGCCTGCTGTGCCTCAACTGGGAGCTGGACGACGTGGCCCGCGTCCGCCTGCTGGTCGACGCGGCGCTGGAGCGCCGGCGCGAGGACGAGACGAAGACCGTGTTGAACTGAGGCGGCGCCGCCGCGCCCTCAGCGCGGCACGATCGTGACGTTGGCCAGCTTCTCCTGCGCCTCCACCAGCGACGGCACCAGCTTGTTGCCGAAGCCCAGCGCGCACGCCAGCACCAGCGACTGGTGCGTGGCCTCGCCCATCACCGTGGGCACGCCGAGGCTCTCGGCCAGGTGGGTGTAGTAGCGCACGTCCTTGCGCGCGTTGTTGAGCTCGAACTTCATGCCGTCGAGGTGACCATCGAGCGTCTTGCTCATGATCTGGAACAGCCCCGAGTTCACCAGCCCCGCCGACACCAGCGCGACGAACTTCTTCAGGTCGACGCCGGCACGCTGGCCGACCGCGAACGCCTCTGCGGTGGCGGTGCAGATCGCCTGGGCGACGAAGTTGTTGAGCAGCTTGATGGTGTGGCCGGCGCCAGGCCCGCCGACGTGGAAGACGTTCTCGGCAAAGCAGTTCAACAGCGGTTCGACGCGCGTGAAGTCCTCGGCGCTGGCGCCGACCATCACGTTGAGCCGCCCGGCCTCGGCCTCGACCGGCGTGCGCGCCAGCGGCGCGTCGATGAAGCTGACACCTTTGGCGCCGCACAAGTCGCGCATGCGCGCGGTCGACTCGGGCTCGCTGGTCGAGCTGTCGACGATCACCAGGCCCCGGGCGGCGCCGGCCAGCAGGCCGTCTGCTCCCGCGACCACCTGCTCCACCTGCGGCGAGCCGGTGACGCACAGGAACACCACGCCGCACTCGCGCGCCAGCGCCGCCGGGCTCGGCAACTCCCTGGCGCCGCCGGCCAGCAGGTCCGCCACGCGCGCGCGCTGGCGAAACGCGGCGATCGCCAGCGGATGCCCGTTGGCGAGCAGGTTCCTGGCCATGCCATGGCCCATCAGGCCCGAGGCACCGATGAATCCGACGGTTTGCATCTGAAGGTCCTCCTACGGCCGATTCTGCGGCGCACGATAGTTGCCGGTGACCGGATTTCAGCCAGGGACTCACCCGGAGTTGTCCGACAAATGGGCAGCGCTGGTGTGCGGCGGGTCGAGCGTTCGCTGCCAAGTGGTTGTACTGTCGTCCGGGCCTCGGTGTTTCCCCGAATGCGGGAGCATTCGGCATGCGCCTTGCGTCAAAGCGGAGCATGCGAGCCCCTGTGCGGGGCGCTCGCCCGACTTCGTTCGAGGCCTCTTTCTTCCATTCGGCACCCGCAGGAGACACGCATGCCACGTCCCATTTCATCCTTGCCGCGCCGCGCCGCGCTGGCCGCTGCCGCCATGGCGTTGGCGCTGCCGCTGGCGGCTTTGGCGCAGGGCAAGGACATCAAGATCGCGATCATCGCGAGCAAGACCGGTCCGCTCGAGGCCTACGCGAAGCAGACCATCGTCGGCTTCCAGATGGGCCTGGACTATGCCACCGGCGGCACGATGGCAGTGGCCGGCAAGAAGCTGGTGGTGATCGAGAAGGATGACCAGGGCAAGCCCGACGTGGGCAAGGCCGCACTCGCTGCCGCCTATGCCGACGACAAGGTCGACATCGCGGTCGGCCCCACCGCGAGCCCGGTGGGCTTGGCCATGCTGCCGGTGGCCGAGGAGTACAAGAAGATTCTGCTGGTCGAGCCCGCGGTGGCCGACTCGATCACCGGCGACAAGTGGAACAAGTACATCTTCCGCACCGGCCGCAACTCCAGCCAGGACGCGATCAGCAATGCGGTGGCGCTCGACAAGGCCGGCAACGTGATCGCCACGCTGGCGCAGGACAACGCGTTCGGCCGCGACGGCGTCAAGGCCTTCAAGGCGGCGATCAAGAAAGGAAAGTTCGTGCACGAGGAGTTCGTGCCGCCGACCACCACCGACTTCACCGCCGCCTTCCAGCGCCTGGTCGACAAGATGAAGGATCAGCCCGGCCGCAAGTTCGTGTGGGTGGTGTGGGCCGGCGGCAACTCGCCGTTCAGCAAGTTCGCCGAGCTCGAACTGCAGAAGCGCTACGGCATCGAGATGGCCACCGGAGGCAACATCCTGCCGGCGATGGTGGCCTACAAGCAGTACCCGGGCATGGAAGGCGCGCTCTACTACTACTTCGGCATTCCGAAGAACCCGGTCAACGAGTGGCTGGTGGCCAACCACTACAAGCAGTTCAAGGCACCGCCTGATTTCTTCACCGCCGGCGGCATGAGCGCGGCGATCGCGGTGGTCGAGGCGCTGAAGAAGACCAACGGCGACACCAACACCGAGAAGCTGATCAAGACGATGGAAGGCATGAGCTTCCAGACGCCCAAGGGCACGATGACCTTCCGCAAGGAGGACCATCAGGCGATGCAGGACATGTACCACTTCAAGATCAAGGTCGACCCGGCGTTCGCCTGGGGCGTGCCGGAGCTGGTGCGCGAGATCAAGGCGTCGGAGATGGACATCCCGATTCAGAACAAGCGCTGATGCGCCCGCGGCGCGTCAGCGCTGCGCGCCGAATGTTTTGCTCCCCCGAGCCCCCTCCGGGAGGGGGCTCCAGTTCGAAGCACGATGCCCGACCGCACAGCGGTCGGGAGTGAACGCCCTCCATGCTCGAAACGGTTGATCTCACGATCCGGTTCGGTGGCCACGTGGCCGTCGACCATGTGTCGTGCCGCTTCGAGCCGGGTACGCTGACATCGATCGTCGGGCCCAACGGCGCGGGCAAGACGACGTACTTCAACCTCGTCAGCGGCCAGCTGCCGGCCGCCGAGGGCCGCGTGCTGCTCGACGGCGAGGACATCACCACGCTGCCGGCGCCGCTGCGCACGCGCAAGGGGCTGGGGCGCGCGTTTCAGCTGACGCAGCTGTTTCCCAACCTCACGGTGCTGGAGAACGTGCGCCTGGCGGTGCAGGCGCGCTGCGGTGGTGGTTTGGAGCTGCTGAAGGTGTGGCTGGATCGGCGCGCCTGGATCGACGAGGCGCGCGAGCTGCTGCAACGCGTGCAGCTTGGCGACAAGCTCGACGC
>DATJYZ010000072.1:0-17844 GCA_035499355.1 Burkholderiaceae bacterium | reverse complement strand
TCGCCGGCCTGCCGTCGGTTCCGGCGTAGCGTTGAGAGCGGATCGGGCGGCTCAGGTCGACGAGCCGCTCGAGCCGCCGGATTTCGCGATGAACTTCATGTAGACGAAGAGCACGATCAGCGCACCCACCACCGAGGCGATGAAGCCCGCCGGGTGGCCCTCGGGGTACCAGCCGATGGCCTGTCCGAGGAAACCGGCGACCAGCGAGCCAACGATGCCGAGCACCGCCGTCATGATCATTCCGAGCTTTTGATCACCGGGCATGATGGCGCGCGCGATCAGGCCGACCACGAAGCCGACGATCGCCATCCAGACGTAGTGCATGTGGGTTCCCCGTCCTCGCGGCACCGCGCCGCACTCGGGCGCACTGTAGGCAATTGCGGCGCGTTGCTCAAGACATGGGCTCAGCTCGACAGCTGGGCCCATGCCTTGTGGTTCCGGCATGACATGCCCTTCGGGCAGAGGTCAGCCTTCGCCGAAAGGCGTGGCTTCAGCTAGAAAGCTGCTGCCACGCCCTTTCCAGCCGCTTCACGCTCACCGGCTGCGGCGTGCGCAGCTCCTGCGCAAAGAGGCTGACGCGCAACTCCTCGAGCAACCAGCGGTACTCGTCGAGCCGGACATCGCGCGCACCGCGCAAGTCGGCCAAGCGGCGCGCATAGCGTTGCTCGAGCGGGCGCAGCTCGGCCTGGCGCGCGGCATCGCGCGCCGGATCGCTGCGCAGCTTGTCCAGCCGCAGCGTGACCGCCTTCAGGTAGCGCGGCAGCTGCTGCAGCGCGGGCCAGGGCGTTTCGACCAGGAATCGCTTGCCGCACAGTCGTGCCAACTGCCCCGATACGTCGTCGGCCACCTCCTTGGCCGGCCTGGCATCGCGCAACTTGCGCGAGGCAGCGGCGAACTCGCCCAGCACCACGGCCGCCTGGCGGGCCACCTCGTGCGCCACCAGCACCAGCCGCGCGCGCCCTTCCTCGAGCCGAGCCTGGAACGACGCTGCATCGTGCGGCAGCGGCTCGACGAGGAAGGCGCGATCGAGCGCCACATCGACGATCTGCCCGCGCAACTCCTCGATCGTGCCCAGCGGCATGAACGCGGCACCCATCGTCTGCAGGCTGGGAATGCTCTTCTCCAGATACTTCAGCGGCTCACGCAGCTGCAGCGCGAGCAGCCGGCGCAGTCCGGCGCGATGCTTGGCCGCGGCGGTGTCGGGCTCGTCGAACACCTCGATCGCGACGTGATCGCCGTGGTCGATCAGCGCCGGAAAGCCCACCATCGTCTGGCCCCCCTTGCGCACCTCCATCAGCTCGGGCAGTTCGCCGAAGGTCCACGCCGTGTGGCGCTCCGTCGACGACGCTGCAGTCGCCGCGGCACCAGCCGCGCGCACCACGTTCGGTCGGTTCGTCGATGGGGTGGGCGCGGCCGCCGGTGGCGGGGCCGAATCGCGCGTCAGACCCGCCAGCGCCTGGAAGGCGCTGCGCGCCTGTGCGCCCCATTGCGCCTTCAACGCCGCCAGATGGCGGCCCGTCGCCAGCTGGCGACCATGCTCGTCGACGACGCGCAGGTTCATGAACAGATGGGGCGGCACGCCGTCGAGCTTGAAGTCGGCGCGTTGCACCGCGAGCTTGGTGCGTTCGCGCACGAACTTCAGCAGCGCCTCGACCAGGTCGCCGTGCGCGAACGGCGTCAGCTCACAGAACTCGGCGCTGCTGTCGGGCAACGGCACCAGGCGCGAGCGCGGGCGTTGCGGCAGGCTCTTCAACAGCGCCTGCACCTTGTCGCGCAGCATGCCTGGCACCAGCCAGTCGCAGCGCTCGTCGCTCACCTGGTTGAGCGCGTAGATCGGCACCGTCACCGTCAGGCCGTCCCTGGCATCGCCGGGGGCGTGCAGATAGTCCGCGGCGCAGTCGATGCCGCCCAGGCGTAGCACTCTGGGGAACGCCGCGGTGGTGATGCCGGCTGCCTCGTGGCGCATCAGCTCGTCGCGCGTCAGCTGCAGCAGCTGCGGCTGGCGCTTGACCTCGAGCCGGTACCAGCGCTCGAGCGTGGCGCCCGAGCACACGTCCTTCGGCAACTGCTGGTCGTAGAAGGCGAAGATCAGCTCGTCGTCGACCAGCACGTCCTGCCGGCGCGACTTGTGCTCCAGCTCCTCGACCTGCCGCATCAACTTGCGGTTGTGCACGAGGAACGGCAGCTTGGCGTCCCAGTCGCCCTCGACCAGCGCCTGCCGGATGAAGATCTCGCGCGCTCCGTCCGGGTCGACCTGCGCGTAGTTCACGCGGCGGTCGTTGTAGACGACGATGCCGTACAGCGAGGCACGCTCAAGCGCCACCACCTCGGCGGCCTTCTTCTCCCAATGAGGCTCGAGCAACTGCGTCTTCAGCAGGTGGCCGGCGACGCCGGGGATCCACTGCGGCTCGATGGCGGCAAGGCCGCGACCGTAGAGGCGCGTGGTCTCGACCAGCTCGGCGGCGATCAGCCAACGCGCCGGCTTCTTGCTCAAGTGTGCGCCCGGATGGCGCCAGAACTTGATGCCGCGCGCGCCCAGGTACCAGTCGTCATCGTCGCTCTTGCACCCCACGTTGCCGAGCAGTCCCGCCAGCATCGACAGGTGGATCTGTTCGTAGGTGGCCGGCGTGCCGTTGAGACGCCAGCCGTGCTCGGCCACCACGGTGTGCAGCTGCGAGTGGATGTCGCGCCACTCGCGCACGCGACGCGGACTCACGAACTGGTCGCGCAGGCGCTGCTCCTGCTGGCGATTGCTCAGGCGATGCGTGTCGGTCGCCTTGCCGGCGTGCCCGTGCTCGCCGCGACCCTGCTCGATCCAGCGCCACAGCTTGAGATGACCGACGAACTCGGACTTCTCGTCGTCGAACAGCTTGTGCTTCTCGTCGGCCGCCTGCGCGTGCTCGAGCGGTCGGTCGCGCACGTCCTGCACGCTCAAGGCCGACGCGATGATCAGCACCTCGTGCAGCGCCTGGCGCTCGCGCGCCTCGAGGATCATGCGGCCGACGCGCGGGTCGAGCGGGAGCGTCGACAGCTCGCGTCCGATCGCGGTCAGCTCGTTGGCATCGTCCACCGCGTTCAACTCGGCGAGCAGCGCGTAGCCGTCGGCGATCGCCTTGCGCGGCGGTGGTTCGATGAACGGAAACTCCTCCACCGCGCCGAGCCGCAGCGCCTTCATGCGCAGGATCACGCCGGCCAGGGACGAGCGCAGGATCTCCGGGTCGGTGAAGCGCGGCCGCGACGCGAAGCCTCGCTCGTCGTACAGACGGATGCAGACGCCGTCGGCCACGCGGCCGCAGCGCCCCGCGCGCTGATTGGCCGCCGCCTGCGAGATCGGCTCGACCAGCAGCTGCTCGACCTTGCTGCGGTAGCTGTAGCGCTTGACGCGCGCCAGGCCGGAGTCGATCACGTAGCGGATGCCAGGCACCGTCAGTGACGTTTCGGCCACGTTGGTGGCCAGCACGATGCGGCGCGCCGCGTGCGGCTCGAACACGCGGTCCTGTTCGGCCTGCGACAGCCGCGCGTACAGCGACAGGATGTCAGCCGGCGCCCCGCCGCGGCGCGTGCTCGCCAGGTGCTTGCGCAGGTGGTCGGCAGCTTCGCGGATCTCTCGCTCGCCGGGCAGGAAGACGAGGATGTCGCCATCGGCCGCACCGCGCCACAGCTCGTCCACCGCGTCGGCGATCGCGTCGTTGAGGTCGCGGTCGCGGGGCCGTCCGGGCCGCCCCAAGGGCGGCGCGCCCCCTAGGGGGGCCGGCGACGAGGTCGCTTCGGGGGCGCCGTCCCACTCGAATGGCCGCCAGCGCTGCTCCACCGGAAAGAGCCGTCCCGACACCTGGATCACCGGGGCCGGGCCGCGCGCCGAGGCGAAGTGCTGTGCGAACCGGTCGGCGTCGATGGTGGCCGAGGTCACCACCAGCTTCAGGTCGGGCCGCCGCGGCAGCAAGGCCTTCAGGTAGCCGAGCAGGAAGTCGATGTTCAGGCTGCGCTCGTGCGCCTCGTCGACGATCAGGGTGTCGTAGGCGCGCAGCTCGGGGTCGCCCTGCGTCTCCGCCAGCAGGATGCCGTCGGTCATCAGCTTGACCGACGCACCGCGCTGCAAGCGATCCTGGAAGCGCACCTTGTAGCCGACCACGTCGCCGAGCGGCGAGCCCAACTCCTCGGCGATGCGCTTGGCCACGCTCGAGGCGGCGATGCGACGCGGCTGCGTATGGCCGATCAGACCGCTGCCCCCCGCGCCGATGCCACGGCCGAGCTCGAGCGCGATCTTCGGCAGCTGCGTCGTCTTGCCCGAGCCCGTTTCGCCGCAGACGATGACCACCGGATGTTCGCGCATCGCACGCGCGATTTCGCTGCGTCGCGCGCTGACCGGCAGCGCCTCGGGGTAGGTGATCGGCGGGATCGGGTTACCCGCGCGTGCACCGGCTGACACGTTCGGGTACGACGGCGGCACGTTCACGGGGCGCGGATGATACGCGCGCGGCACCGCTGCCGGTGCAGCAGCGACGCTGCGGCACAATCGCGCTGAGATGAAACTGCCCTCATCCTCGCTTCGTTCGCAGCCCTTCGAGGCAGCGCATCAGTGCCTTCGGGCAGCCACTCGGCACTGACATGAGCGCCGTCTTCCCGCACACCTTCGTTCCCTGGTTCCGCGCGGTCGCGCCGTACATCCACGCCTACCATGGCAAGACCTTCGTCGTCGGCCTGGTCGGTGAAGCGATCGCGGCCGGCAAGCTCAACGCGTTCGTGCAAGACCTGGCGATCCTGCACGCGATGGGCATCAAGCTCGTTCTCGTGCACGGCTTCAGGCCGCAGGTCAACGAGCAGCTGAGGGCGAAAGGACACACGTCGCGCTTTTCGCATGGCCAGCGCATCACCGACGAGGTGGCACTCGACTGCGCGCAGGAGGCCGCCGGCCAGCTGCGCTTCGAGATCGAAGCCGCGTTCTCGCAGGGACTGCCCAACACGCCGATGGCCAATGCCACCGTGCGCGTGGTGTCGGGCAACTTCCTCACCGCACGGCCGGTGGGCGTGGTCGACGGCGTCGACTTCATGCACAGCGGCGTCGTGCGTCGGGTCGATGCGGCCACGGTGCGCCGCGCGATCGACAGCGGCGCGGTGGTGCTGCTGTCGCCGTTCGGCTTCTCGCCGACCGGCGAAGCCTTCAATCTGATGATGGAGGACGTGGCGACCTCGGCCGCCATCACCCTGCAGGCAGACAAGCTGCTGTTCGTCACCGAGGTGCCGGGCATCCGCGAGAAGGCCGACGACCCCGAGTCGGACATCGACACCGAGCTCGCCCTGATCGACGCCAAGCGGCTGCTGACCCAGCTGAACTCGCCCGACCAGCCTGGCAATGCCGCGTTCTACCTGCGCCATTGCGTGCGCGCGTGCGAGGAAGGGGTCGAGCGTTCGCACATCCTGCCGTTTGCCGTCGACGGCGCGATCCTGCAGGAGGTGTTCACGCACGACGGCATCGGCACGATGGTGGTCGACGAGAAGCTCGAGACGCTGCGCGAGGCCGGCCCCGACGACGTGAGCAGCATCCTGGCGCTGATCGAGCCGTTCGAGCGCGACGGCACGCTGGTCAAGCGCGGCCGCACCGAGATCGAACGCGACATCGCCTACTACACGGTGATCGAGCACGACGGCGTGATCTTCGGCTGCGCGGCGCTCTACCCGTATCCCGAAGCACGCACTGCCGAGATGGCGGCGCTGACCGTGTCTCCCAACGTGCAGGGCCAGGGCGACGGAGAACGTCTGCTCAAGCGCATCGAGCAGCGGGCCAAGTCCGCTGGGCTGGAGAGCATCTTCGTGCTGACCACGCGCACCATGCATTGGTTCATCAAACGCGGCTTCCAGCAGGTCGATGCCGACTGGCTGCCGGAGGCGCGCAAGCGCAAGTACAACTGGGATCGCCGCTCGCAGGTGCTGGTCAAGCGTCTGGCCTGACCCCTTCGCAGCGCGATCGCGAACAACGGAGCACACCCATGGCACGCACGATTCACTGCGCGTATCTGAAGAAGGACGCCGACGGATTGGACTTTCCCACTTACCCGGGCGAGCTCGGCAAGCGCATTTACAACGAGATCAGCAAGGACGCCTGGGCGATGTGGCTCAAGCACCAGACGATGCTGGTCAATGAAAACCGTCTGAATCTCGCCGACCAGCGCGCAAGGCAGTATCTGGCGCGCCAGATGGAGCAATTTCTGTTCGGCGGCGGGGCCGATAAGCCGGCTGGGTATGTCGCTCCGACCAAGTAATCGTCGTCAAACGGTGGTCGCGCCGGTGGCGGCGTCGAGCCGTGAAGGTTTACGTGCGGTGCAGCCGCATGATTCACCTGCAGTTCCCGGCGCCCGACGCCTGCGAAAACCCTGTATTTGGATACTGACCCGTTGGTTATATTGACCCGGTTCGCAGTACCCGGGGGGTCTTATGTCCAGTCTGGCCGAGTTGATGGCCCAGAAGGCAGCGCTGGAGAAGCGCATCGCCGAAGCGCAAAACCATGAGCGCGCGGCCGCGATCGAGCAGATCCGGCAATTGATGGCGCAGCATGGCTTGACGGCCGCCGACCTCGGTGGCCGCGCCAGTGCGGCCAAGTCTGGCGCAGGCAAGGCCAAGGCCGGTCCGCGCAAGGGCAGCAAGGTCCCGGTCAAATACCGCGATCCCGCCACCGGCAACGCCTGGAGCGGTCGCGGCCTGCAGCCGAAGTGGTTGCAGGCGGCGTTGGCGCAGGGCCGCTCGTTGAGCGACTTCGCGGTGTGATCGCACCACGCTGCTGAGCCACGCCGTGGCGACGGCCGATTCCATGGCACGCGCCGAGCCGCGCTGGGCCGGGCTGGCCCGCAATGGGCTGCTGTTGCTGGTCTGCCTGCTGCTCACGCGGCTGGGCGCCACCACCGCCGACGAGCATCGGCTGATCGCCACCTTCGCACCAGCGATCGGCCTGGCGTGGGCCGCTTTGATGCGCTGGGGGCCCGCGGTGACGCCGGGTGTGTGGCTTGGGCTGGCCGGAGGTTTCATCTGGGCCGGTGCGCCATGGTCGCTGGCGTTGGCGCTGGCGACGGGTCAGGCGCTCGGTGCCTGCATCGCCGCGTTCTGGCTGGGCCGCGCGGGCTTCGACGACCGCCTCGAGCACCCGCGCGACCTCTGGCTGCTGCTCGGTGCCGTGGTGTGCGGTGGTGCGGTGCTGAGCGCAGCCAACGCGGCCACCTGGCTGATGCTCGCCGGGCGCATCTCCATGCTCGACGTCGCCGGCGCCTGGCTGGCCTGGTGGTTCGGCGAGGCCACCGGGCTGCTGGTGGTGGGTGTCGCGTTGCTCGCGCTGCCGCGCATCGCACTGCCCGGCTTCGGTTCGCCGCGCTGGATCGGCGACGCTGCGCTGCTGCTGGCGATCGCGTTGTCGCTCGGGCTGGTGATCGACGCACTGGCCAATGGCCGGCTCAG
This sequence comes from Burkholderiaceae bacterium, assembly GCA_035499355.1. Lineage (GTDB taxonomy): Bacteria > Pseudomonadota > Gammaproteobacteria > Burkholderiales > Burkholderiaceae_C > JAEUPI01. The sequence continues at coordinate 10,401 of DATJYZ010000072.1, read as the reverse complement.
CCTGTTGCCGCTGGCGGTGCTGCCACTGGTGGCATTGGCGTGGCTGGCGCTGCGCAGCGGGCTCGCGCTGCCGGCTGCCGGACTCGGCGTGATGGCGCTGTTGACGGTCGGGCTGCTGGCGGGGGGCTCGCGCGCGCTCGGTCAGGTGGCGTCGACGCTCGGCATGCGCTCGATGTGGGCCTGCCTCGCGCTGGCGCAAGCGCTGGTGCTGCTGGTGCATGTATTCGTGGGCCGGGCGCGCCTGGCGGCCCAACGCTTCGAACTCGCGCTGACCAGCGCCGACCTCGGGGTCGCCGACTGGCCGCTCGGCGCCGGCGTCGCCTACACCTCGCCGCGCTGGCGCAGCCTGCTTGGCGACCCCGATGGCAGCCGAACCTCGACGCTCGATGACTGGCTGGCGCGCGTGCACGGCGACGATCGCAACGAACTGCGAGAGGCCATCGACTCGCTCGACGACCCGGCGCACCGTTCGGTGTGGCGACAGGCCCGCATTCGCGTCGGCGACGCCTGGCCGTGGTTCGAGCTACGCATCGCGGTCGCAGCGCGCGACCCCGAGCAGCGCCCGACGCGCCTGGTGGCCACGCTGTCCGACGTGCAGGAGCAGCGCAGCGCCGAAGACCGCGAGCGGCTCTCGAGCAGCCTGTTCCAAAACCTGCACGAGGGCCTCGTCATCGTCGACGCCGACCTGCGCATCCTCGACGTCAACCCGACCTACAGCCGAATCACCGGCGTCTCGCGCGAGGAGTTGATCGGCACCGTGCCGACGCTGCTCAGCTCCTCGGCCACCGACGCCATCACGCGCCAGCAGCAAAGCGCCATCTGGGCTGGCCTGCGCAGCCTTGGCCACTGGAGCGGCGAGGTGGTCGAGCGCCGCCGCAACGGCGACCCTTGCGCGTTGCACCTGAGCGTGTTCACGGTGCCCGACCCCGAAGGCGCGGTGCGCTACCGCGTGCTGATGGTGTCGGACATCACCGAGCAACGGCTGCAGCGCGAGCGCCTCGAGCGGCAGGCGCACTTCGACGAGTTGACGCGGCTGCCCAACCGCGCCCGCCTGACGCAGCTGCTGCACGAGGCCCTGGCGGCCAGCGAGCGCGAGGGCCACCTGCTGGCCGTGTGCTACATCGACCTCGATCACTTCAAGGAGATCAACGAGCGTCACGGCCGAGCGGCCGGCGATCGTCTGCTGGTGGAACTCGCCGCCCGCCTGCGCAGCGCGCTGCGCGCCCACGCCACCTGGTCGGACGTGGCGGCCCGGCTCGGCGGCGATGAGTTCGTGCTGCTGCTGCGCGCCGACACCGTCGAGGAGGCGCGACTTGCCGTGGAGCGCGTGCTGCGCGTCATCGCGCAGCCGTACACGGTCGACGCGCACTCGCCGCCCACCGCGATGACCGCGAGCGTCGGCGCCACCGTGTTCCCGATCGACCACAGCGACCCCGACACGCTGCTGCGCCACGCCGACCATGCGATGTACAGCGCCAAGCAGGCCGGGCGCAACGGCTACCTCTTCTTCGACCCCGAACACAACCGCCGCGCCGAAGAGCGCGTGCTGGCGCTCGGCCGCGTGCAGGAGGCGCTCGACCGCCAGGAGCTGCGGCTGTACTACCAACCGAAGGTCGATCTGCGCCGTGGCACCGTGCTCGGCGCCGAAGCGCTGTTGCGCTGGGAACATCCGGAGCATGGCGTGGTGCCACCGGGTCAGTTCCTGCCGTTGATCGAGCACACCGGGCTGTCGGCGCGGGTCGGCGATTGGGTGCTCGGCCAGGCGCTGAACCAGCTGGAGCGCTGGCTCGACCAGGGGCTCGATCTGTCGGTCAGCGTCAACGTATCGGCACGCCACCTGCAGGAGCCGGACTTCGTGCAACGTCTGACCGAGCTCCTGGCGCGCCACGCGCGGCCGCTCGGCCCGAGGCTCGAGCTCGAGGTGCTCGAGACCGCCGCGCTGGCCGACGTGGCCTACACCTCGATGCTGCTCGAGCGCTGCGCCACGCTCGGCGTGCGCTTCGCGCTCGATGACTTCGGCACCGGCTACTCCACCCTCACCTACCTGAAGCGCTTGCCGGTGCAGGTGCTGAAGATCGATCGCTCGTTCGTGCACAACATGCTCAACGACACGCAGGACCGCGCCATCGTCGAAGGCGTGATCAGCCTGGCGCGCACGTTCTCGTGCGTCGCGGTGGCCGAAGGGGTGGAGACCCCGGCGCAGGCGCGCACCCTGCTCGAGATGGGTTGCGAAGTCGGCCAGGGCGCCGGCATCGCCGCACCGATGCCGGCCGCCGAGCTGGCGCGCTGGATCCGGGAGTGGAAGGGCCTGTTCGCCATTGCGCCCGCCGGCAGCGTGGCACCTTCCAGCGCCGCATCGGCCCCGGCTGTCGGCCCGCGCCCGCGCTAGCACCACCGTGCCGATCGGCGGCGCGGAACGCCGCGGTGGCGCCGCTAGACTGCCGGGGTGCTGCCCAACGGATTCATCCAGGAACTGGTGTCGCGAGTCGACATCCTCGAGGTCGTCGGCCGACACGTCGAGCTCAAGCGCGCGGGCAGCGTGCACAAGGGCCTGTGCCCGTTCCACGGCGAGAAGTCACCGAGCTTCACCGTCAGCCCGAGCCGCCAGACGTACCACTGCTTCGGCTGCGGAGCGCACGGCGACGCGATCCGCTTCCTGATGGAGAACCAGGGCCTGCCGTTCATGGACGCGGTGCGTGAGCTGGCGCAGCGGGTCGGCATCACCGTGCCCGACAACGACGCGAGCCCGGAAGAACAGGCGCGAGCGGCCGAGCAGCGCGCCAAGCGCCAAACGCTGACCGACGTGCTGACGCGTGCCGCCGAGCACTACAAGGCGTCGCTCAAGGCGTCGCCGCGCGCGATCGAGTACCTGAAGGGTCGTGGGCTCACCGGCGAGATCGCCGCGCGCTTCGGGCTCGGCTACGCCAGCCCGGGCTGGCGCGCCCTGGCCAGTGTGTTCCCGCGCTACGACGATCCGCTGCTGGTCGAGGCGGGGCTGGTGATCGTGCAGGGCGACGAGGGCAGCGAAGATCAGAAACGCTACGACCGCTTTCGCGATCGCGTGATGTTCCCGATCCGCTCGGTACGCGGCGAGGTCATCGGCTTCGGGGGCCGGGTGATCGACGACGGCGAACCCAAGTACCTCAACTCGCCCGAGACACCGCTCTTCGTCAAGGGCCGCGAGCTGTACGGGCTCTATGAAGCCCGGGCGGCGCTGCGCGAGGCCGGTTACGCGCTGGTGGTCGAAGGCTACATGGACGTGGTGGCGCTGGCCCAGTCGGGCTTCGCCCAGGCGGTGGCCACGCTCGGCACCGCCTGCACCCCCGAGCACGTGGCCAAGCTGTTTCGCTTCACCGATCACGTGGTGTTCAGCTTCGACGGCGACGCCGCCGGACGGCGCGCCGCCGGGCGTGCCCTGGAGGCCGCCTTGCCGCATGCCACCGACCTGCGCAGCGTGCGGTTCCTGTTCCTGCCGCCGGAGCACGACCCGGACTCGTACGTGCGCGAGTTGGGCGCCGACGCATTCGCCCGCGCGGTCGCCGAAGCCGTTCCGTTGTCGCGACAGCTGCTCGAGCACGCCGCGCAGGAGTGCGATCTCGACACCGCGGAGGGCCGTGCCCGCATGCTGAGCCAGGCACGGCCGTTGTGGGATGCCCTGCCGGAAGGTGTGCTGCGCGCGCAATTGCTCGACGCCTTGGCCGAGCGAGGGCGCATGGCGGTGGCGGAGCTGGCCCGGATCTGGGGCCGGGCGACGACCCTGCGACGGCCGTCGCCCCGCTCGCCGTCGGATCACCGAGCGGCGCCCGAGGTTCGTCGCCTGCGTCCGGGACCGAAACTCCCCTCGCCCGCCAATCACATCGTGGCCGGCCTGTTGGCGGAGAGCCAGCTCTGGCACGAGGTGTCGGCGCACCATCGCGAGGTGCTGCTGGCACTCGATTCGTGGCATGGCGATCTGCTGCGCTGGCTCGATCGGCACCTGGAGAACCACGGCCCCCAGCCCTGGCCGGCCCTTCGCGAGGACCTGCAGGCCGCGGAGCTGGGGGACTGGGCGGGCAAGGCGCGCGGCCTGGTCGACGGTGCGGAAGTCCCAACCACGTACGGGCTGCCCGAGCTGGAGCGCTTGATCGAGAACCTGGCGAAGGCGAAGGAACAGGAGCACAGCGACGGCGTGAAGCAGGCGGTGATGCGGCAACCCAACCGCCTTTGACGCGGCGTCGCCACTTCGGCGATAATCCGCAATTCGTTGCAGCGGCAAGAGTGACAGCAGCGCTGACCCGATTGGGCAGGGACCCGGCCCCCCGCGACACGGGGCGATCGATTGGCCACTCATCCCTCCAGGCGTTGCCCGGCTTCCAAGCGTTCACGCGAACTTGCCTGCCTGAGACCTCTCCCGCCCGTGGCCAGGGGCCGCGGCGCGGGTTCGCGCGCGTTCGGACATCGGTTCGACGGCCCATTGAGGTTTGGCCTACCGCCCGTAGCTACCCGATAGAGGAACTGCCCGCATGAACGCGAAAAAGCCTGCTGCCAAGCCCGCCACCAAGGCCAAGCCGAAGACGACCGCCAAGGCACACGCCGAAGCGCCGAAGCGGACTGCCAAGCCTGCCGCGCCAGCGCCCAAGCACGTCGCCCACGGCAAGCCGAGCGCTCGTCAGGCGCCCGCGCCGACCAAGCCCGGCAAGGTTGGCGCAGCGCCCGTCAAGTCGACCGCGCCGGCCAAGGGCGCAGCCACGACCAAGCCGCTCGCCAAGCCGGCCGGAAAGCATGCGGCGCCGCCACCCAAGGGCAAGCGCAACGGCAAGGACGCACAGAAGCCAGGTCAGGCCGAAGAGGACTTCAACGACATCGACACCGAACTCGACACCGAAGCCGATGCCGAAGTCGCCGAGGCTGCGAAGGAAGAAAAGGCCAAGCCGCTGCGCATGAAGGTGTCGCGCGCCAAGGAGCGCGCGCTGATGCGCGAATTCGGTCTCGACGAAGCCACGCTGACCGAAGAAGAAGTCGCCAAGCGCCGCCAGGAGTTGAAGACGCTCATCAAGATGGGCAAGACGCGCGGCTTCCTGACGCACCAGGAGATCAACGACCACCTGCCCGAGAAACTGGTCGACAACGAGATCATCGAGGCGATCGTCTCGATGCTCAACGACATGGGCATCGCGGTCTACGAGCAGGCACCCGACGCGGCGACGCTGCTGATCGCCGGCGGCAACACCACCACCGCGACCGAGGAAGAGGCCGAGGAAGCCGCCGAAGCCGCGCTGTCGACGGTCGACTCCGAGTTCGGCCGCACCACCGACCCGGTGCGCATGTACATGCGCGAGATGGGCTCGGTCGAGCTGCTGACGCGCGAGGGCGAGATCGAGATCGCCAAGCGGATCGAAGGCGGCCTGCAGGCCATGATGTACGCCATCAGCGCCTCGCCGACGACCATCAACGAGATCCTGTCGCTGGCCAAGAAGATCGCCGACGGCGAGATGCAGATCTCCGAGGCGGTCGACGGCTTCGTCTCGGACGACGAGGCCGACGACTACGTGGCCGAGGAAGACTTCGACGAGTTCGACGAGGAAGACGACGACGACGGCCAGGGCGGCAGCAAGGCGCTGACCAAGAAGCTCGAGGAGCTGAAGGCACAGGCGCTGGTCAAGTTCGCGACGCTGGCCCAGCACTTCGACAAGATGAGCAAGGCCTTCCAGAAGGAAGGCTACCGCTCGCCGGCCTACGACAAGGCGCAGCGCGCGATCTCCGACGACCTGATGACGATCCGCTTCACGGTCAAGACGATCGAGCGGCTGTGCGACATCCTGCGCTCGCAGGTCGACGACGTGCGCCGCTACGAGCGCGAGATCCGCAAGATCGTGGTCGACAAGTGCGGCATGCCGCAGGACCACTTCATCAAGACCTTCCCGCCCAACGTGCTCAACCTCAAGTGGGCCGAGCGGGAGATCGCCGCCGGCAAGCCGTACAGCGTGGTGCTGGTGCGCAACCTGCCGCCGATCCAGGAGCTGCAGCAGAAGCTGATCGACCTGCAGGGCCGCGCGGTGGTGCCGCTGGAGGACCTCAAGCAGATCAACAAGCGCATGAACGAGGGCGAGAAGGCCTCGCGCGACGCCAAGAAGGAAATGATCGAGGCCAACCTGCGCCTCGTGATCTCGATCGCCAAGAAGTACACCAACCGCGGTCTGCAGTTCCTCGACCTGATCCAGGAGGGCAACATCGGCCTGATGAAGGCCGTGGACAAGTTCGAATACCGCCGTGGCTACAAGTTCTCGACCTACGCCACGTGGTGGATCCGCCAGGCCATCACGCGCTCGATCGCCGACCAGGCACGCACCATCCGCATCCCGGTGCACATGATCGAGACCATCAACAAGATGAACCGCATTTCGCGCCAGCACCTGCAGGAGTTCGGCTTCGAGCCCGACGCACCCACGCTGGCCGAGAAGATGGAGATCCCCGAGGACAAGATCCGCAAGATCATGAAGATCGCCAAGGAGCCGATCTCCATGGAGACGCCGATCGGCGACGACGACGACTCGCATCTCGGCGACTTCATCGAGGACACCAACAACGTGGCCCCGGTCGACGCAGCCATGCAGGCCGGCCTGCGTGACGTGGTGAAGGACATCCTCGATTCGCTGACGCCGCGCGAGGCCAAGGTGCTGCGCATGCGCTTCGGCATCGAGATGTCCACCGACCACACGCTCGAGGAAGTCGGCAAGCAGTTCGACGTCACGCGCGAGCGCATCCGGCAGATCGAGGCCAAGGCGATCCGCAAGCTCAAGCACCCGAGCCGGTCGGACAAGCTGCGGACTTACCTCGACAACCTGTAGGCCGCTCGGCGCTCGGGTTTACACTGCGCCGGACATGACGCGGATCTCCGAGCGCACTGTCCTGTTCGCCGACCTGCGCGGCAGCACGTCGTTGTACGAGACCCTGGGCAACGCCGAAGCCACGACGGTCGTCACCCACACCGTGACCGCGATGGCGCGCACGGTGCCGTCGTGCGGCGGGCAGTTGATCAAGACGCTGGGCGACGGCCTGATGGCGCTGTTCGATGCCTCCGAGGCCGGCCTGAAATCGGCAGCGCAGATGCACGACGAACTCGAGCACCTGGTGTCGCGCGGGCGCGAGCATGGCGCGTCCGCGGGCCTGCGCGGGCTGCGGCTGCAAGTGGCGCTGGCTCGCGGTGAGGTCGTCGAGATGGCTGGCGACTGCTTTGGCGACGCCGTCAACGTGGCGGCACGGCTACTCGATCACGCCGGCGACAACGAGACGCTGGTGACGGCCGGCGTGCTGGCCGACCTACCGGCCAGCCAGCGCTCGCGCTTTCGCAGCCTCGACTGGATGCACCTGCGCGGCCGCGCCGAGCCGGTGCAGGTGCACGTGCTGGGCCTGCGCCGCCATGCCGACGCCGCGCCGGCAACGCAGTTCGGCCCGGTGGAGCCCACCCCCGACCCCGAAGGCATTCGCCTCGCCTGGCAGGACCAGGTGCGCGTGTACGCCGCCGAGCACCTGCCGGTGGTGCTCGGGCGCAGCCCGCAAGCCACCTTCCGCCTCGACGACTCGAAGGTATCGCGCTCGCACGCACGCATCGACTGGACCGGCGGCACCTTTCAGCTCACCGACATGAGCTACAACGGCACCTACGTGCGCTTCGGTGGCTCCGACGAGCTGATCACCCTGCGCCGCGGCAGTTGCACGCTGCACGGCCACGGCGTGATCGGGCTGGGCGGGGCACCGGCCGATGCCACGTCGCCGAGCATCCGCTTCGACGTGCTGTCGATCGTCGACACCGTGCCGCACCTGGCTTGATGTTCGCCGCGGAGCCCGCGTACGCGCACGATCGCCCCGAGCGCACCGCGGTGCTGCTCACCAACCTCGGCACGCCCGCCGCGCCGACAGTGGCCGCGGTGCGCAAGTACCTCGCGCAGTTCCTGGCCGACCCGCGCGTGGTGGAGATTCCGCGCGCGCTGTGGTGGCCTCTCCTGCATGGCGTGATCCTGCGCACGCGGCCCGCGAAATCGGCCGCCAAGTACGCCGCCATCTGGACCCCGGAAGGCTCGCCGCTGGCGACGTGGACCCGCCTGCAGGCGCTGCGCCTGCTCGGCTCGCTCGGTGAACGCGGGCACGCAGTGCCGGTGCAGTGGGCGATGCGATACGGGCAGCCGTCGATCGCCAGCGCCCTCGACGCACTGAAGGCGCAGGGCGCGACGCGGATCCTGATTGTCCCCATGTACCCGCAGTACTCGGCCGCCACCACCGCGAGCACGCTCGACGCGGTGACGGATTGGACACGCCGCGTCCGACGCGTCCCCGAACTGCGGATCGTCAACCAGTTCCACGACGATCAAGGCTATGTCGCCGCACTCGCCGCACGGGTCAGCGAGCACTGGATGCGCGAGGGCCGCGGCCGCATGCTGGTGCTGAGCTTCCACGGCTTGCCCGCGCGCTCGTTGTCGCTCGGCGACCCCTACCATTGCCAATGCCAGACGACGGCGCGCCTGCTGGCCGAACGGCTCAGCCTGAAGGCCGGGGAGTATGTCGTCACCTTCCAGAGCCGATTCGGCCGCGCGCGCTGGCTCGAGCCGTACACCGATGCCACCCTGCGCAAGCTGGCGCGCGGGGGCATCGAGCGAGTCGACGTGCTGTGCCCCGGCTTCACCGCCGACTGCCTGGAGACGCTCGAGGAGATCGCCATCGAAGGCCGCAGCACGTTCCTGACGGCGGGCGGCCAGTCGTTCCACGCCATCGCGTGCCTGAACGATCACCCGGCGTGGATCGACGCGTTGGCCAAGCTGGCGATCCGCAACCTGCAGGGCTGGCCGACGCAGCCGCCAACCGAGGCCGAGTTGCAGCGTCGACGCGAGCGCGCCGTCGCAATGGGCGCGGCGCGCTGAGGTGTCGCCTCAGGCGCCGCTCGGCGCGCCGCCGCCGTGCGGCTGCGCCACCAGCGCATCAGACGTGGCAACTGCAGCACCGCGACGATCACCGCGTTGACGGACAATCGCGCCCGATGCCCGACACGATGCGGCTCGACAAGTGGCTGTGGGCGGCGCGGCTGTACAAGACGCGGGCGCTTGCCGTGCATGAGGTGACCCTGGGCCGGGTGACGGTCAACGGCCTGCCGGCGAAGGCCGGACGCGACCTGCACGTCGGCGACCGCTTGAATGTGCAGCAAGCGGGCTACCGGCAGGAACTCACCGTCCTGGCGTTGTCGGCGCAACGCGGCAACGCGGCCACGGCGCGAACGTTGTACGAGGAGTCCGCCGAGAGCCTGGCTGCGCGCGAGCAGGCCCGGCTGCAACGCCGGCTGGCGCCCGAGCCCGCCGCCACGTTGACCGAAGGACGCCCCACCAAGCGCGACCGACGCGCACTGGCCGACTGGCGGCGCTGGAGTGCCAGCACCGACGAATGAAGGGCCTGCACGGAGCCGGCCCTTGAAAGACCCCGGGTCGTCCCCAAGGTTTGAACAAGCGTCTTGCCAATCCCGACCATGACACCGAACGAACCACAGCCAAGCCAGGAGGCGAGGCCTACGGCCACGGCCGATGCAATTGCTCCCGACGTGCCGGCCGCGGCCCGGCTGGCCGAGTTGGAAGCCAAGCACGCCGAGGTAGCCGACGCCTACCTGCGCGCCAAGGCGGAGACCGAGAACACCCGGCGCCGCGCCGACGAGGAGGTCGCCAAGGCGCGCAAGTTCGCCCTCGAATCGTTTGCCGAGAGTCTGCTGCCGGTGCGCGACAGTCTCGAGTCCACCACGGCAATTGCCGACGCCAGCAACGAGCAGCTGCTTCAGGGCGTCCACGCCACGCTGAAGCTGCTGACCCAGGCCCTTGAGCGCAACCGCGTGGTCGAGATCAATCCGCCGGTCGGTACGCGCTTCGATCCGCACCAGCATCAGGCCATCTCGATGGTGCCCGCCGACCAGGAGGCCAACACGATCGTGGCCGTGCTGCAGAAGGGTTACTTGATCGCCGAGCGCGTGCTGCGTCCGGCGCTGGTCACCGTGGCAGCGCCGAAGTGACCGTGAGTCCGCCTTGAAACGCGTCGACTTATCCACACCTCGTACACAACCGAATTCACATCGAGATTAGGAGCCACCACATGGGCAAGATCATCGGTATCGACCTGGGCACGACCAACTCGTGCGTGGCGATCATGGAGGGCAACACCACCAAGGTGATCGAGAACAGCGAGGGTGCCCGCACCACGCCGTCGATCGTTGCCTACCAGGAGGACGGCGAGGTGCTCGTCGGCGCATCCGCCAAGCGCCAGGCCGTGACCAACCCGCGGCACACCTTCTACGCGGTCAAGCGGCTGATCGGCCGCAAGTTCACCGAGAAGGAAGTGCAGAAGGACATCAACCTGATGCCCTACAAGATCGTCGCGGCCGACAACGGCGAC
>DATJYZ010000071.1:0-6217 GCA_035499355.1 Burkholderiaceae bacterium | reverse complement strand
GCTATACGCCGCAGGTGCGCGTCAACGGCGCCGATTGGCGGCGCTGGCCGCAGCTGCCTGCGTCGTCGCCCGCGTCGACGGTTCGAATCGCGCTGCACCGCGACGGCGAGCAGGTGCTGCTCGACGTGCAGCCGCGCGGCGACGCGGGCGGCCCGCTGTCGCTATGGTGGGCCGCGCTCGAAGACGGTCACGACAGCGACGTGCGCGCCGGCGAGAATCGCGGCGCGCACCTGCACCACGACTTCGTGGTGCGTCAGTACGGCAGCGTCGCGCCATGGCGCGGCGAGTTGCAGCAACGCCTCGCGATACCCGCCGCCGGCGAAGGCGGGCGTGTGGTGCGCGTGATCGCCGTGGTCACCGCTGCATCGAGCGGTGCCACCGTGGGCGCCTTGCAGCTGCGCTGCGGGAACTGAGCGTCAGGCGCGCGCCGCGGCCTTGACGAGGTCGCTCGCCTTCTCGGCGATCATGATCGTGGGCGCGTTGGTGTTGCCGCCGACGATGCGCGGCATGATCGACGCGTCGACCACGCGCAGACCCTGCATGCCGTGCACCCGCAGTTGGGCGTCGACCACGTCGAGCGGCCCGCCGCCCATGCGGCAGCTGCCCACCGGGTGGTAGATGGTGTCGCCGTAGTTGCGGATGAAGGCCTCGATCTGCTCGTCGGTCTGCGCCTTGGCCGAGGCCTCGAGCTCGCGGCCGGCGTGGCCGGCGAGCGCGCGCTGCGACAGGATCGTGCGCATCAGCTTGAAGCCGCGCACCAGGCGGTCGACGTCGTCGCGCTCGGCCAGGAAGTTGGGATCGATGCGCGGCGCCGCGGTCGGGTCGGCGCTGACCAGCGAGACGCGGCCACGGCTCTTGGGCCGCAGCAGGCACACGTGGCACGAATAGCCGTGGCCGAACACCGTCTTGCGGCCGTGATCGACCAGCTTGGCGATCACGAAGTGCAGCTGCAGATCGGGGATCGCCTCGCCGGGGCTGCTCTTGATGAAGCCACCGGCCTCGGCGAAGTTGGTGGTCAGCATGCCGCTGCGGGCACGGCGCCACTCGAAGATGCCTTGCACCACGCGCGCGATGCCGGCGAACGACAGGCCGAACAGGTCCTTCAGATGCGGTGCGTCGACCACCTGCACGACATCGGGGTGATCGTGCAAGTGACGGCCGACGCCGGGCAGGTCGCGGACCACCTCGATGCCCAGGCGCTGCAGGTCCTCGCCGGGGCCGATGCCCGACAGCATCAGCACCTGCGGCGACTGCAGCGCGCCGGCGCACACCAGCACCTCGCGCCGGGCGGCGAAGCGTTGCTTGCCGCCCGCCTGCAGGAACTCGACGCCGGTGGCGCGCGCGCCGTCGCAGACGACGCGGCTGACGCGCACGTCGGTGACCACGGTCAGGTTGGGCCGCGACCGCACCGGCGCGAGGTAGGCCTTGGCGGCGCTGCAGCGCTCGCCGTTGCGGTGCGTCACCTGGTACAGGCCGACGCCTTCCTGCTCGGCGGCGTTGAAGTCCGGGTTGGCGGCGTGTCCGGCCTGCCGCGCGGCATCGACGAACACCGGGCCGAAGCGGTTGGGGCTGCGCAGGTCCATCACGTTGAGCGGCCCGCCGCTGCCGTGCCAGGCGTCGGCGCCGCGCTCGTTGTGTTCCGCGCGCTTGAAATATGGCAGCACGTCGTCGTAGCCCCAACCGGCGTTGCCTTCTGCCGCCCAGTGGTCGTAGTCGCTGCGGTGACCGCGGATGTAGACCATCGCGTTGACCGAACTCGAGCCGCCGAGCACCTTGCCGCGCGGCTGGTAGCCGCGGCGTCCGTTCAGGCCGGCCTGCGGCGCCGTCTCGAACGCCCAGTTGGCCTGGCCGTTCTTGGCCAGCACCGCCAGCCCGGCGGGGCAATGGATCAGCACGCTGGTGTCGGGCGCGCCGGCCTCCAGCAGGGCGACGCTCACGGTGGGGTCTTCGCTCAGCCGCGCCGCGAGCACGCAGCCGGCCGAGCCGCCGCCGATGATCAGGTAGTCGAACGATTGCACGTCGTGTCCCAACGATGGTCGAGGTTGTTCCGGCCGCCCCGCAGGTGGCGCGCATGATATCGATCGCCCCGATGGCCGGATTGGAGCATCGCCTCTACAGTGCCCCGCGTCTCGACCATGCAGGGCCCGGCGATGAAACGTGTAGGTGCGCAGTGGCTGCTCGGCGTGGCGCTGGGCGTGTCGGCCGCGAGCGTGCTCGCGCAGTACCCCGAGCGCACGATCACGATGATCGTGCCGTTCCCGCCCGGTGGCGTGGCCGACACGGTGGCGCGGCCGGTGGCCGACGCGCTCGCGCGCGAACTGAGGCAGCCGGTGGTGATCGAGAACAAGCCCGGCGCCGGCGGCGCGCTCGGCATGGGTCTGGCCGCACGCGCCGCGCCCGATGGCTACACGGTGCTGCTGGCACTGTCGTCGATCTCGGTGCTGCCCGAAGCCGACAAGCTGTTCGACCGCAAGCCGGCGTTCACGCTGAGCCAGTTCAAGCCGATCGCGCGCTTCACGGCAGATCCCACCGTGCTGGTGGTGCGTGCCGATGCGCCGTGGAAGACGCTGCAGGAGTTCGTCGCCGAAGCGAGGCGCCGGCCGGGTGCGCTCAACTACGGCAGCTCGGGCAACTACGGCACGATGCACGTGCCGATGGAGATGCTGAAGTCGGCCGCGGACGTTCGCATGGTGCACATCCCGTTCACCGGCGCCGGCCCGGCCGTGATCGCGCTGCTCGGCGGGCAGGTCGACGCGATCGCCAGCGGTCCGTCCACGGTGGCGCAGCACATCCGCAACGGGCGGCTGCGCGCGCTCGCCCACTGGGGCGATCAGCCGCTGCAGTCGCTGCCGGAGGTGCCGAGCCTCGCGAGCCAGGGCTATGCAGTGCGCTACGCGCAGTGGTCGGGGCTGTTCGTGCCGGCGGGCGTCAACGACGACGTGACGCAGCGCCTGCGCGCGGCCGCGCGCAAGGCCGCCGCGGACCCGCAGGTGCAGCAGACCATCCGCACGGCAGGCAGCCCGATCGAGTACCTCGACGCGCCACAGTTCCAGGCGTACTGGGATGCCGACGCGGCGCTGATGGCCGACGTGGTGCGCCGCATCGGCAGGGTCGAGTAGCCCGCGCCGTCGCCGATGAATCAGCGCGGCGGCGCGATGCGGTACGGCGCCGGCGACGTGGCCGTGCCGACCTGCAGCTGGTCGATCACCGCCTCGACGTCGTCGATGGCGCGCACCAATTGCTCGAGCGCGGCCTTCTGCTCAGGGCGCGCGACGCAGCCTTTCAGCCAGACCCAGCGGCGCTGCCCCTCGATCCATACGCTGGTGTCGGCGAAACGGCCATCGACGCTGATCGCCTTCACCACCCGCGGCGCGATCTCCTTGTCGTAGAGGTAGGCGTTGGGCAGCCGGCAACGCCCGGCGTTGTAGCAACTGGTGCCGCGTTCGGCCCGGTAGTGCGCTTCGCGGCGCATCTGCTCTTGGGTGAGCAGCGGCGGGTCCGGTGCCGGGCAGGCTGGCATGGCGGCGGTCGCCTGGACGAACGGATCGTCGAACCAGTTGCGGCGCTCGCCCGGTGCGTCGTCGGCGAGCGCCGGCAACGCTGCGGCCGCCAGGGTAGCCGCGGCCGCTCGAAACGCGCCGCGACGGTACGACAGGGACAGGCTCCGGTTCATGGCTGCTTGCAATTTGCGGCTACATTAGCGGCACAGACAAGCAAGAGGCCGTTTCGCAAGGTCTTCGTGTCCGCCCCCGGCGCGCCATTCGCGTCGCGCGGCCCCAGTTCCGGTTGACGTTCCTTGAGTTTCTGTTCGCGCTGCGCGATGGTGCGCGCGCGATGGTTCAACTTCACGCAAGGAATCGGATTTCCCATGAGTACAGAAGATACGGGCACACAAACCGGCGTCGTCAAGTGGTTCGATGACGCCAAGGGCTTCGGTTTCATCAAGCCCGAGAATGGCGGCAAGGACCTGTTCGCCCACCATAGCGAGATCCGCAACAGCGGCGGCTTCCGCAGTCTGCAGGAGAACCAGCGCGTCGAGTTCGAGGTGCGGCAGGGCCAGAAGGGCTTGCAGGCGGCCAACATTCGCGTGATCTGACGCGTCACCGGGGCCTCGCGGGCCCCGGGGCCCAACACCAAGCCATGGCCTCGTGCCATGGCTTCGTCGTTTCCGAGCCTGCCTCAGCCGCCTGCCGGTTCCGTGCCCGGCGCCGGCGCCGGGGCGGTGCCATCGGGCTGCGCAGGGGTCTGCGCATCGCGGTCCTGCTTGCGCTGGCGCTTCTCTTCGGCCTTGCGCTTCTTGGCCAGCTCGCGCTGGCGTTTCTCGTAGGCGTAGTTGGGGGTTGCCAAAGACTGCTCCTGCCAGCGTCATCGCCAGGACACCGCCCGGTGCCCCATGCGCGCAGCATACGGCATGGGCTCGCGCGGCAGGCGTAAGCCCGGCAGCGATGGCCGGCGCGCGTGTTGCACGCCACAATGCGCCCGCCGATGGCCGGCGACTCTGAGCATCCGATGACCGCCCCCGACGACCTGGGCGCGCTGATGGCCCGCGTGGCGCTGCACGACCGCGCGGCGTTCGAGCGCGTGTATCGCGCCACCAGCGCGCATCTCCTGGGCATCGCGCTCCGTATATTGGGCAGCCGCGAGCGCGCCGAAGAGGTGCTGCAGGAAGCCTTCGTCAATGTCTGGCATGGCGCGCGCGGCTACAACCCGAGCGTGGCGACGGCGATGACCTGGTTGATCAACATCGTGCGCAACAAGTCGATCGACGCCCTGCGCTCCGGGGCCAGCGAGCGACGCAGCACCGGCGCGCTCGACGACGATGCCTTCGAGGTGCCGGCCGATCCCGCGACGGAGCCGCAGCAGATGCTCGACGCCAGCCTGCGCCGCGCCCACATCGACGCCTGCATGGCCGCGCTGGGCGCACAGCAGCGCCAGGCCCTGGCGTTGGCGTACTACAAGGGGCTGGTGCACAGCGAGATCGCGCAGCAGATGGGCGCACCGCTGGGCACCGCGAAGGCCTGGGTGCGGCGCGGTCTCGACAAGCTCAAGGACTGCCTGAGCTCGCGCGGGGTGACCGTGTGAACCTCTTGCAGCCCGAGCGCCTGGACCGGCTGGCGCGCGAATACGCACTCGGTACGCTGCACGGGTCGGCACGCCGGCGCTTCGAGCGGCTGCTGCGCGAAGCGCCGTTGACGATGCGGGTGGTCGCGCACTGGCAGGAGCGCCTGGGTGTGATGGCGGCCGGGGTGCCGGCCGTGCCGCCGCGCGAGCGCGTCTGGGACGGGATCGAGCAGCGGCTGTTCGCGCGATCGCGGGCGGCCGGGCGCTGGGGTTGGCTGAGCAGCCTGTTCGCCCCGCGCCTGCTCGGCGGCGTGCTGGCGGGTGTGCTGCTGGCCTCGGTGGCGTTGCGCCTGCAACCGCAGTGGCTCGACCTCGAGCCGAAGGGCGAGACGTTGCCGGCGAGCTACGTCGGCCTGCTCGTCAGCGACGCCGGTCAGGCGACGTTGCTGGCGAGCTCGCGCCGCCACGGCCACACGCTCGCCGTCAAGCTGCTGCAGCCGCTCGACGTGCCGGCCGGTCAGGTGGCGCGACTGTGGGCGCTGCCGCGCGAGGGCCCGCCTTTCCTGGTGGGCGAGGTGCCGGCCCGAGGTGCCGCGACGCTCGCGTTGCCGGACAGCGCCGAAAAGCTCTTCTCCAGCGTAGCTCGCCTGGGCGTCACCGTCGAAGCGGCCGGCGGCGACGCGCGCACACCCGCCGGCCCGTTCGTCGCCAGCGGTCATTGCGTCAAGCTGTGGTGATGCGCCGCCGGCTGCCGTATCGTTGCGCATCGTCGCCAACGTGGCTGCGTCCGCCGCGCGTGCTGCTCCGTAAATCCTGCGAGCCGCGGCGTTGCCGCTGCCGAACCGCCAACCCCGAGGACTGAGGCCATGAAACCATCGCTCGTTCGTCTGATTGCCTGCGCCGTGGTGGCGCTGGCCGTGCAACAAGCCAGCGTCGCCGCCGATACGCCCACGACGACGCCGGACGCGCTGTCGCAGGCACGCAACCTGATCAAGGACAAGAAGTGGAGCGAGGCGATCGAGGAGCTCAAGCGCGTCAACGACACCGGCAGTGCCGATTGGAACAACCTGATGGGCTTCAGCCTGCGCAAGGCCAAGACGCCGGATCTCGCCGGCGCCGAGCGCTACTACAACGAAGCGCTGCGCATCAACCCGGC